>JABTUS010000003.1:0-300000 GCA_015075305.1 Opitutaceae bacterium | reverse complement strand
GAGGGCGGCCTCGACCTCGCGGCGCTCGACAGCCTCCTCACCCCGCAGGTGAAGGTCTTCGCATTCACCCACATCTCCAATACGCTCGGCATCATCAACCATGCCGCGGAGCTCTGCCGCCGCGCGCGCGCCGTCGGTGCGGTCACCGTCGTCGACGCAGCCCAGTCCATCGGCCACGAGCCCGTCGACGTCCAGGCGATCGGCTGCGACTTCCTCGCCTTCTCGGGTCACAAGATGGCCGGCCCCACCGGCATCGGAGCGCTCTACGGCCGCCGCTCGCTGCTTGACGCCATGCCCCCCTGGCAGACCGGCGGCGGCATGATCAGCCTGGTCGAATACAGCGGCAGCCGCTGGAAGCCCGCACCCGAGCGCTTCGAGGCAGGGACGCCGAACGTCGCCGACGCCATCGCCCTGCGCACGGCGATGGACTACATCGACGAGATCGGTCGTCCGGAAATCAGCCTGCACGACCACGCCCTCGCCGAGGCCGCCTACGCCGCGCTATCGGAAATCCCCGGCATCCGCATCCTCGGCCCAACCGGGAAACGCGCGGGACTCGTGAGCTTCGCCCTGCGCGATGTGCATGCGCACGATGTCGTCACCTTCGCGGATCAGGACGGCATCGCCCTGCGCGGCGGACACCACTGCAACCAGCCGCTGATGAAGAAGCTCGGCCTGCCGAGCAGCGTGCGCGCGAGTTTCTACGTGTACAACACACCCGCCGACATTGATGCCCTGGTCGCAAGCCTGCGGCGCATCAGCCGGTTCTTTGGCACCTCCTGAGCGGCACGGCCGTTTCGCCGCGCCTTCCGTCCGCATGTATCCAGTTTCCAAACACACGGGCCCGCGGATCGCGGCCTGCGAATGCCTCACGGCTCTCGGCGACACCCGCGCCACCCTCGCGGGCCTGCTGGACGGCCGGCGCGCGCTTTCGCTCCTGCCCGTGCTCGGCCAGGACGGAGGCGATCCGGTGCCGCTGGGCCTGGCGGGCAGGCGCGGCCTCGACGAGACATGCCCGCCCAACTGGCTCGCGTGCGTGCGCAGGATGCTCGAGCGGCTGCCGCAGGGCGACTGGGGCTCCGTGCGCCGCCCGGTGATCATCACGAGTTCCAATTTCGGCGTCGGCGCGCTGCACGCCTTCCGGCGCAGCGGAAACACCGCCTTCCTCGCCCACGGCACGCCGTTCGCCTGCGTCGACTGGCTGACCGCGCAACTAGGCTGGGGCGACAACATCACGACGTTTTCCCACGCCTGCGTCTCGGCCCACCTCGGACTGCTGCACGGATCCCGGCTGCTTAAAGCGGGACTCGCCGACGAGGTTCTCGTCTTCTCCTTCGATTTCCTCAGCCCCTTTGTGACCGGCGGCTTTCACGCGCTGAAGATCCTCAACTCGGAAATGCCCGCACCCTACCAGGATCGTGCCACCGGCTCCATCGCGCTCGGAGACGGTGCGGCCTTCGCCATTCTCACCCGGGATCGCGGCGATTTCACCCTCGCTGCGCAGAGCCTGCACAACGAGATGTTCCACTTCACCGCCAACCAGCCCGACGGCGCTGGATTCGAAACCTGCCTCGCCGACATCCTTCCCGCGACGGAAGGCAGAAAATTCTGGGTGAAGGGCCACGGCACCGGCACACTCGAGGCGGGACGCTTGGAAGCGACGCGCCTGGGCTCGCGTTTTTCGGAGTCGCCCCTTGTCGCCTGGAAGGGCGCCATCGGCCACACGCTCGGCAGCTGCGGACTCGTCGAACTCGCCATCGCCCTCGCCGCCACCACCGGCGGCAGAATCCCCGGCACCGTCGCCAGCGCCCCGCCCGCATTTTCGCCAGCCGTGCAGTTCGAGGCGTTTGACGCCGCACCCTACGATTCCGTGCTCTGCACCAGCAACGCCTTTGGCGGCGCGCACGCCGCCATGCTTGTCAGCCATGCCTGAGGCCTGCATCTCACTGCTCTCCATCGAGGACCCGGGAATGGAGTCGCCCGCCGAGACCCGCGAGCGACTCAAGGATCGTTTCCCGCGCGGCGCGGGCCGCCGCATGACCCAGCTCGGCCATCTCGTCGGCGCGACGATCCAAAACATCGGCGCCACCGGGGGCGAACCCATCGTGTATGCATCGGCCAACGGTGAAGCCCGCGCGCTCGAAGCCTTTCTCGACAGTTTCCCAAGTCCGAGCCCCACGCTTTTCCAGACATCTATCCACCCCAGCGGCGTGCAGCAGGCCCTGGTAGCGACCCAGCGGCCAGTGCACCAGTTCTTTCCCATGACAGGAAGCCATCGCCTCGCCGCCCGTGCGCTCGAGGTCGCACTACTGTGCGATTCACCCCGCGTGATTCTCTGCGGCGGAGAGGAGCGCGGCACTTGGATGCTCGAACACGGCGCCGCAAGCGACCGCACCTTCGCATTTGCAATGACCCTGGCTCGAAATCAGGAGTCCGCCCTGGGTCGCATCCGCCTCGACCAACGGCCCGCAACAAGCACTCCCGGCTCCAAGGCTCCGGCACTCACGCTCCCACATTTTTTCGATCTCCTGCGCACCCGGACGCCGTTCTCGGGTCTCATTGCCTCCGGACAATGGCTCACACTCACCTGGACTTGAAATCGCGCATCCTCGGCATCGCTGCGCTGCTCGTGGCGGCCATGGCGGTCTCCCATGCGTTGCGCGCCGCGCTGCCGGACGACATCGTGTCACCCGAGCACCGGCTCACGCTCGCGGGCGACTCCTCCTGGCGCGCGCTATTCCAGACCCTGGCGTCGCAGGGCGGCATCCACTCACAGTTCGAGGAACTGCGTTTCATGCCGATCCGCAAACGACCCATTGTGCTCACCGGCGAGATGCGCCTCTCGCCCGACCACGGGCTCAGCCTGCACTACCTGACGCCGGAGGAATCCTGCGTCATGATCGACGCCGGCGGCATCGCCGTGCGCGACTCCAAGGGCCGCGTGCACGACATCGGCTCGGATCCCCGCGCCCGCGGTGCGACCGGCACGCTGCTCCAAGTGCTGCGCTTCGACACGACCGTGCTCGAGCGCGATTTCATCATTTACGGCGCGCGCGACGGCATAGCCTGGCGCGTCGTGTTCGAACCCAAACCCGAGGCCGCTGCGCGCGACATCTCGCTCGGACGCATCATAGTGCACGGCCAGGAGGACGCGGTGCTCCTCATCGAACTCCGCCGCAGCGACCGGCAGCGCATCGAAATCCACGTCGGCACAACGCGCACCGGTCTCACCTTCACTCCCGCCGAGCTTTCCGCCTGGTTCCGCTGACCCAGCCTACATTTCAGGCTGCCGTTCAGATGGTGCGCAGACCGGGAGTCCAGTGACCACAGGATCGAACCTGGAGGGTTTGGCTTGAAAGGTTTGAGTCTCCAACCATGCTCTCGCCATGAGCCTGTCCGAGATCCTCGACCAATTGCCACACCTCACGCACGAGGAACGGAGGCTGCTATGCCGCCGGGCGCTCGCGATCGATGAAGTTGAGGAATTGACTGCCGCGGAGCACACTGCAGCGGAAGGCTTCGCGCTTCTCGATCGCATGGAAGCGGAGGATGCAAAGCGTGAGGGCGGGTGAAGTCTGGCTGATCGATCTCGGCATGGTCGCGAAAGTGCGTCCGTGCCTTTTGCTTACAAACTACCCGGCCGACGACGAATTGGCACTCGTTGCTGTCCTACCGCATACGACAGCGCGGCGTGGCAACCGATGGGAGTTGGCGCTTGCGAAGCCGTTCCTCAAGCCAGGAGTATTCCACTTTCAGCAGATACAATCAGTATCAATCGCGCGCTTGGAACGGAGGCTTGGCGTACTTGCCGACGCGGAATTGGCGAAGGTCCGTCAGACCTTGGCCCACTATTTCGGCCTGTAGTTTCTGCATCGCAGCGTTGAGCGGAGCTACTTTTTGACCCGTTCTCCGTTCCCACTTCATCAGGTCGGAGCCGCTGAGGTCTCGCGGGATCTTCACATCGCAAAGACCTCGCCTGGCACAAATTGCAACCGGATCACCTGCGGAAGCGGGCCAGTTACGCCGTCACCAAAATCACGCAGCACGGCTTTGTGCATTCCGTGCACCCTGCAGTCGCCCATTCATCAGAGTGAAACTCCCCGTCACTGTTACGATGACGGCGCCCCGGCTGTGGCGCGGCCATAAGTATCGCGCGGCAGTTTCACACTAGAATCTCGTCACACACCAGATGGGGCCGCAGAACCCTCGCCCGTGCCACATAGGAGGAGCAAGGTGAGGGGGCAGGACGACGAGAACAGCCAGCGTGAAACGGCGTACGGCGAAATCTTTGGCGGCTTCAGTGCCAATTCTTGAATTGTCGCGCCGCGACATGCCGCGGCCTTTTACCCAAACGGCCTTCCGGCCTGCGCTACTTCAAACTACTCTGGATGCGTTTTCCGAATGACTCCCACATCACGATCGATCCAGCCACCGACACGTTGAGCGACTCGACGCGTCCCGAACCGGCAAGAGTCACCAACCGCGTGCAGGCATCGGCCACATCCGCCGCGAGTCCCTGCTCCTCGTTTCCGAGAACCACCGCAACGGGTCGGTCCGGTGTCGGGGCCGCATCCGCGCGGCCGCCGCGCGTCGCCGCGCCGACCACGTCGTAGCCCGCGGCGATCAGATCCTTGATGAATCGGGCCAGCAGCCCGACCCGCCAGACCGTGACATGCTCCAGCCCGCCTTCGGCCACCCGGTAGGCGGCCTCGCCCGGCAGCGCCGCCTGCGGTGAGAATGGCAGGATGAGGTGCTCCACGCCAAAGAACGCCGCGGTGCGCGCCAGTGCGCCGAGGTTGTGCGCGTTGCCGATCCGGTCGAGCAGCAGCAGCGGCGCCCGCGTTTCCGCCCAGCGGGCCACATCCGCGGGAAGCGGTGCACGGAGCACCGGCGCAGTCACCACAGCCACAATGCCGCCATGATGCACCGTGCCCGAAATGATCTGGAGTTCCCCGGCATCCACGCAGCGGTACACCTTGCGCGCCGCGGCGAGCGCCTTGCAGAGCGGTCCGATCCGGCGGGACGTCGGCTCGTCGAAAAACAGGCGAAGCATCGACGCCGGATCGCGCCGAAACCGCGCCTGGACCGCCGTCATGCCGCAGATGACGAGTTCGCGTTTGTTCATGTCAGTGCATCACCTCTCCCACGACCGTGAATTCTTCGCGATCGTGATACAGGTGGCGAACGCGAAAGCCCGGGGCATGCCGTGCAAACACGCCATCGGCCGCGCGGATCTGCTTCAGAAATGGCAAGGGCGCCACGCGTCCAAACTTGAGATTCACCACGAACCGCCGGCACCACCCCTGCGAAAGCCAGGGCCGGATAATGTGCTCGAGCACGTGATTCGGATCCTCCACGAGATCGCAGAACATCCAGTCAAACACCGCGCCTGGTTCCGGCGTGAAGCCGAAGGCATCGACGCGGCGGTGCTCGATGTTCGGATGATCCAGCGCCCCGCCCTTCAGCGGCCCGTTGTCGAGCGCGAGCACGCGCGCGCCGTGTTTCGCCGCGCTGTAGCTCCACCCGCCCGGCGCGGCGCCGAGATCGACGACAGTCTCGCCCTCGCGCGGCTCGCGGCCGAAAACGACATACGCCTCCTCGACCTTGAGATAACTGCGCGAAGGGGCACGCTCGTCATCCGCCATGCGGCGCTGTCCGTTCAGCCAGATCTCGCGCGCGGCGAACGCCCGTCCAAAATCCGTGAACACCACCACCCAGCCGCGATGCAGTCCCGGCGCCCGCGGCCAGTCGGGCTGCGCGAGTTTCGCGACGCGCGAAATGCGTTTCCGAATGATCTCGTGAAACGCCTTTTCGACGCCCCCCACGCGGCGCCCCAGCCCGACGATCTCCCCGGGAAAATCAAAGACGCACGGCCATGGCTGCTCGACGCGCTCCCCGCCGAGCCTTTCAAAAAACAACCCGGCCAGCCGCTGCGCCAGCGCATTGACCGTCTCCTCGCGCACCTCCACGGGATCGATCAGAACCTGATGCGAAAACACCAGATCGTCCGCGAGTCGGCGCACACCCGTCGAGGCATCCACAGCACCCGAAGTCGACCCCGCTGCCTCCGCCTGCACCCAGCCCGGCCCTTCCTGCAGCACGCGACTTCCCGCGTCGCGCAGTTCCGCGGCGAGCAGATCCTCGAATCCAGCCTGACAGCGTGCGATCATTTCCTTGCGCGGGCTTGAGCGGCGAACGCCGCCTAGAGCCGCTGCAGGCCGAATCCGCCGTCGACATCGAAAACCGCTCCGGTCGAGAACGGAAACCGGTCCTCGGCGATCGCGCGCACCGCCAGCCCCACGTCCTCCGGACGCCCCCAGCGGCGGATCGGCGTGATGCCGCGCTCATCCTGCAGGATCAACTTGTCGTACTTCTCCTTCACGCCGCCGGTCATGTCCGTGGCGATCACACCGGGGCGGATTTCATAGACATTGATGCCGTCGTTTGCGAGGCGGTCGGCAAAGAGTTTTGTCATCATCGCGAGCCCCGCCTTGACCATGCAGTAGTCCCCGCGGTTGATCGACGCCGTGTAGACGGAGATCGAGGTGATGTTCACGATGCGCCCGCGGAAACCGTTTTCATCCGGAGCCTGCGAGAGAAACTGTTTCGCAACGAGCTGCGTGAGAAAATACGGCCCCTTCAGATTGATCGAGAACAGGCGGTCGAAACTCTCCTCGCCCGCATCAAGCAGATCGGCGCGCACCTTCGGTGCAACCCCCGCATTGTTCACGAGCAGGTCGAGCCTGCCAAACCGCTTCACCGTCTCGGCGACCAGCCGGCTGCGGTCCGCGGCCACCGCGACGTCGCCCTGCACAATGAAGCCGTCCCCGCCCGCAGCGCGCACCAGGCCGAGCGCCTCGTTCGCAGCCTCAGCATTGCCGGCATAATTGATGGCCACGCTGCAGCCGGCCTTGGCGAGTTCAATGGCGATGCCGCGGCCGATTCCACGGGACGCTCCGGTGACGAGGGCAAACTTCTTCGACATAGGCGGATGACCGTGCCCCAACCCGCAAATGCATTCAAAGCAAAAGCCTCCGCCCGCCGACGAAAGGGCGGGCATTTGCAAGCATTCTTCAATCCAAACGCGAACACTGTTGCCAAACCGCGGTCTGCCGCACAAACGCTGCATCCCTTCCCATGAAAACGCTCCTCGTGTTCCTCCTCGGCGGCGTCATCGGCGCCTTCGCCTACCACCTCTATCGCGAAAAGGAGGCCCGCGAAGCGGCCGCCTCCTCCGCCGCAGCCGCGGCCGCCATGCCCACCCCGACCCCGGCTCCCACCGCTCCTCCCGCGGAGAAGAGTTCGCGCAGCCTGCGGGAGCAGGCGCGCGACCTCACGCGCGACGCCGGCAACGCAATCAATCAAAAGCTGCAGGACTGGAAACTCACGCCCGACGACATCCGCGAGGACCTGAGTCGCGGCAAGGAAATCGTCCGCACGCGCGCCAAGCAGGCGGGAGTGGAACTCAGCGACGCGCGCATCCTGACCGTCCTGAAGGCAAAGTACGTCCTGGACAGCCAGTTGTCCGCGATCGACATCAACATCGACGTCGACAGCGGGCACGTCTCCCTCGCCGGCACCGTCGCCAACGCCTCGCTGATCGGCCACGCCATTGCCGTCGCGCTCGACACCGACGGCGTCACGGACGTCACCTCGCGACTCAAGGTCAAGGCACCGTAGCTTCGCGGCGCAATTTCAGCCAGGGGTAATTCCGCCCGTCGAATTGGGTTCAGCGGTGGAGCGAATTTTTTCCCTGTCGCACGTTTTCGACTATGCGCGGCGGCATGATTTGAGGTTCATTGGAGCGTGCCTGCCCTCAACCCGGGGGCCGGCCGCTCCTCTCTCTTTATGAAAAAAACTTCCCGCAAGACAGTTCTTCTGATTGCCAGCGGAGACCTCCGCCAGTCAGCCAACGAAAAATGCTGGTCCACCCAGGCGGCCATGGAAAAGCGGCTCACGGCCGTCGTGAAATCGCTCGGTTGGACGCTGCGCCGGGCTCACCCCTACAAGCATGCGCTGAAGCACGGGTTCATCGGATCTCAGAAGGAGGGCATGGAGATTTTTTCGGAAATCGACCCCACCGCGCCGCTGATCGTCGCGGAGTCGGTCTGGCAGTACTCGCATCACGTCCTCCCCGGACTCATCTCGCACCGCGGCCCGATCCTGACCGTCGCCAACTGGTCCGGCACCTGGCCCGGCCTGGTCGGCATGCTGAATCTCAACGGCTCCCTCACAAAGGCGCGCGTGCCCTACTCGACGCTCTGGAGTGAAACCTTCGAGGACGTCGTGTTTCTCGGCGGGCTCTCCCAATGGCTGAAAACCGGCGTCGTAAAGCACCGCACCACGCACGTGCGCCCCATCGCCCGCGCCACTGTTCCGCCGAAGGCCCGCAGCGTCGCGCGGAAGATCGCCGACAACCTTCGGCGCCACAAGGCGATCATGGGCGTCTTCGACGAGGGATGCATGGGCATGTTCAACGCCATCATCCCGGACGAACTGCTCTTCTCCACCGGCGTCTACAAGGAACGCCTCTCCCAGTCCGCGCTCTACTACGGCGCGACACAGGTTACCGACGCCGAGGCGCGCGAGGTGTTCGACTGGTACCGCGCCAAGGGCTTCACCTTCCACTTCGGGACGGACGAGGAAACCGAGCTCACCGAGCGGCAGGTGCTCTGGCAGTGCAAAACCTACGTCGCCGCCGTGCGCATCGCCGACGAGTTTGGTGCCGAAACCATCGGCATCCAGTACCAGCAGGGGCTCAAGGACCTGCTGCCCGCGAGCGACCTGGTCGAAGGCACGCTCAACTCGACCGAGCGCCCCCCCGTCAGGCGCGCGGACGGCACCGTCATCCGCGACGGCGAACCCATTCCCCACTTCAACGAGGTCGACGAATGCGCGGGCCTTGACGGGCTCTTCACCGATCGCGTGCACAAGGCGCTCGGTCAGCCGCGGGCGAACACGCTGCACGACCTGCGCTGGGGCGACTACGATGCCAGCGGCACGACGAAGGACTACGTCTGGGTTTTCCTGATCTCCGGCAGCGCGCCGGCCGATCATCACGTCGGCGGCTGGGCTGGTTCCGACTCGATGCGCCAGCCCCCGATGTATTTCCGTCTCGGCGGCGGCTCGCTGCGCGGCGTCGCCAAACCCGGCGAGATCGTCTGGAGCCGCATTTTCATCGAGAACGGCAAACTCAAGATGGACCTCGGCCGCGCCAAGGCCATCGCGCTCCCCGAGGCCGAGACGCAGCGCCGCTGGAACGAAACGACCGTGCAGTGGCCGATCATGCACGCGGTCACCTACGGCGTGTCGCGCGACCAGATGATGGCGCGCCACAAGGCGAATCACATCCAGGTCGCCTATGCCAACAGCGCGAAGGAGGCCGACCTCGCCCTCTACACCAAGGCCGCGCTCGCGGCGGAACTCGGCCTCGAGGTCAGCCTCTGCGGAACCAGGGCCGACGGCAAACCGTTCTGAGTTTTCATGTCCGACCTTCCACCGCTGCCAGCCGAACCCCGCCCGGGCCGTTACCGCCACTACAAGGGAAACGAGTACCGCGTGGAGGGTCTTGTGCGCCACAGCGAGACGCTCGAGGTGCTTGTGCTCTATCGCGCGCTCTACGGCGACACCACCGCGCTCTGGGTCCGGCCGCGGGACATGTTCCTGGAATCCGTTGTAGTGGATGGACGGATACAGCCCCGCTTCGCACGCATCGCCGGTCAATGACCGCGCGCCTCGCGTTTTTCCGATTCACACGCTTCCTTCATCACCGCTCATCACCCACTGCCGAATGTTTTCACGCGCGCGCCTCCTGATCTCCGCCTCGTTCCTCGCCTGTTTCCTGACCGCGCTCCTGCTCACGCAAGGCTGCGCGTCCAGCGCGACAACGGGTCAGGCTCCGACGCGACCCGGCGGCGCGAAACGCGAGGCGCCCACGGAGCCGGCAGCCGCACCGCACCTGCCGCTGCCGCTCGCCAGTCAGCCGGTGGTGATCCCTCCGAAGGAGCCGTTTCCGGTGATGCTCGGCATCGACGTGCTCGAGTCGCAGAACTTCGCCGCCGTCGCCGGAAAACGCATCGGCCTGCTCACCCACCCCGCGGGAGTGAACCGCCAGGGCGTGAGCACGATCGACGTGCTGCGCCGAGCGCCGAACGTCAGACTCGTCGCCCTCTTCGGACCCGAGCACGGCATCTACGGAAACGAGGCTGCGGAGATCAAGATTCCCGACCGCAGGGACCCGCGCACGGGCCTGCCCGTGTATTCGCTCTACGGACAATTCCGCAAGCCGACCAAGGCGATGCTGAAGGGACTCGATGCGCTGGTGATCGACCTGCAGGATGTCGGCACACGCAGCTACACCTACGTGAGCTGCATGCGTTACACGATGGAGGCCTGCTTCGAGGAAGGCGTGGAGGTGGTTGTGCTCGACCGCCCCAATCCCCTCGGCGGACTCAAGGTCGACGGCCCGCCGCTCGATCCCCAGTGGATGAGTTACGTCGGCGCGTTCCCGGTGCCTTACGTTCACGGCCTGACCATCGGCGAACTCGCGCGCCTGGCCGCAGCCACGCCGGGAGTGCTGGCTATCAAGCCCGAGGCGCGCGCGAAGGGCCGCCTCACGATCGTTCCGATGCGCGGATGGAAACGCAGCATGCGCTGGCCCGAGACCGGCCTCCGCTGGGTTCCCACCTCGCCGCGCATTCCGGATTTCTCGGCCTGCGTTGGTTATCCGATGACGGGACTCGGCACCTACCTCGGTGGCTTTCGCCATGGAGTCGCCGAGCGCTATCCCTTCCGCGGCATCCTGCACCTCAAGATCAAGAGCGAGGTGATTGAGAAGGAACTCCTCAAGCTCCACATCCCCGGACTCGCCTTCCGCCGCGTCAGCGTGCAGAAGCGCAATGGAGAACCCGCCACGGGGATTTACGTCGAGGTGATCGACTGGGATGACTGGCGCCCGACCGAGCTCAATTTCTACCTCATGCAGCTCGCCTGCCGGCTGGAGTCGCCCAATCCCTTCAGCGCCGCGTCAAAGGGAATGCAGCAAGGCTTCCTCCGCCACGTCGGCTCGACTGCCTTTTTCGAGGACCTCGTGAAAAAAGGCGCCCGCATCGACATCCCCTCCTGGATCAACCGCTGGCAGCAGCAGGCCAGAGCCTACCAGCAGCAAAGCAAACGCTTCTGGATCTATCCGAACTGATTGGCTGGAGCTCCTGCCCAAAGGCACCTCGGACGAGCAGGATTGCGAGCGTGTCACCGCACGCAATCCGTTCGGTACTTGATGACGGACTGCCAATGCGCCGCCACTGATAGCTTAGAAATCAACCCCGAATGTGGCCGTAATCAGTCGTCGATCGACGGTGAGAACCTGGGAGACAACGCCCGTTGTCAGCGCCTGGTTGGGTACGAGGTCGGTTTCGTTAAGCAGATTCCGAATGTTGAGCTGGACGCGATAGTCGAACCCGCCGAAGGCCTTCATTTTGCCCCTATATCCCGCCAAGAGATCAACGAAGTGCTCCGCGTTGCCCTTGTACTTGGTATCGAGATCGAGAACGGTCGTTCCAGTTTCGCTCACCTTGATGCCATATCCGATGACCGGTGCGCCACGGTGGCGGTAGGCCGCGCCAATGTTGAAACCCTTCATCCTGCCTTCGGTGAACCGATAATTTACGATCGCATTGACCCGCAGGTTGCGGACGTTGGGATTGGAACGCCCGTCAACCGCCTCCATGTAGGCAATTGCGTTTCCAACCACCTGACTCTGGTAGTACTGTGCGAGTGTCTGCCCGGTGGGATTGGCGTCGTCGTACGGCGCGGTGGTCCACTTCACGGGCTTGCCGGTCGAGTCCACCTCGCCATTCTTCGCAACGACGCTCTGCCAGACGGGAAGTCGCTGCGCAATCCAGTCTTTCCAGGTCGCACCGATGTCGGTTTCCGTGGATTCTCCCTTCGAGCCATTGACTCGAATATTCCAGTTCCGTGTGGGACTGAAGTTCAGTTCGGCTTCGTAACCCTTGGCGGAATTGTAGGAGGAGATGTTGTAGTTGAGAGTGGCCAGTACGGGGAAGCCGCGCAGGTTGCCATCCTTCACATTGATCTGAGGCAGGGTTGGATCCAATTCCATGACACGGTTTTCAACGCCCCTGAATTGATTCGTGAAATTGTTGATCAACTGGATCGCACTGGCGGGTCCGAGGGTGGTTTCGTAACTGTTTACCTTAAGCGAGAGCTTGTCCTGCCAGAGATCGATGCGAACGCCATAGTCCCGCCCCTCCCCCTCCGCACCAGGCAGCGTTTCGCCAAAGGGCCCGAAGCGGCCGATGCTGAGATTGAACGTGGTTGACTTGTTGTAGGAAAGCGAGAGCCAGGACAGCGGACGGGCAACCACACCAAGATTGCGCGTGATGCCCGTTTGCCTGTCTCCGAAGGGATTATAGTCCACATCCCACATCACCGGATACAGACCAGAGAAGTCCTGTGCTATTGAAGCACTGTTGAGGGTGGCCGTGCGCGCTCCATCCTTGCGATAGCCGTAAGTCAGAACGAGACGCTCTCGCTGCTGGCGGTCGGGCAGGAAATACCCCTGCCAGACGAGAATTCTGGAATCGACCCTGTTCCGGATGCCAGACGCGGGCTGCTGCGCACCCAGGCGCTTCCCGTCTGCGGCAAGGAAGGGAGCAATGTAATAAAGCTCGTAGGGATTTCCATTGGCATCCTTGAGCATCCATTGTCCCCAGAACGGCCCGAAGGCCTCGGTCGGCTCATAGGGATTGCCAAGATAGTGGCGGAATTGGGGAATGCGCGACGCATGATTGGCCCAGTTCTGAAACGTTCTTGGCCTAAGGGTCGCTCCTGGAATCACGGGATCATCGAGAATGCGGCGCTGGAAGGCATTCTGATCCAACCTCTGGTCTTCTGAAAACGAGTAAAGTCCCAACAGGCGATGCCGCCCGAGCCACTTCATCCAGGTGTGCCGTTTTTCGAGGTTCCTTCCCGCATCGAATTCATAGGAAAGCGTTGCGCGCCAGTCCTCACGATCGAAATACTGGAGACGATTCGCGCTGGTGCCCTGATAGTAGTACTCGCCCGCATGGGGATTGGGGGTCGTGGTGCCAGGGATGTACTGATTGGCGTCAGCCATGACACGGATATTGGTGCCACTGGGATTGCCTCCGGAGGTCAGAATCTCGTTGTCGGACTTGTCGTAGTTGTAGGCCAGCTCAAGGAAGAGATTGTCCGCGATCGTTTGTTCGAGGATCACGGTTGCGTTCCTGGCATCGAGCCCGTTCACGCGCGAATTGCCGATCACGTTCACGTCGAAGGGAAACAGGGAGGGGTCCACCAGCCCATAATTGGCGCCGGCATCGAACGTGGGATCGACTCCAGGCAGCGTGCCGGGGCTTCGGACAGTGACCGAGTTTCGCCAGCTCCGCATGAGAGACGGGTCCTGCCCTTGGATCATGATCGGATTTTCGCCCGATTGTGTGAAAATGCGGTTGCTGCCGATGCCGGTGAAGCTGCTGTTGTTGTAGATGGGCTTGGCTGTCGTGTACCCGCTGCCGGCAATCTGGTCGGCGCGGAGCCAAGGTGTGATAAAGTCGAAGGGAGCCACCCGCGAGGCCCGATTCCAGGCGCGATCAACGCGTTCAGCCTGCACGCTCAGCGTGGTGCGTTTGAAGGGCTTGAACGTCACGGCTCCGTAGATTCGATCGTCGTGATCGTAGTTGGGCTGTTTTTCCGTGTAGCCGTCCTTCGTAAGCCCGATAAGACGGAACGACAACTTTTGCGGAAGCACGACAAAGTTGGCATCAAACGTGGCGCGCCTAGAATCCTCGGAATCAAACTGGAGCGAAAAACCATAGCGATTGCGCATGAGCGCCCGAGCCGGTGTCGCGTCGAGAATGCCTGCGGGGCTGCCAAGGCCAAAAAGAATCGCATTGGGTCCGCTTGCGATCGTGGCGCGATCGATGTTGTAGTTGTCCGTGGGACTCCGTGTCGGAAAGAAATTGCGCGACAGTGTCCCCTCGCCCAGGCTTCTCATGCGGCCCGGCGAGCCGGGAAACTGGGCGTCGTTAGCACCGCCTGCGAACTCGCTCCGGCTTTCTGAGTTGGCCGTATAGATGAGCGCGTCATCGAAGTTGGTTACTCCAAGGTCCTGCATGAATTCCCTTGTGAGCGTCTCCAACTGGTTGGGCACATCCTTGAAATTCGTGCGCAGACGGGTGCCTCCGATGGTTTCTGTGGCGACCCAGCCACCCTCCTCTTCCTGGACCACAAAGGGTGAGAGTTCGATGACGTCATTCTGCGCTTCAGGGGATGAGACCTGCTGCGCGTTGGCCAACGAGGAAAGAGCAGCCAGCCAGGCCGCGGTTCGGGTGATGAGGTTCGTTTTCTTCACGGGAGGTTGTTCGGTTCGATGTTCAGGGATTTCCCTCCCGCGGGATTCGGACGGCAACTGCGGGGAACGTTTCCGTCCGACGACGATCGCGCCGGTGGCCGGATCCTGGCAGGCAGCCAGGGAGGCTCCGTCAAGCATGCGTTCAAGCGCTTCGCGCGCCGAAAACCTGCCCACCACCGCCTTGGTTCTGTGTCCCCTGACGTTCGCCACCAAATAAACGATCTGCTCGCCGGATTCGGCGGCAAATCGCTTCAAGGTGGTCGCTGCGTCCCCTCCCGGGAGGTTATAGTTTTTCTGTTGCACCGGCTCCGCACGCGCATCCGCGCCAACGCCCGCCGCGCAGGTGAGCGCGGCAACGACAGAGGGACAGGAGGGTGCGAGAGGAGATGCCATGCGAAAGAGCAGTGACACCCCTGAGACGCAGCATCGGGCAAAATGGGGGATCAACACAGGGAGGAATACTGTTTCCAGCGCGCCAAAGGGATCAATCCGCCCGGCGTACGAGCACCTCATCTTCGGCACGGCGTTCTAAAACAATGTCGCCGCTGGCCTCCAGCAAACGGACAAACGCATCCACATTGTCGGAATCGAAGGTGCCTCCCACCAGCTTTTCGCCCAGCGTTGAATCTCCAAGCACCAACTGGGTGCGGTTGCGACGGTTGAACTGAAGGATGACATCGCGCAGGGGCGTTTCTGCAAAGACCAGCTTGCGTTCCTGCCAGGCAAGAGCAGCGCGCATCGCTGGCGGAGCCATCGTCTCGACCTCTTGCGCCAATGGGCTGCGACCGACCGGTATGATGACACGCTCCCCGGCAGCAACTAGCGGGCCGGCCCTTTGATGCTCAAGCATCTGCCCCACCGGCGAATCTTTCGGTACCACGAGCACCCTGCCCTCGGTCACCACCACTTCAATTTCAACCGGCGCATATCGCACATTGAATGCCGTGCCCACGGCGCGCACGGAGCAGGCCCCGGCCGTCACCACGAAGGGTCGTGTCGCATCGTGTGCAACCGTGAAATGAGCCTCTCCTGAAAGCAGCGTCACCTGGCGCTGCGATGGCGTGATGGTCACTCGCAACTCCGTGTTTGCATTCAGTTCGACGATTGAGTTGTCGTTCAGCGCAAACCGCTCGTACCCGCCCGATGCCGTCACATATCGCAGTGAGGATGCGGCCGGTGCCGGAGGTGGAACGGGCCAATGCCACCAGGCAATCGCTGAGATCGCGATGGCTGCCGCCAGCCCCCCAAATGTGCGCCAACGCAAGGCGGACCTCAGATCAGAGGCAGCAGTCTCGGGGCCGACGTCGGACAAGCCCGGCAGTTGACCGGCTGCAAAGGGCAGCCGGTCCAGCAGCAGCCGGGCCCGCTCCATCCGGTCAAACGCCGCCGCGTGACGCGGATCAGCGGCGAGCCACAGCTCGAGTTCGCGCAGCTGGCGCGCATTCAGTCCGTCCGCACGTTCCACCAGCCAGAGCGAAGCGAGAACCTCAATGGAATCTTCGGCGCTGAATCGGTCTCCTTCCGTGTCCGGCGTGTTCATGTTGAAACCGTCTCCTTTGATACCGATGGCCTCAAAAGACCCTGCGCTGAGAAATAGTCCGCGCACCGGCGCATCCCTGCCGCCAGTTGAGTTTTCACGGTCTCGGTGGAGACATCCAGCCTGACGGCGATTTCCTTGTACGAAAGCCCCTCCAGGTGGCGCAGGAGGACCACCTGCCGGCATCGTTCCGGCAGCCTGCCGACGGCGTCGGCAAGAATACCGAGTTCCTCCTTCCGACCCACCGTTTCCGGCACCGGCAAATCTTCCTCCAACGCCATGGTTTCCGCAGGTTCGGCGAGCGTTTCCATAGGCACAACCCGCTTGCGACGGAAGCAATCAAGCGCCGTATTGTGGGCGATGGTGAAGAGCAGCGCCCGCACGTAGCGAACCTTGCCCGCGGTCTTTGCGCGAAGAATTCGAATATAGGTCTCCTGAACCAGGTCATCGTGGTCGCCAAGCGATGAGAAGCGTGCCTGCAGGTAGGCGCGCAGGGCGGGTTCGTGGGGTTTGACTTCCTCGCCAAACCAGCGGGCTTGATCAACCGGGGGCATGCAGGGTTCAGGGTTTCAAGGGGGCATCAGGGCGCTTCGAAGCCTGTTTCCAATCCTCGGTCAGTCGAGCGGAATCCCTCCAGCCCGGTCGTTGGGAACATTTTTGCATTTGCCATCCCCCATCGTGTAAAAAACCGGCGTCTGGATTAAACAAGGCCCGACAATCCGCGTCCTTTTCGGCCAGGCCGCCCCCAAGCCAGTCAAAAAAACACCGGTTCGCACCCCACCCATGTCCGAATCAAACCCCCAAAGGGGTCCTCCCAAGCCAAAGGGGTCAAACCTCACTTTTCGCACTGCCGGCCGGTGCCGCCAGCGTCATGCGGAATGACAGGCGGAAATGTGCAACATCGGCGCGCCCGCGCTCCGCTTCAGCAGTCACACGCGCCGCGCGGCACCGCTTCAATCATCCTGCCGCGCCTGTCGAACTCAAATCGGCAGCACGCATCCAGCATCCGGCGCAGCAGAAGCCGCGCCCGCCGGATGCGGCTCTTTGTCGCGGGCAGCGAAAGGTTCAATGCCAGCGCAACCTCCTCCAGGTTCTTCACGTTTGGTTGTGGGAAAGGGTCTGGGCGGTTAATGTGTGAGGATGGAAGAAACCGTCAACGAGCATTACCGCCAGCTGCTGAAACTCGAGAAGCCTTGGAGGGTGACGAACGTGGAGAAGGATCTGGAACGGGAGCGGGTCACGATCTGCGTGGCTTGGCCGGAGCGGACACCGGTGGCATGCCCCGAGTGCGGGAAGCCGTGCCCGGTGTACGACCGGTTGCCGGAGAGGACGTGGCGGCACCTGAGTGTGATGCAATACCTTCTGGAACTGCGGTGCGGGGTACCGCGGTGCGCCTGCCAGAGCACGGGTGAAGACGGTGACGGTGCCGTGGGCAGAGCCGGGCTCGCGCTTCACGTTCCACTTTGAAGCCTTTGCGGTGGCAGTGATCGCGGCCTGTCGGTCGCTGACGCAGGCCGCAGATTTGCTGCGACTGCATTGGGACAGCGTCCAACGGCTGATCGAGCGGGCCGTGGAGCGGGGCCTGGCTCGACGGAGCACGGAGGACTCCGTCGAGTCGGCCTCGATGAAAGAGTTTTCTGCGAGGCCAAAGTTACGTTTCGCTGATGACCGACCTCGGCCAGTCGCGGGTGCTGGACGTGGTGCTTGGACGGGACACCGAGCAGGCGATTGCCCTGTGGAGATGCCTGCCGGAAGCGCAGCGGTTGAAAGTGGAGGCCGCCGCCATGGACATGAGGGCTAACTTTGCTGCCACGCGGATCTCGCCGCTCCGCAGGCTGCGATCGTCCATGACCGTTTCCATGTCTCCAAGCACCTCAACGAGGCGGTCGACCAGACCCGCCGGCAGGAGGCGGCCAAGCTGGCCGAAAACGGCGACCGCAGGACTCTCAAGCAGACTCGGTATCTTTGGCTGCATGGCACCGTGCCGGAGAAGCATCAGGCCAGCTTCGCCGAGCTGCTGGAAATGAACCTGAGAGACCTCCGGCTTTGGTTGGCCTGAGGAGCAGATGGTGGGTTCTGGAGCCAGTCGGACGCGGCCAGCGGCGAACGCCTTCTTCTCCAGTGGTACCGCACCGTCATGCGCAGCCGTTTGCCGAAGGTGATGGCCGTGGCCCGCACCCTCAAAGCCATCTGGTGAATCTTCTGACGTACTTCCAGCACCCGATCGCAATGCCCTCACCGAGGCTTCAACTCCAAGATCCAAGCCATCAAGGCCGATGCCCGCGGCTTCCGCCGCTTCGAAAACTACCGCGCCCGCATCCTCTTTTTCTGCGGCAAGCTCGACCTCGCGCCCCTTCTTCCCTCAGGCGCTACCCACACGATTCCGTGAAGAACCCTCCTCCATTGTCTCCCCGTGCAGGTCATGCCGAATCAGCGGCCTGCGATACTGCGGGGGCAGTGTCGCGGCAAATTTTCGGACGACCGGCGTGAAATCCAAGCGGTCACTTTCCGTCCGATCGTCCGACTCCAGTTCGAAGTCCAACGGAACCTGCTCCCGCCTCATTCGATAGTGATCGATCACCGCATTGCGGGCGATCGAATAGATCCAGCCACAGGTTTCATCGGATCCCGAAGACACGGCAGGCGTTTGTGCACACGCACAAACACCTCCTGAAGGAGATCGTCGGCATCGGCTCTTGAACGCGTGCGCGCCTGCAGGAATCCCTTCAATGGAGCGGAAAACGTTCGCCAGAGCGATTCCACAGCGTCCCGCGAGGGGTCCCTGCCAGCCGGACGGCCTTCCGGCGAATCAGCATTGTTGCGACGGGCCATGTCAGGAGCAGCACTTCGGTCCACAACACGCGGAGTCAGGCTTGGTCGCAGTCACCTCGGCCGCAAAAACCGCGGATTCCCGGCCCCGCGCCCCAAGCCAGCCTGCGCCCCCTGCATCACCGCTGCCACTCGGCCGGATGCGAATGTCGACAAACCCCGCCTCTTCAAGGATTCGGGCCAGTTCCGCCTGCAGCGTTGCACCGGCAAGGCATCCACTGTGCAAGGCAAGGTCGCGCTTCACTTCCTCAGGCAGTTCCTCGCGCGCGACCACATCCGACACCGCAAGCCGCCCGCCGGGACGGAGTGCGCGAAACGCCTCCCTGTAAACAGAGCGCTTGTCCGGGCACAGGTTGATTACGCAGTTGGAAATGATCACATCCACCGATCGATCCGCAACCGGCAGCGATTCAATTTCGCCGATGCGAAACTCGACTTGTTCGTAGCCTCCCTTGCTCGCGTTCATCCGCGCCTTGGAAACCATCTCCGGTGTCATATCGACTCCGATGACACGCCCGGTCGGGCCGACTGCGCGCGCCGCGACAAACGCGTCGAATCCGGCGCCAGCTCCGAGGTCCAGCACGGTTTCGCCGGGCTTCGGAGAGGCAAGCGCGACAGGATTTCCGCAGCCGAGCCCGAGATCCGCCCCTTCGGGAATGCCGCCGGCATCCGCTTCAGAGCGGTCACGCGTGCGCGCCTGCGTTCCCGTTCCGGTGCCGCAGCAGATGCTGGCGCCGCCACCGGTGTCCGCCGGCTGGCAGCAGACGCCGCCTGTTTCCTTAGAGGCCCCTTGGATCGTGGCACCCCTGGCAATTTCGCCGTAGCGACGCCGGACCTCCGCGCCTGATCTCTTTTGGATTCAATGTTGTTTGATTCATACACCCTCTGGACGAACCGACGCGTGAAAGGATGCAAAGAATCTGGCCGTCCAATGACTCCGCCGCAACACGACGGAGTCAGGATCGCGAGTCCCTAAGCCTCATCTGATCGCGCCGGCCATCAGCATACGCCAGAAACGCGCGTCGGATTTCATCACGTATGCGCCGGAATTGAGCCAGAACCTCCTCGTCACCGCCCTTCGCAAGAGCCGGGTCCTCGAACGGCCAATGGTGGCGGTTCACCTTCCCTGAAAAATGCGGACACGATTGTCCGGCGGAATCGCATACGGTGATGACGGTTTCCACCCCTTTCGACACAAACAGGCGCATGTCCTTCGAAACATGATGGGAAATATCGATTTGAATTTCCTGCATCACTTTGAAGGCAAGGGGATGCACAAAGCCCGCAGGTTTGGATCCGGCGCTGACAACATTGAGGAAGTCTCCGGCAGCGGTCCGCAGAACACCCTCGGCCATCTGGCTGCGGCAGGAATTCCCGGTGCAAAGTATGAGAACGGTTGGTTTGGAATCGCACATGAGTTTGACAACATCCTGCAAGCGCCCGGGGGCCGCCTGCGACATGGGAATTCTCACCCAATGGCAGCCGATGGTGCATGTCTCGAACGCAGCCCATATGCAGTCAATGAAATGAATATCGAAGCTTTCCCACGAACTTAAATCGATACATTACATTTTTTGTTGAAATAACGGAAATTAAGCGAGGCGAGCCATGCGATCACCATCGAGACATGAATGCCTCGCTGAAGCTGGATTATCGAGAGAACAGCCCCAATCGATCATCGAAGCACTCGAAGTCGACCCCGTGGATTGATCCAGCCTTGTGAAACATTCGAATTCGATTACTATTTCATGTTTTATACTTGATCTAACAGCTCAATTTCATCACTCGTCGAAAGTGATGCTTCCCCATACGACAGGTACAGGCAAGACTACCGTGTTCGCTGTTGGGGCGGGTACTGATTGGATTGTGGACATTGCGCTCAAATCAACAGGCGCCGCAGAACCGGCGGCGGAGTTCGCAGAGAACGATCGATCTGCTGGGAGAGGCCATCGGATGCCGCGTCGCTTCACGGACTCCGTCGATCCTTGACCACAATGCCTTTCGCAGAGCCATCAGGCGTCAGGCGATGCAACATGCCCCTCAAGTCACTTCACCCTCCAGGCCACTGGCGCCTTGAGCGTTCCCACTGTCCATGCACAGCCCAACCTTGACCCTCCATTCTTTCGCGGCATCAGGCATTCTCCTGGCGTGCCTGCCGGCGGTGCACGCACGCGTGCGCGCGGGAATCGACTCCTCCGAATCGGCGCACATCGAAAAGTATTCAACGGTCTGCTACGTCGATCAGGCGACCGGTGACGACGTCAAGGGAGACGGTTCCGTCGCGAAGCCCTTCGCGTCCATCATCACGGCGCTCGAAGCCGCAGGTGTCCCGGCCGCCGGCAAACGCGTCGCGCTGCTTGTGTCAGCCGGCAGCTACAGCCAGCCGACGTTTGTCCTGAAGGCGCGGGTCGATCTTTTTGGCGGCTTCAGTCGGACAGGGCGGCGAACGCGACGTCATGCGCCATCGGACAATCCTGGACGGACAGGAGCGCGGTCGCATCGCTTTCGGAGCTGACGACGCCCGTGTCGACGGATTCTATTTCGTCAATGCCCGCGTGCGCGGCAAGGGCGCGGCTCTGCTGTGCGACGGAACATCCCCGGACATTGCCAACTGCATTTTCATCAACAACCGCACTCTCGCACCGGTGCCCTGGGATCCGCCGCTGCTTCATGAAACCGCCAACGACGGCGGCGCCATCATGCTTCTCAACGGCTCCCACGCCCGGATCGAACGCTGCCTCTTCTACGACAACACGACCGAATGCGGCCGCGGCGGCGCAGTGGCCGCGGATCGCGCCGCGGCCCCGCGGATCATCGGCTGCGTCTTCGCCAACAATCATTCGGGACTGCATGATCCCATGCGGAGCTCCGACGGCGGCGCAGTGTCCTTCTTCGACTGGAGCCGCGGCGAACTGCGCGACAGCGTGATTGTCGCGAACCAAGCGCTCACGCGAAACGATGCGGGCGGCGTCTTTGTCGCCCTTTGGTCCTCACCGCGGCTTGCCGGCAATGTCTTCGTGGCGAACGAGGCGGGCGATGATGCCGGCGGGCTTTTTCTGGGGGGACAGGAACACCGTTACGACGCCCCGCTCGATGCCTACCCGCCCGCGCAGGCCTTTGATATCATCGTCGACGGAAACACTATTGTCGGGAACACCAACTCGAGTCGGAATTCCGGAGCCATGCGGGTGACCATGGAAACGCGCGCCCGGTTCACCAACAATCTCGTCGCCGAAAACGCAGGCGGTTTCTACCTGCAACGTTCCGAGATCGTGGCTGAACACAACACGATCTGGCAGGACTGGCGGTTCCTGGAGGACAAGCCCACGCTCGGCCCGAGCCGCATCGAGGGAAACATCTTCAAGGAGGCTCCTGCGGCCGTCGAATCCAAGCGCGTCACCATCTCCGGCAACATGGCGCCCGAGGGCACTCCGGGAGAAAAGCGCCAGCCGGTCCGGGATGTCTTCCTCGACGATGGCGTGCGGGGCCGTCTGCTCGACCTGCATTTCGATCCCAACACCTGCACCACCACCGTGCGGACGGAAGAGCCGCTGGAAGCTTCCGACTACGCCGGCCGCGCGGTGCGCATGAGCGATTCCGCCACGGGCGGCCAGTGGCGCGTGATTGCCAGTGCATCCGGCACCAGGATCGTCGTCTGGGGACGGCTCGACGCCGTCACCAAGGCGCCGAAATTCTTCGAAATTCTGCGCACATTCACACCGAAGCCCGGCAGTCCCGCCGGCCTCGGTGCACGCTTTCAATAGCCCTCCATCCCGACCTTCATCATGAAGCTGCCTCTTGCTTGCCTGCTGGCGGTTTGCGCGGTGTTCAGCCTGTCCGCGGCCGCCGCCGCCACCTACGCCGGTCCAAAACGAATCAACAAAGTCATCGAGCTCCTCGAAGCAGGACAGCCGGTCTACTACAGCTACGGGCGGGGCGGCTACACGGAGGGCAAGGCCGCGGCAGGAACCTGGGCGGATCTGCTCATGTATGACATGGAGGGCGCCGCCATGGATTTCACGCAGTTGCGCGAGTTCATGCGCGGCCTCGTCGATGGCGGCCCCACCCCGAGCGGCCACCGCACACCGGCTGTATTTGTCACGCTTCCCGTCTATGGACTCGATGTCGAGACAGTGAAGAGCAACCACTGGATGTTCCAGCAGGCGCTCGCGGCCGGCGTCCATGGTCTGCATCTTTGTCACGCGCGAAATCCCGAGGCGGTCGCCATGTTTGTGCGTGCGGCGCTATGAGATCCATCGCGAAGGGGTCGGGCGGGGGAAGTTGGAGGCGGGGCTGCGCATGTTCGGCACCCACGAATACGCATCGCGAATCTGGGGTGTTTCGCCCCGCGACTATTATGCGGTGGCTGACGTCTGGCCGCTCAATCCCAAGGGCGAGATCATGCTCGGGGTGAAAATCGAGGACAGGCAGGGTCTCGCCCTGACGGAAAAAATTGCACGCGTGCCGGGAATCAGCTTCGCGGAATGGGGGCCGCGCGACACGAGCTATGCCAGCGGGCATCTGGACGTGGCCTTCGACTACGGGCGCAAACCCGGAGTCATTCAGCCGCCGGAGCTGAAGGCTGCGGCGGAGCGGGTCATCGCCGCCGGCAAGTCCAGCGGGCTTCACATCCTCGACAACGCGCGCACGGAGGACGTCCTGGCGCAGCTTGCCGCGGGAATTACGATCATCGCTGGCGGCGAAAAGGAGGTCGCCGAGATTGGTCGGAAGCACACAAATCGCGTCATGCCCTGGTAGCGCCGCAGCCAATCCCGCCGACTCATGAACCTCGCCCCTCTCGACCTTGTCGTCATTGCGCTCTACTTTGTCCTGATCGCCGCGATCGGGATTCATGTATCGCGCGGACAGAAAACCGCGGAAAAATACTTCGTCGCCGGCAGAAGCATACCGATGTGGGCGGTGGCCTTCACCATCATGGCCACGATCATCAGCACGGGGCACAATCGTCGGCCATCCGGGCACGTCCTACCAGAAGGGACTCATCCTTCTCATCCCCCACATGACCGTGCCCATCGTGCTGCTGGTGGTGTCGCGGATTGTCGTTCCCTTCTACCGCCGCGTTGTGCGTATGAGCGCGTACGAGTACATCGGACAGCGCTTCGGACTCGGTGGAAAATTCTACACGTCCTTCGGATTTCTCGCCGACCGCATCTTTGATCTCGGCGTCACGCTCATCACGACGGCGATCGCGCTGAACGTTCTGACCGGATGGAACCTCCGACCGGTCATTTTCGGCGTGGGAATCTTCACGATAGTCTACACCATGCTCGGCGGCGTCACCGCAGTCGTCTGGACGGATGTTGTTCAAGGCGTCGTCCTGATCGTCGGCGGCATCTTCATCCTGCTCCGCCTGCTTTTGCACCGGAAGCGGGAGCGCCCTTTGCAGTTGTGGGTGAGACCTGGCGACAGGGCAAACTCAGCCTTGGCGTGGAAGGCTTCACCTGGGACATGCTGTTCAGCACGCACAACACCACGATGTGGCTCTTCATGCTGGCCTACGCCGTTCAGTGGACGCGCCGCTACTCGACCGACCAGCACATCGTCCAGCGCTACCTCGTGGCCAGGGACGATCGTTCAGCCAGCCGCGCGGCGTTTGTCAGCGCCCTCCTGTGTCTTCCGATTTTCGCCCTCTTCATGTTTGCCGGAGCCTGTCTCAACGGTTTTTTCACCCTCGGGAAGATTCCGCCGCCGGCGCTGGGCGACAGCGTGATGCCCTACTTTCTGGCCAACTTCATGCCGGTCGGACTGCTCGGACTCGTGGTCGCGGCGATTCTCGCCGCAGCCATGTCCAGCGTGAGCGCTGATCTCTCAAGTGTCGCCACGGTTCTGACCCGCGACTACTTCTGTTTCTTTCGCCCAGGCGCATCGGACAGGACGCAGGTTCTTTGTGGTCGTGCGATGGTGACTCTTGGAGGCGCGCTCACCATGCTGGTGGCGTGGCTGCTGCTTCCGACGAAGGATTCCGCGCCATTGATGGAGCGGGTCGTCACTGTCGGTTCCATTCTCGCCGGCGGCACGCTGGGACTGTTCTGCCTTGGATTCTTCAGTCGCACCGCAACGCGTCGCGGGTGTTATGTCGGCATCGGAGTCTGCCTGGCATACACGACCTGGGCGATTCTCACCGAGCCAGGACGCGGATCATCGATCTCGGGCGCTTCAATTTTCCGCTCAATCCGCTGCTCATCGGCGTGCTTGGCCACCTCGTGCTTTTCGGAACGGGCTTGATGGCGAGCAGGTTTCTGGGCGGCTACATTCCCGACGACGTCGATCGCCTGACGTACCGGAGCGTTCCGTGGCGCGGGCAGGGCGCTGCGTCCACATGACCCGGCGGCCCAACATCCTCCTCGTCATCGCCGATGACATGGGCGTGCACCAACTCGGATGCTATGGCAGTCGCTACTACGAAACTCCGCATCTCGACAGACTCGCCGCCGGAGGCGCGCGCTTCACCCAGCCTACAGTGCGAGTCCGGTCTGCTCACCCGCACGCGCCGCGCTGTACACCGGGCTCCACCCGGCACGGCTGCATCTGACGAACTACATTCCCGGGACTGTTCCGAAGAATCCCCGGCTCCAGACACCGGACTGGCAGCGATTTCTCCCCGTTGAGGCTGTCACCCTGGGAGACGCCCTGCGCGCCGCTGGATACGCGACCGGGCATTTTGGAAAGTGGCACCTCGCGCGGGATTACAACTACCAGCCGAATCGTCCCACGGATCCCGAATCGCAGGGCTTCGACGAAGTGCTTGTCACCCGCAAGCCCGAGCCCGGCGCCGACCCGGAGGCGGATCCGCATCATGTGCGACGGCTCACGGATGCAGCGATCGACTTCGTGACGCGCGAGCGCTCCAAGCCCTTTTTTTGCGTGCTCGCCCACAACAGCCTGCATCGTCCCGAACTGGGCCCGGCGTCTCTGACAGGAAAGTACATGATCAAACCCGGTTCGAATCTGGACCATCAGCGTCCGGTGCTCGGCGCCATGGTCGAGGAGCTCGATCAAAGCATCGGGAGGCTGATGGATGGCATGCGTGCACATGACTTGGAGCGGAACACCCTCGTCGTATTCACCGCGGACCACGGCGCGTTCGGCCGCAGCGATGACTGCAAGCCGCTCAGGGGGGCAAGGCGGACCTCTACGAGGCGGGCATCCGGGTGCCGTTCATAATTTCAATGCCCGGCATTGTGCCCGCCTCGACCCACGCCGAACCAGTCTTGGGAACCGATCTGTTTCCCACGCTGCTGGATTTTGCCTTCGAGAAGATCCCCAAAGACCTGGATGGCCGGAGCCTGCAATCAGCGCTGGTTCGCAATGCCGCGCCAGTGCCCGCCCATCCCATTCTTGCATGGCATTTTCCCACTACCACCACCTTGGCCTCGCTCCATGCGGCGCCGCGAGGATCGGGGATTTCAAGATCATCGAATGGTTCGAGCAGACAATCGGCGGGGTTCCTGGTCGCCCGCCCTATGAGCTGTACGACTTGAGGCACGATCCGTCGGAGCAGACAAACCTGGCGGCGAATAAGCCGGAGGTGTGCGCGAAACTCGCCGAACGCCTTCGCGGCTGGCGGCACGATGTCGGCGCACAGGAGATGTGCCTGAATCCCGACTACGATCCATCGCTCGGTGCATCGGAGGCACTCCCGCCTCCCGGGGATCCCGGCAATCCTTATTCGAAATGAGAAGCGTCACACTTCAGCAGCCCAGACGGGTTCTTTTTGGCCCCGGATGCGTCGGGCAAGGCCCGGACGAGTTCGGTCTCGCCGGCTGGAACCGCCTGTTTGTCGTCACCAGCCCAACGATCGCAGCCACCCGGCAGTCGCTGTTTTCATCCCGGAGGGCGCGCGGAGCGACAGTCGAATGCTTCACTGGAGTCGACCGGGAGCCGAGATCGCACTCTTCGAGCGGGTGATCGCGCTGGCGCGTGATTTCAGGGCCGACGCAATTGTCGGCATCGGCGGCGGCAGCGCGCTGGACGTTTCCAAACTGGTTGCCGCGCTCTACGATGGGGCCCAGGCTGTGCAAGAGGTCTTCGGCGTCGGGTTGCTCAAGCGACGTTCGCGAGGCCTCGCCTGCATTCCCACCACGGCGGGCACCGGCGCGGAAGTTTCGGCCGCGGCCATTCTGCTCGATGAATCGGAGCGCCTGAAGAAGGGTGTCGTCAGTCCGCACCTCGTGCCCGATGTGGCGATCTGCGATCCGGAATTGACGCTTTCGATGCCGCCCGCTGTCACGGCTGCGACCGGCATCGACGCCCTGGTTCATTGCATGGAGGCCTATGCGAACAATTTCTCCCACCCTGCTGTCGATGTGTACGCGCTGGAAGGCATCCGCAACATCGGCGCAAACATTGAGGCCGCCGTCAGTGATGGTTTGAATCCCGCGGTGCGCACGCAGGTGATGCTCGGTGCGCTTTATGGCGGCCTGTGCCTGGCTCCGGTCAACACCGCAGCGGTTCACGCCCTTTCGTATCCGCTAGGCGGCGAGTATCGCATCGCACACGGCGTCGCCAATTCGCTTCTGATGCCGCACGTCTTCCGCTTCAACCTTCCCGCCATGCCGGAGCGCTACGCACAGATTGCACTGGCGCTCGGGTGTGCGCCTGAATCAACGCCAATGGCCACCGCAGAATCCGGTCTGCGACGCCTGGTGGCGCTCGCCGCCGCCTGCGGCATACCGCTCAGGCTCCGCGATGTGGGCATACCGGAGCACGATCTGCCGCGCCTCGCCTCCGAGGCGATGAAAGTCACCGGCTCTTGAAAAACAACCCCCGGGAACTTTCCATTGCCGACGCCGAAAGCATCTATCGCGCAGCCTACTGAACGCTTCATGAAAAGACTCACGACTCATGGTCTCAAAGGACGCAGCTGAGAGGGCTCGCCATCGTGCCGCTCCTGACTCCGTTCACGAGCGCGGGCGAAATCGACGAGCCGGCGCTCCGCCGCATCCCGGACCACATCGTGGCCGGAGGCTGCCAGGGCGTCATGGTGGCCGGCACAACGGGTGAGTTTGCCTCCATGTCGGTGCGCATGCGCTGCCGGCTCATGGCCCTCGCGAGCGACGCCGCCAGGGGGCGCCTGCTCCTCTTTGGCGGAATTGGTGACACGAGCTTCTCCCATTCGGTCGAACTCGGGCGCGAATTCCTCCGATTCGGCGTCCATGCGGTGGTCGGCAACCTTCCTCCTACTATCCGCTGACTCCGGAAATGATGGAGCGGTATTTCAAGAACCTCGCGGACGCGGTCGGCGGCCCGTTGTACCTGTACAACATTCCACAGACCACCAAACAGAGCCTGCCGCTCGACGTCGTCGAACGGCTCTCCCAGCATCCTCTGATCGCCGGGATCAAGGATTCGGAACCCGACGGCGCGCGTCTCGAACAGTTGAGCCGGCAATTCGCCGGACATCCCGATTTCGCCGTGTTCTGCGGGTCGATCGCCTTCACCAGCCGCAGCATGCGCGCGGGCGCGGATGGCTGCGTCCCCGGCGCCGGAAACTTTGCGCCGCGCGCATTGCGTCTGCTGATGGACGCATTGAGTTCGGGCGACTCCGCGGCAGCGGACGCCGCGCAGCATCGCGTGGACACCATCAACGCCACGTACCAGAAGGGCCGAACCATCTCCCAGCTCCTTGCAGCGCTCAAGGCGATCATGGAAATACACGGGTTGTGCACACGTGCCATGCTTCCCCGCTGCTCGCGGCCGGCGATGCGGAGGTCGATGAACTGCGGCGACAACTCCAGCAGATCGCGAACCTGGCATGAGCAGAGTCGCCAAGCCGATCCTCGCAGTCACCCTGGGTGACGCCGCTGGCACAGGACCGGAGCTTCTGACAAGAGCCCTTCCACTCCCGGAGGTGCGCGCCGTCTGCCGGCCGGTTGTGATCGGAGACGCCGGCACGCTGCGCGCGGCTGCAGAAATCACGGGGAGCTCCGCAACGGTGCGCCGCGTGTCATCACCTGAATTCGCCGGCGATGATCCGAGTTTCATCGATGTTGTCGACCTCGCCAACATCGATGAGAAAACGCTCGTGCGCGGCCGGATCGACCCCACGTGCGGCCAGGCCGCGTACGAATGCATCGAGCGCGCCGTGGAGTTCACGCTCGCTGGAAGGCGCATGCCGTCGTCACCTCAGCCATAAACAAGGCGGCGCTTCATGCGGCGGGGCATCATTTTGACGGACACACGGAACTGCTGGCGGACCTTTGCGGAAAGCCTCAGGTGACGATGATGCTGGTGGCTGGGAATCTGCGCGTCTGCCATGTCAGCACGCATGTCTCCCTGCGAGAAGCGATTGAACGCGTCCGCCCCGAACGCATCGTTTCGGTGATCAGCATTGCGCACGCGGGAGTAAGGGAGCTTGGGATTGCGGAGCCCCGCATCGCGGTCGCCGGACTCAATCCGCATGCCGGCGAAGGCGGCATCTTTGGCGATGAGGAAATTAAATTCATCACGCCCGCCATCGAGCAGGCGAGCGCCCTCGGCTTCCGGGTAAGCGGACCGTATGCCGGCGACACCCTCTTTTTCCGCACGCTGCAGGGTCAGTTCGACTGCGCCATCGCGATGTATCACGACCAGGGGCATGTCGCAGCCAAGATGCTTGGAATCTGGCAGGGGGTGAACGTCACGCTCGGTCTCCCCCTTATCCGCACATCGGTCGAACATGGAACCGATTTCGAGAATGCCGGCACGGGACGCGGAGACCCGCGCTCCCTCGTGCAGGCGCTGCTGCTCGCAGCCACAATCGCGCGCAACCGCCTCGCCTCAACCGGTTCGGCGCTTCGCGACGTCGGAACCGGATCTACCGGAACCTTCGCCACTACGTGACTTCACATCGAGTTGGCACACTGTCCTCCGAACAAGCCGGAGAGTGATCTTTCACGAGTGACCAAGGGATATATACTCGCCGACGATTTGAGCGGAGCGCTGGAAGTCGGCGCATCGTTTCGACAGGCCGGAAGAAGTGTCAGCGTTCCGCTCGGTCGCTCCGTGTCCTCCCAAGACCTTGAGGTCATTTCCACTGAAACCCGCAACGCGTCGCCGCGTGATGCCGCATCGATCGTCAGCCGCCACCTGCTGAGCCGGAAAGCGGCGGGAAGCACGCTGCTTTTCAAGAAGATCGATTCGACTCTGCGCGGACCGCTGTCGGCGGAGGTGATCGCCGTGTGCGAGAGCCTGTCGCCGCCATTGATTGTTTTCTGCCAGCCAATCCCGCGGCGCGTCGCATTGTTCGCGACGGCGAACTCCTGGTGCATGGCGTGCGACTCAATGAAACCGAGTTTCGCAATGATCCCGCCTGGCCGGCCACGACCAGCAGCGTGGCAACGCTGCTCAAGAGCGTCCCCTGCCGCAGGCGCACCTGCCGCATGCGCTGCTTCGCGATGAGAAGGCGGTCGGCCGATTCCTGACGCACCATGCGGCTCGTGGTCCGCACCTGGTGATTGCGGATGCGGAAACGGATCAAGACTGGACCGCCTGGCCGCCGCCATTCGAAGCCACTGCCCCGCCGCGGTTCCCATCGGGGCCAACGGCCTGGGTGCTGCGCTGGCACGCCTGGACGCCCTTCCAGCCGCCCCGTCGGTTTCGCTGCCGAAGGGAAATTCACTCCTCGTCGTCTGCGGCAGCCGCCATCCGGCGAGTCATCGGCAGATCGACCAACTGGCCGCCCGTCGAAGCATTCCGATTGTCACAGTTTCAACGGACACATTTTCAGCATCCGCCACAGTGCACGCCCTCGCCGAAAGCCTGAAGGTCACCCGCGCCGCAGTGATGCGATTTGCGACGGACACCGCCCCGCCATCAGAGATTCTCCGCGCCGTCGGAGAAACCCTGCGTGCGCTCGGCCCGCAACCCGGGATCACCTGTTTTCTCACGGGAGGCGAAACCGCATGGACAGCCTGTCAGGCGTTCGGCGGTGATAGACTGGAGATCCTCGGCGCGCTTGAAAATGCCTGTGTCCTTTCCGTCCTCCGCGGCACAGGCGCCGATGCAACGCTGGTAACGAAACCCGGCGGATACGGAGATCCGGACCTGCTGCATCGCATCGTGTCGCTCATGCGGAGCAACAGCCTTTCATACCCGTCGCGTGACAGCTTTCCGGCTGCGGAAGCAGTCTGATTCCATCCACCTGCATGGGGTTAACGCCACCACAGCGGGTCGTCAGGAACATCCGTGCCCGCGTCCGCGAAGGCGCGCGCCTCGCGCCCAGACTGCGCGCGGATTGCGTCAGCTCCAGCGCGCGAGTGCGCAGAGCAAGCGTCATTTCCACGGACGACGGCCGCGGCTCCGGCAGCGGTCCGGCGAGCGGGCTGCCTGGCGCGTTTTTGCGGGCGAGGTCCGACATCTTGACGAAGCGGGAGCTCCATTCGAGTTCAGGCATGATCACGCTGTACTTGCGGTTGTCGTCCAGGGGATGTGGTCAGCGGGTCCTTCGTTCCATCAGCGCCGTGCATCACGCGCATGCCGGACCAGTCGTCTGGTTGTACTTCTCTCCGCCGCCAAGCAGGGTCACATAGGCCTTGATCTGCGCGCCGGTCAGGGCAACGAGCACGGTCTTGTCGCCGCGCTGGCCCCCGGCGACGAACAACGCATCACGTCCACGGGTCCCGAAGGCAGGGGCTGCGGATGATGTTGCCAACATGGCAGAATCCAAGATCCGAACCGGCGGCGCGCCGCAGCGCGTCCGCAGCCGGTACGCCTCCCGCTCCAGCGCACGGCCGGTTCCACCGCACGCACCTGTCTGATGTAGCCTGACACATACGGCAAACCGCCAGCGCCATCGTATCCGGGACGGACATGATCGTGCACGTCATTGGTGTGCAGAATCACGAGCCGTGTCGCTTTAGCCGGCAGGGCGCAGACCGCAAAAAGCAAACTCACGAGCAGCAGCGACCACGCCTGCTTTGGTGAATGATGGTGTTGATTCATGTGAAAATTAACTCAAGTTCAGCCTCGAGACCCATGAGGCGCAAGGCGCTTCGCTGAACTGAATTTTCCTTTGGAAATAAACTTCGATGCACAATTCCATCCCAAAGCGCGGACGGCGAGGGTGATTCTTATTTTCACGTTATTTCATTATTGATTTCACAATATCCCTTCACCTGACTCTTCGGCCTCATGATCATCCGCCACCCGCAGGAAGGCCAGAAGCTGGATGTTGCCGGTCTCAATGAAATCACCGTGTTGATCGACCGTTCTGAAACCGCACTCACGGAGGTTGCGATAAACGCCTGGACTCCCGGATTGGATGGCCCGCCCCACGTGCATGAGCGCAAGGAGCAGAACTTCCTGGTCCTCGACGGCCATGGTGAAGTGCACATTGGCGGTCGGACATTCCAGGCGGCAGCGGGCGATTTCTTTTACGTGCCCGCGGGCATGGTCCACCAGACCATCAGTCGCGATCCCGTGATGGGACTCGGTATTTTCTCTTCAACGCCTTTCTCGACGCCGACAAGGAAGGCCACGCGTCGTTTGCCGAGCACATCGACAAGGTGCGCGAAACGCGCCGCGCGCAGGCTGCGCAGCAGAGCGCTGGCAATACTCTGGCGACCGCCTCGGTGAAACCGTGCAAACACGCCGCCTTTCCCAAACGGGAGAATGCCTCCGCAACCATTCTGATCAATCGTGACGAAAGCGAGCGGTGTGAAGCCCTGGCGTGGCGGCTCGCTCCAAACGCTTCAGTCAACCTCGGCATTGATTCGAACAAAGAACAAGTCCTGTTCATCGTCGGCGGTAATGGCACGGTCAGCATCAAGGACGAAACCGCCCAGGTTCGAAAGTGGAACACGTTGTTTGTGCCGGCAGGCCAGGCGGCCGGATTCGTCGCAGGCCCGGCGGGACTTCAACTGGTTTCGTTCGGCTCGATCATCAAGCGTTGATGAGCCGGTTCCGGGTGTTCAGCCCAGGCAAGTCCGACCACACGCTTCGCTCGAACCGTGCATGGTCCTTGATTACAGAAAGCGGTCCGGCGTCAGGCAGGCCACTCGCCGAATCTGATCAGATGTGAATCGTCGGTTCTCCGCCTGGCACGAAGACCTCGTCTATCCGGTGAAACTTGCGAAACACTTCCTCCGCCTGGGCAAGGTCCTTCCGCACGATGTTTTCGTCGCTGTAGTCGCCCGCCAACGCAGGGTACCACAGCCACACGTCGAGATCATATTTGTCGGCAAGCGCCGACATCGCCGCATTCATCTCCATCTCCGGTCGCGGAAAACAAAGGCACTGGCCGGTGGCGGAGTCCGGGATTTCCCGAAAGAAAAGGCGGAATCAGCTCCACCGCATTGGCGCCAAACACGATCAGGTCCCGATAATACTGTTCCCAGCGATCCAGATCCCACGCGTCGTAGGAATTGGGTGTGAATCGATACCCCAGTTGGTGACCACGCAACTTGAGTTGAGGCGCCGCCGTGATGTCCAAGTCATCCGCCACGGCAATGCATCCGGGCCGCATGTGCAATCGGCGCAGCAACTGCCCGGCGCCGAACTGTGCGCCGCGGCCATCATGCCCAATCACCAGGAGGGCCGGCGATGGCACCCCGCTGAACGCCTTCACTCGATATCCCTCGGGGCGACCCGAGACGGCAAGTCCGCGCACGGAATCGGCGAAGCTTGCAGGCAGCGTCGCAAGCTCATTCTCCGTGCCCACCCAGATCACCGGATGCGATTCCGGCCACTCCTCGGACCTGGCCAATCGCACCTGCGTCCGAGCCTCCACCTCATCGATCAACAGAGGAACGGACATGTTGCCGGCGGATGCGAGGCCGGCGGAAAAGCAACGATCGCGGCGGAGAGGTCCATCAAGAACTGGGCGCATTTAGTTGCGGTCCGGAGTCACTGGCTCCCGGACCGCCTGCGCAACAGGCGTCGCGCGGGCGAATCCGGGTTTCGGTGAAGCGTTGGGCTGACGATGGAATCGCGCACTGGGTTCAACGGTCCGTTATCGCGCCATCGGGAAACCGCAGCGACTTGAAATCCTTCTCCTGATACGGGTACTTCGAGGCCACTTTTTCGTCCAGGTCGATGCCCAGGCCCGGTTTCTCGGGAAGCGCGGCATAGCCGCGTTCGTAATTGAAAAGCCCGCCAAAAAAGAGGTCGCGCCAGAAGGGATCCTGCCCGCTCCCGATTTCCAGAAGCCCGCAGTTTGGCGTGCAGGCGCAGACGTGAAGCGACGCAAGCGTGCTGACCTCGCTCTGCGGATTGTGGGGGGACACTTCGATCCGGAAGGTGTCGGCGAGCGCCGCGATCTTGCGCATTTCAGATATGCCGCCGACATGAACCACATCGGGCATGATGACATCCACCAGGCGTTCCGTGCACAAGGGCGCGAACTCGTACCGTGTGCACAGCCGTTCGCCCGTGCCCAGCGGCACCCGGGTTTGCGAGCGGATCTGCCGCACCTCGGAGATCACTTCACTCTCAAGCTGCGAGGCTTCCTCCACCCACAGCGGCCGGTAGGGCTCGACCTGGTTGCAGAACTCGATCGCCGCCACCGGGCTGGCCTTGGCGTGCATCTCCACGATGATGTCAAACTCCGGTCCGACAGCAGCGCGCACCTGGGCGAGCTGCGCGACCCCCTCCTCGATCGCCTTTCGAAAATCAACGCCGCGGCTCTCCACCGGAAAGAAACCGCCCTTGACGCAGGTCCATCCCTCGCTCTTCCGCTTCACCCAGAGATCAAGGGCTTCTTCGGGAGAGCTGACACGGCGTTTCTCCCGGTGGCTGATGCGCTGCAGGTGGCCTTCGTGACAGTACAGGCGCACTTTGTCGCGAGCGCGACCGCCCAGCAGCCGCCAGATCGGAAGTCCCGCGGCCTGGCCCAGGATGTCCCACAACGCGATCTCCACAGCGCTGAGCGCCGACATCAGCACGGGGCCGCCGCGGTAGCGCGGACCACGAAAAACGTCCTGCCAGATGCGCTCAATCTCCGTGGGATCCCTGCCCTTGAGGTGCCGCTTGAGTTCGCCGATTGCCGTGGCGACCGTCAACCCCTTGCCCGCGAGCGTGCCTTCGCCCAGGCCAGTGATGCCCTGATTGGTGTAGACCTTGACGAAAACAAAGTTCTCATCCCCACCGCCATCAACCAGGAATGTCTTCAGATCCGTGATGCGCAGATTGCGGACATCGTGCGTCTCCTGGGCGCGGGCAAAACCGGGCGCGCCGCAAAGGGCGGCACCGGAACCCGCCGTCACTGCAGCCTTGAGGAAATCACGTCGTTTCATGGCAGATCAAATTCAACGGCATCGGCAGAAAACTCATGCCTCAGCTCGCATCGTCTCGCAATCCCGTCGTCATGGCGTGCCTGAGGGAGGAGGCACGATGCGGTTGCGCAGACGCCCAAGTCCGGCGACTTCCGTCTCCACTGTATCTCCAGCGTGCACAATGAACGATTTCGTCGAGCCGGTGAAAATGACATCGCCCGGCTCCAGTGTCATGATCTGCGAGAGCTGGCTGACAGCTTCCGCTGGTGTGTGGAGCATGCCCTTGGTTGAATCGTGATATTCCGCCGAGACCTTTCCGTCCGCAGCAATCACGCGCAAGGTTGTGGACAGTTCGCGCCAATCAACACTGGTGTGTACTAAGGGTCCGAAGGGGGCCATCTTGTCACCCAGCTTGAGGCCGGCTTCGAGCATCGTGTCGCTGGACGGGGGAGTTTCGCGATGAGTCTGATAAAAATCTTGAGCGAAGCCAAAAATCTCCGTGCCCGTGCAAAAGCCGAAGATCGCGGCGCGCGCCTGCTCAGGCGTGAGATTGCGGCAGCGGCGTCCGATGATCGCCACCAATTCCACCTCGGCCTTGAGCGTGTCTAGTCCCTGGGGAACCGGCACGTCCTCTCCGGATGCGGCGGCCGCTGAAGGAGATTTCGCGAACCATCGAATCGTATCGCGCGCAGGCCGCATCCCGTTGCGGACATACGCCCCTGCCAGACCGATGATATTGCGCGGCGCCGAAGGCGGCAGGAGCCGCACCTTTTCGATCGCAACTCTCTCCCCCGTGGGTTTGCCGCCGGCCCATGGCGCCGCATCGAGGACATCCAGGGTGCCTCCTGTGAGGGATGCGAAATGACTCACGCCACCGTCATCTTCGAAGCGGGCGTACATGGCTGCCTCAAGATGCAGGAGTGGAGCAACAACAAGCGCGGCGGCGATCAGCAGCTCCGATTTCATTGGACGGGAACACTAGAAGGTATACCGCATGCCCGCGCGAAAATCGCTGCCGAAATCGTAGGACTGGCGCAGCCGGTATCTCTCTCCGATGTAGGTGTCGTCATACTCGTTCGTCACGTTCTTCCAGTTGGCAAAAATTGAGAATCTTTCCGACAGCTTCACGCCCGCCTGGAGATCAATGAAATACCGATCCGCCTGGTATTCATCCTCGCTGCCCGTTTCACTGCTTTCCCCGCCGAGGAGGGTGAGGCTTTCCGTCTGGTAGTTGTATGCGATTCGCGCCGTGATCCGACCCTTCTGGTAGGAAAGGGCCAGGTTGAAGATGCGGTCGGGCTGCTGGAAGAACGGCAGGTCCTCGCTTTCCCGTCCCGGCACGGTGACTTTCGATTTGATGAATGTGGCATTGGCATTCACGGAGAAACCGGCCAGCACGCCCTTGCCCAGGAAAGCACTGAAGGGGATCTGCGCCTCCAGCTCCGTGGCACGGCCGGTTCGTCCATCCACGCCCGGAGGAGCGACAGTCGTGCCGTTGAACGTCACATTGTTCAGGTTGGGCTCCACACCACGAATCGAAACAAAGGTGCCTTCACCCGCATTCATCGTCAAACCGATGCCGCCACCCGCGAGAGCGCTTCGGCAACATTTCTGTCCGGCAGATTGCCGACCGCGTCCGCGGAAATGATGTCCTTGAATTTCAGTGCGGTGCGCTTCTGCTGCAGCGCCTTCGCACGCCCCATTCGCGCGCCCTCGACGGTGAATGTGCCAAGCTGCACGACTTCACTGCCCAGGAGAACATTCAGCTCTATTGAGCCGCTCTCCGGCACCAGCACTTTCTCTGACTTGGTGTCATAGCCGATCGAGTCGATCAGCAGCGTGGTGGGACCCGCCGGCAATCCGCGAAGCGAATAGCGGCCTTCACGATCGGAAATCGTCTCCCGATTGGTCCCGACATCAAGAATCGATGCGCCGACGACGTAATTACCGGTCTTCGGATCGGAAACTCGACCGGTGATGTCACCGGCACGCAGGTTTGCCGCCGTCAGAACAAGAACAATCATGGCCAGCGAGCCACGGACTGGAATCAGTGAAGGAATGCCTGGCGTCGTCATAAGCTGTTGTTGGACCAGGCTCACTGTGGCGGAAAATTCCGCCAGGCGGTGCGGCTGGAAATTTTCGGGGTACTACAGGATCGGAGGTGTGGCGTGGTTGGCGATCCAACCGGTTTGAATCAGACGTGAAAACGTGGATGAAACTACTTCGTGTCAAGCATTGAAATAGACGATTTTTCCCGTGCCAGCGCGGAAGGGAATGCGACGGAGAAATGTTGCTCTCATGAAATTGCGCTACGCCGAAAAAACAGCGCACGGTTGGGCACGAATTCACGATGCCGGCACTTCTATGAAATAATAATATTTCATCAGTATGCCGGCAATGCCATCCCTCCTCCTTCACGCGCCCACGCGCGCGGTGCATTGCCGCAGGAATGCTCGTATCCAAAACAAAATACACTTCTCGAAAACAACCCGCGCAGCCCGCCGCTGGCGCGGCGTGCTTTTCACCGGCCCTCGAATTGAAACGCGTAGAGCGATGTTCCCCGCATTTTCATCACCAGCCTCACCGGTCGACCGGCCAGCGCCGATACGTCGGTGTGCGCGGGATGGCCGCTGCCGGTCAGCCATTCCACTGTTTTGGCAATGAAGTCACCATTGATGTAGACGCAGTTCTGCCATTCAAAGCCAGGGATGGGGGATCCGTCCTCACCAACAATGCCAATCTGGGCATAACCCATCGCGCCGGTGTCAATGTTGAGCACAAGCCGGTTTCCCTGGAATCTAAACGGTTTCGTCGTGAGCGTCGCGAGCCGGTCATACGCTGACTCCGCCGCGACGAAACCATCGAGGCGCTGAACCGCCCGATAGACAGCGTCGCCGCCCGGGGCCGGCTTCACCGGCGAATGATAATCCTCCCTGCCAAAAAAGTACTGCCAGATCTCATTGCCCCGGCGAACCATGCCTTCGCCCATGTACACCTGATGAAGATCGCGTCCACAGATGCGACCCGCCGGAATGTAGGCGGGGCTGGGCAGCCGCCGCCAGTGAATGCCGTCACGACTGACCGACATTTGAGTTTCCACCTGCCCTGAGCCCAGCCCCCGTACCGGATCCATCAACGCTCGCCGCGCCGCCGGCAGTCTGGGTTGCTCATAATCGAAGTAAAGGGATGGAAACGCCAGATAGGTGTCCGTCGCCCACGGGTATTTGCCGGCCTTGGGCACATAGATGCCGCTGCCTGCCGGATCGATCGCTGGATCGGGTGCAAACGAGGTCGGCAGCTCCACCCCAAAATCGCCGGGAGTGAGCGGGCCGTTGTCCAGCCACCAGGGCTGTGGCGAACGCAGTGGACGGTTCTTCGCGATATCCCAAACCTGCTCCTGGGACAGGAAGGTCACGGGCCACGGGTGAAAAATATCGCGCGCTTCCGACCGCACAAACTCGCGCTGCGTCCCACCCTCCAGGCTCATTGGAAATCCCGTCCGGTGAAAACCGACGTACAGCCCGCGCTGGTCGTCATAGTACAGGCTGGATTGCGAGCCCGAGCGAAAGGGCAGCACCGCGGTGCGGTGCCGGCGCCAGGTCCAGCCATCGGGCGAGGTGTACAGGTAGACGCCGCGACCCTCGAGCCCGCTGACATACTTCCAACGATATTCCGCCGGACCATTGAAGTCGATGATCGGCCGGCCCAGGGGCGCGGGTTCCGCAATGACGACATTCCTTGCATCCTTGTGATGCAGACCCGTGTCCGGAGCCGTGAAATGCAGGCCGTCGTGCGACGTGTGCACGATGAGATAGTCGTCGATTCCTCCATTGTAGATTCGGATCAGGCCATCCGGATCCTCGATGACCGTGAGATGCTTGCGAAAATGAGATGAAATCCTGAGATCCACGCGATCAATTCGTCGAGGCGGCTTCACCGCAAACTCAACGTTTTCACTTCTCGCAATCAATGAACCGTCGATGAACAGGCACTTGCGCTGTCCAAGCGGAACAACCGTCTCCGCAGCAGAATCCGGTGCGAACAGCAGGGGAGGTCCGCGCTCCAGCTCAACCATGGGCTCAACGGGTGCGAAGCTCTCCGGCGGTTCAAATGCACGCGTGTAGACCGCTCCACGGGAAATGCGCAGCTCATCGATCGCACCCGGAAGCGCATGCCGCCACGCGCCGTCTCGTCCAATGCTCATGTAGTCCTCGCTCCCCTGTGGCAATCGGTTCAGTGTCACACCTTCCGCCTCGGCACGCTGCTTGCCGTCGAGAAACAGCACAAGGCGCATCGACGCTGAGTGGTGCACCAATGCGAAATGATGCCAGCTCGGGGACAGCGCGTTTCCGGAGGAGGCTTCAAGGACCGTCTCGACCGCCGGTCCACCGCTCATCTGTTCAATGCTCATCGCGCCCAACTGCAGATTGCAACCGATCCGGGTGAAGAGTTGGTTTTCGCCCCTCGGTCCGGTGCCAACTTCAAGCAATGTTCCCCACGCCGCCTCACCGCGGGCGCGCCCCCAGAATTCCACCGTCCAGTCAAAATTCCCGAGATTCATGTCGGTGTGCGTCGGACGCACAAAGCTCACCTGTTTCCGGAGGTGATTTTCTCCGGATGTCATCAGCGCTGTGAATTGGTTGTTGCGCCAGGTCAGAGGCTCCTGGGTGCTACCCTTCGGAATGGGAAAATCGCCGAGAGCGGCCGTTTCCTCACCCTGGCTCGGAATCTTCGTCGGTGGATATGGCACTGTCGAAACTGCATTCCCAAACCGCCCTGGAATCACGCTTCCACCCAGACCCAGCACAAGCGGTGCGTCCAAGCCGGCACTTGTGTCAAGGGGTGTGCTGGGGTACACGCCCGCAGGCTCATCAAACAGCCAGAGCGCGACGGTCTCGGGCTTCCCGTGCGCGCCCGCTTGAAGCAGCGCAAGGGTCGCAAGCGTCCACAGTCCGCACCGCATCTTGTCCATGGGAGAGAGCCGCGCGTGAAATCGGTCAGGAATGCGGCGTCAATCGTGCAACCGAGCCGCCTTCCACCAAGCGGGGTTCAATCAAGACGCGCGCGGGTGCGGTATCCGCGCCGCTCCGGTCGGCCATGCGCCAGCGCAATTGCTCGACGGCGCGTCGCCCGATGCTCTGGGCGCGAATGTCGATGGTCGTGAGCGACGGATTCAATCCGACAACCAACGGGCGTTCATGATTGATGGAAATCAGGCTGAGATCCCGCCCAACCTGCTTTCCACGCTGGTGAAGCGCATGATAAACCTGCACGGCAATGCTGTCCGCAGTCACCACCAGCGCGGTCGGCCTTTCGGCCTCGGGAAGCGCGGCCCACACGTCAAGCAGGGGCAGAATTTCATCCGGACTGGTGATCGCGGGCAGCGGCCACCTCACCTCCCTGGATGACGCACTTTCAAAAATCCGCAGCTCCATGCCCAGTTGCCGCATGTGAAGCGCCAGCGAGTGCTTGACCCCTTCCGATCGAGTCTGTCCGGGCCTGGGATGCAGGTAGCCGATCCGCCGGTGTCCCCGCGCATACAAATGTTTCGCCACCTGGGCGGTTCCCGCCTCACCATCGGAGCCGCACATGTCGCCCTCCGCGGACTCCGGCTTGCCAAGCAGCCAGATGTGGGGAATCCGGTTGATGGCGTCGACCAGCTTGGGGTTGGCGCAAGCCCGCAGATCGCCGAGAAGCGGACACTTCAGGATGAGGCCGTCGACCTGATTGTTGGCCAGAAAAGCGGGAACCCGATCCGCCTGCGGGACGTTGGCGAGCATCAGGTTCAATCCCTCTTCCGCCATCGCCAGTTCGACGCCGTGCAGAACCTCGCTGATCACCGGCAGGTGCGTCAGCGAGTCGTCCATCCCCATCAGCAGCACTCCAATGTTGCCCTGCTGCCTGCGAACTCCACCGCGGACATTCCCACCCGTCTTGCGATGCCGTCGCAGCGGCTTGTAGTTGATCCTGCCGACAGCATCCAGCACCCGCTGCCGAATCTCCGGACCCACCGCATCAGGCGTGTTGAGCACGCGTGAAACCGTTCCCACCGCCACTTTCGCCGCAGCCGCCACATCCAATACGGTGACTTTGACAGGTTTGCTCGCAGGGTTCGATTTCACGATTCAGCCGTACGTTTCTCGCTTTCCCAGGGCAAGTCTATTTGTGAAACAAAGGCAACTGGCATGTATTTCATATGACTTTTCTGAGACCCGCGCAACCCGCACTCAGAATCCAGAAGATTGGATGGTGCTGCAGAAAATCTTAAGCTGATATGTAATATCATGTTATATGACGCTTAGAGCCAAAAATATCATTCACGGTCAGTGGTGGAATTCATAGCAAAGATTGCGACTTCGACACGATCTGTCCCAGTCGATTGCGATTTAAGCATCCATTATTTCCTATTATTTCACATAACAAAGGTATCTGGAGGTTCACCCTTTAACGGAACTCCAGCAGTTGGCCCGGCGAGCTCCTGAACATCGCTGGAAGCGAATGGATCGGCGTTCATCGGATACTCAAACGTCGATCCAAAACACGGCGGTGTCGGCGGGAATGTCCCCGCCCGGCATGTCCCGGGCATCGAACAAAAACAAAAATTCGTTTCCCAGTTCAAAAGGGGTCAAACCTCACCTTTCGCATTCCTGACCGTCAAGCTCCCCAATGCCGACTGGCGACCCATGCCAAATTCGTCGCGCCACGACGTCGGCAGGGGAAGTGAGTGTGAAGCGGCATGACAATGGGAGAGATGAGCCCTTGCAGGGTGGAGGCTCATCAATAGCCGGGTCAAAGGTGCGCGATGTGAAAATGGAATTGGTCTGGCCGCGTTTTACGATGCACGGGCCCAGGTCACGACGGAGCGTGCCCCTCCAAATGAAGGGAAATCCATCTCCGCGTGCGACTTTCCGTCGAATCCGAAACGTCCTCATTCTCTCCGAACATCGCGCCTTGGCGTCTCCGCGTTTAAACCCATCCGAACGCAGCCCTGCCAGCAGCGCCCGATGGCGATGTCCGCGTCGAACCCAATGCCCTCCGCGAGGTGGTGCACCCACTGGCGCGCGATCCATGGGGCGGTGAGCACGCCTTTTGAACTGAGTCCGCCGAAGATGCCCATGCGTTCGAGTCCCGGCACGCGTCCGACCACGGGACGGCGGTCGGGTACTGACATGCGCCAGCCGCAGCGTTGCCTTTCAATGCGCGCTTCAATACCCGGATGCAGCCCGCGCAGGTGCGCGAAGAGCGTTTCGCGGGCCGGGCCGGTCGGAACGAGGTCCTCGGCCTCGCGGTCGTAGGTCGAACCCACCTGCGCGGTCGAGTGGCTGCGCGGCACCACCCAGGCATCCCCGCTGCGGATCACGCCCGGTTCAAACACCCCGCCCGCAGCCGCCACTTCAATGACCTCACCCTTGGCACGTTCAAACTTCAAACTGTCACCAAATTCCCGATACAGGCCGCCGCCCGTGCAGAGGATGACCAAGTCGCGCCTCGAAATTTCCGCCGGAGGGTCGACGACTCGCTGCTGAAGCATCCCTCGTTTGATCCAGCGTCGTCGCGATCCTTCCAGAAGCGCCGGCAAATCAACCTGGCAGCCGCCTTCGATCCAGAAACCCTCGGGCTCCACCGCCGAGGAATCGACGTACGGGCGCCACTTTCCGGCATCCGCCTTTTCCTTCCCGCGTGCAAATTCACCGACATCGGCAAACAGCCGGCGGATGCGAACATCGCGAACAAGCTCGATGCCCAGCTCCCTGCCGATGCCCTGGTAGAACTCCCGCGACGGTCCGAGCAGGCTGTCGATGCGCCAGTTCTTCACGAATCGCTGACCGGTTATCGGATTCACGATTCCCGCCGCAACCTGCGTGGCCGATCCGTCGAGGCCCGCATCAGCGATCTCAAACGAAAATCCCGCACGCTCGAATTCCCACGCAAGGGCGGTCCCCGCAATGCCCTGTCCGACGATGAGAATCGGCGCCACCATCACGATTCCAGCGGCCGCGCGCCCCGTCTCAGCGCCGCTCCCGGCAGTCGGCGGCGTGCAGCGCGGCTCCGACAATGCCTGCCTCGTTGAAGAACTTCGCCGGAACGATCGGGACATTCAGGTCAAGGTACTTGAACCACTTCCTGTAGTCCTTGCTGATGCCGCCACCGACAATGATGAGGTCGGGATTCAGGATCGTCTCAACAATGCCAAGGTATTCGTCAACGCGGTGAGCCCACTTGCGGAAGGAGAGCTTCTTCCGTTCCTTCGCAGCCGCGGAAACGCGCCTCTCTGCGTCACGGCCCTTCATCGGAAGATGCCCCAGCTCGCTGTTGGCATAGAGTCGCCCATCGACAAACAGCGCGCTTCCCACTCCCGTGCCGAACGTGAGCATCAGCACGGTGCCCCTCGCTCTACTGCCGGCGCCGAATCTAACCTCGGCAAGGCCCGCCGCATCGGCATCGTTGATGAGCGTGACCGGCAGCTTGATGACCCTGCCAAAGAGCCGCTCCCCGTTGCACCCGACAAAACCGCGATGCAGATTCGCCGAGGTGTAGATCGTGCTTCTGCGAATCACGCCGGGGAATCCCACCCCAACCGGTCCCTTCCAGTTGAAGTGCTCCGCAATGCCCTTGATCGTCCGCGCCATCTGCGCCGGGGTCAACAGCTTGTCCGTCGGCACACGCAGGCGCTCCGCGAGCAGTCTGCCGGTTGCGGTGTCCACCGGCGCTCCCTTCAGCGCGGATCCGCCGATGTCGATTCCAAGGACATTCATGGCAATTCTCAGGAGGCGTGCGCGTGACACGCACCATCCGCACCGTGTACGTGTCCGTGCGAAAGCTCCTCCGGCGACGCCGGTCGCGCAGCGATGATTTCAACGTCGAAGGTCAGATCCACGCCGGCCAGCGGATGATTCGCATCCAGCAGGACCGAATCCCCGTCAACGCCCACAACGGTGACAACCGGTGCAAACTGGTCCTCGCCGGCCTGGAACTGATCCCCCGCCTTGAGTTCGCCCTGCACCGGAAGCAGGGCCCGAAGCACCGACTGCACCTGCGACGGATCGCGCTCCCCATAGGCTGACCCCGCCGGCACCTGCACACGGGTCCGCACGCCCGGCTCAACAGAGCGAAGCTCCTCATCGAGCCCATCGATGATCTGGCCGGCACCCTCCAGATACGTCACAGGCTCGCCCCCGGCGGAGGAATCGATGACCCGTCCCCCGGGGTCCCGCAGGGTGTAGTGGAAAGTGACAACGCGGCGCATCAGAAAACAGGTCTCCCCAAAAATCCGCTGCATGGCCACCACATTCTGGCAGATTCGTCACAGGCCCGCATGCCGCGGGAAGAGCGACCTCAGGTCTCCTGCCTCAGCACCTCAAGCGGCGGATGATCAACGACGCCGCGACTCGACAGCAGCCCGGTTGCAAGGGTTGTCGTCATCACGGCCGCGCACGCCCCCAGCAGCGTGACCGGAGCCAGCGCACCCGTCGTTTCAAAAACAAAATGGGCGAGCAGCGCATTCGCCCCCACCGCAAGCGCGCATCCCACCCCCGCGGCGAGCGCGCCCAGAATCACGTACTCCACCACCTGGATCCGGATCAACTGGCGGCGGCTCGCACCGAGCGTGCGAAGCAGGACCGTTTCGCGCAGGCGCTGGTGGCGTCCGCTGAGAATCGTCCCGACCAGCACGATGACACCCGTGACCACCGTGAAAAGCGCCATGAACTGGATCACGAACTGCACCTTCGAAAAAATTCCATCCAGCGTCTGCAGGATCAGCGCGAGATCGATCGCCGACACGTTGGGGAGTTCGCTGACCACCGCCTGCTGGAGGCGCGCCGAATCCCCCGGCGTCTCCGCACGCGTCGCCACGACGAAGAACTTCGGCGCCGCCTCCAGGGCACCCTCGGGGAACACCATGAAGAAGTTGGGCTCCATGCGCCTCCACTCCACCTCGCGGATGCTGGTGATGCGCGTCATCATCGGCACGCCCTGCACATCGAACTCAATGGTGTCGCCCAGCCCGAGCTGCATGTCCTTCGCGAGACCCCGCTCAATCGACACGGGAATCGTCGCCGCATCCGCCGCAACCGTCCCATCGAACCGGCCGGCGACGACCTTCTCCGTGCCCGAAAGTTTCCCACGATACGTAGAACGATACTCGCGCCTCAGCGTCCACGAGGGAATCCGCGACGAGTCATCCTTCAGAATCTGGTCGACCGAACGGCCCTTGAGCGCGCGCAGCCGCATGGTCACGATGGGTGCCTTTGCCTTCAGTTCCGCGTCCTCCCGCTTCAGGATTTTTTCCAGCGGGGCCATTTGATCGTCCTGAATGTCGAAGAACAGCAGGTTGGGACGCTGGTTGTCACCCACCCCCTTGATCTGCGCCAGCAGGGTCGTCCGCGTCAGCGCAAGCGTCACCACCAGAAATGTTCCAAGCCCGAGCGCAAGCAGCAGGAGCACGGTGCGGTTGTTGGGTCGGTGCAGGTTGGCGACACCCTGTCTCCAGACATACGGCGCGCTGCGCGGCATGAAGCGGCGCGCACACCAGGAGACTGCCCTCGCCAGCCCGGCGAGAACTCCCAGGCTCACGGCCAGCGCGGCGACAAATCCCAGTCCCAACCGCCAGCGCGGCGCCTGCCACAGCGCAAACAGAACGACCGCCGCCAAGATCAGCGCATACACCGCCCAGCGCAGCGGATCGCGCGAACGTCCGTCCTCCGCGGCCGATGCCCGTATCGCGACGAGCGGTGACACCCGCCGTATGGCCAGCAGGGGCAGCAGGGTGAACAGAAAGCAGATCAGCAGACCCGCACCCACGCCGCGCAACACCGCGCTCCAGGCAATGAAGAAGTCCACGTCGAAGGGCAGCAGGTCCCTCACCAGCGCCGGGATCGTCAACTGGATCGCCACACCCAGCGCCGCACCGATGACCGCGCCCAGCAGGCCCAGCAGGAAACCCTGCACGAGATAGACAGAAAAACTCGTCCAGGCGCTCGCGCCCAGACAGCGCAGCACCGCGACCGTCGCGATCCGCTGCCGCACATAGACATGAATCGCACTGGCCACGCCGATCGCCCCCAGAAACAGCGCCACGAATCCAACAAGGCTGAAGAAAGCGTCGACATTGCGGATGCTCTGCCCGAGTTCGTTCTTGCGCTCCTCCACCGTGTCGAATCCGAGCCGCAGTTCGCGAAACCGTGCCCGCAGATCGTCCACGAGCCGCTCGACATCCGTGCCCGCGGCGAACTTGATGTAGGTCTTGTAGCGCACAAGGCTGCCCGGACCCAGCAGTCCCGTTGCAGCCAGCCGCGAATGGGAAATGAAGATGCGCGGCGAAAGCATGGCGACCGCCGCCGATTCACCAGGAATCTTTTTCAGCGCGCCCGCCACCGTAAATGTCGACGCGCCCAGCTTTATGGGATCGCCGACCTTCACCTGATACTGGCACATGAGCGACTCCTCGAGCACCGCGACCGCCTCCCCCGCCGCAATCCGTCGCGGCGCGTCCGCGGGGTCCGTCACGAACTCGCCGTAGAACGGGTACGCGCCTTCCACGGCGCGGAGCGAAACGAGTCGCGTTCGATTCCCCGTCCGCGGAAAGACAACCATCGTTGCAAACGAAACCTCCCTCGCCTGCTCGCCTCCCAGGCTGCGGAGAAAAGCCGCCGCATCCAGCGTCAGGGCCACACGCGACTGCACCGCGAGGTCCGCGCCGAGCAGTCCCTTCGCCTGGCCTTCGATCGCGGAGTTCAAATTGGCGCTGAACGATCCGATCGCGACCAGCGCGGCGACGCCAAGCACGATCGAAAGCGAATACAGCGCGAGGCGCCGGCGGGCCGCCCGCGAATCGCGCCAGGCCATGCGCAGCACGAAACTCATGTACACACCGCCCCCGTCTCGAACGCGCGCGTCTGGAAATCCTCCACGACGGAGCCGGCCCTCAGGCGCAGGATGCGCCCGCACCTTCGCGCGAGCTCGATGTCATGGGTCACCAGCACAAGCGTCGCGCCGCGCTCCCGGTTCATTTCGAAGATGAGCCCGGTCATCGCCTGCGCCGTGTCGGCATCGAGGTTGCCGGTGGGTTCGTCGCAAAACAGGATCTTCGGCGCATTGATGAACGCGCGGGCGAGCGCCACGCGCTGCTGTTCTCCTCCGGAAAGCTGGACGGGATAGTGATCGCAGCGCTCGCCGAGTCCGACCCGGTTCAGCAGCGCCACCGCCTCGGACTCTCCGCCCGCCGATCCGCGCAGCTCGAGCGGCACAAGGACATTCTCGAGTGCCGTCAGCGTCGGTATCAGTTGAAAGTTCTGAAAGACGAATCCCACATGCTCGTTTCTCACGCGCGCCCGCTCATCCTCGCTCATCCTTCCGATCTCCTCGCCAGCCAAAGTCACGGCACCGGAGCTCGGTCGGTCGAGCCCGGCGCACAATCCCAGCAAGGTCGTCTTTCCGCTGCCGCTGGGTCCGACGATCGCGAGGCTTTCGCCCGCTCCCAGCGTGAATCCCACGTCCTTCAGAACAGTGAGCGGCGCGCCCGCGGACAGGTAGGTCTTGGTGAGTCGCTCGACTTTCAGCATGGATTGAACAGTCATGTCTGGGACGAAACTGCGACCAAATCCGCCACCCGCAATTCCGCAACACATGAAACTCCTTTTCCTCCTCGCCCTGCTGTCGGTCGCAATCGTTCGCGCCGGGACGGAAGCGTCTGAGCACGAAACGCGCACCATTGTGTTTTTCGGCGACAGCCTGACCGCGGGGTACGGGCTCGATGACCACCTATCCGCCGCCTACCCCGGCCTGATTCAGAAAAAAATCGAGGAGGCCGGACTGAACTACCGGGTCGTCAATGCCGGATTGAGCGGCGACACCAGTGCCGGCGGCAGGCGCCGCATCCCGTGGATCCTGCGTCAGAAGATCGATGTCTTTGTCCTTGAGCTCGGGGCCAACGACGGCCTGAGAGGACTTCCGGTCGATTCGACCCGCGAGAACCTGCAGGCGATCATTGACGCCGTCCTCGCGAAATACCCTTCGGCGAAGATCGTGATAGCCGGGATGCAGATGCCGCGCAGCATGGGTGAATACGCGCACGAATTTGCGGCCATCTATCCGGCGCTGGCGAAAGCGAATACCGCAACCCTCATTCCCTTCCTGCTTGAGGGTGTCGGCGGCCGCCCCGATCTCAATCTTCCGGACGGCATCCATCCGACCGCCGAGGGACATGAGTTGGTTGCTGAAACGGCATGGCGATGGCTGAAACCGCTCCTTTAGGAGTTTCACCGGAACGTTCTTGTCCGCGGATGCCTATTCCGCTTTCTCCACCCGATGTTTTCGCAGCTCAAGGTCATCTGGAGCCTCATGCGGGGCGAACGCCTGCACTATGGCGTGGCCCTGCTGAGCCTGCTTTTTGCGACGGCCGCCAGCTACCTTGCGCCTCTTGTGGGAGCCGCCACCATTGACCACGCCATCGGCTCGAAGGATCCCGCGGAGGCGAGCGCGCTTGTGCGCATGATGCTCGCAGGCGCGGGGGGAGCAGAGTCGCTGCGCGCACACCTGTGGCTCGCGCCGGTCTTCATTGTGCTCCTCACGGGGATGAGCGGCGCGGGAAGCTACCTCAAGGGCCGCTTCACGTCGCTCGCAAGCGACGGCATCGCCCGGAAGCTCAAGGACAATCTCTACGACCACATCAACCACCTGCCCGCGAAGAACCTCGATCGCCTGGACACGGGTGATCTGGTTCAACGCTGCAGCAGCGATGTCGAAACCCTGCGTCAGTTTCTCGCGGTGCAGGTGATGGAGATCGGCCAGTCCCTGATTCTCGCCGCCACGGCCCTGCCCCTGCTTCTGCTGCTGAGTCCCCCCATGACGGCGATCGCGTTCGCGCTGGTCCCTCCACTTGTGGCCTATGGCTACGTCTATTTCAAAAAGGTGCGCCACGTCTTCAAGTCAGTCGATGAGGCCGAGGGTGCGCTGACCTCGGTAATCCAGGAGAATCTCACCGGCATCCGCGTGGTGCGGGCCTTTGCAAGGCAGGAATTCGAGAAGGCCAGGTTCGCCGGCCCCAACGCGCTCTTTCGCGACCGGCACATGCGCCTCCTGCGGCTGATGTCCTGGTACTGGTCGATCAGCGACCTCGTCGCCTTCGCCCAGATCGGCCTGGTGCTTCTCATCGGCGCCCGCTGGGTCGGCGAGGGAACGCTCTCGGTCGGCGTCCTCTTCGCCTTCCTCGCCTATCTCGGCATCATGCTCTGGCCTGTCAGGCAGATGGGCCGCATCCTGACCGACCTCGGCAAGACCTCTGTGGCGATCACGCGTATCCAGGAAATCCTTACACTGCGGCGCGAGGAGGATGCGGCACCCGCGTCCGTGACCCGGACCCTGCAGCCGCTGCGCGGCGCGATCTCCGTGCGCAATCTCGCCTTCAGCCATGCGGCGCGGCCGGTCGCCGGCGACGGCGCGCCTGACGCGGGCGGGGCGCTGAACGGCGTCTCCTTTGACGTCGCCCCCGGCGAAACGCTCGCCGTGCTCGGCCCGTCCGGCGCGGGCAAGAGCACGCTCATGCATCTGCTCCTGCGGATCTACGACTACGAGCAGGGGTCGATCCGCCTCGACGGGGAGGAACTTGCGGGCCTGCCGCGAAAATGGGTGCGCGGACAGGTCGGCACGGTCATGCAGGAGCCCTTCCTCTTCTCAAAGACGCTGCGCGACAACATCCGGCTCGGCGGCGGCGAGGCGCAGGATCGCGAGATCGAGGAGGCCGCCCGCGTCGCCTGCATCGACGAGACCATCCGCACGTTCGAACTCGGCTACGAGACGCTCATCGGGGAGCGCGGCATCACCCTTTCGGGCGGCCAGCGGCAGCGTGTCGCGATCGCGCGCGCCATCCTGCGCAACCCGCCGATCCTGATCCTGGACGACGCCCTCAGCGCCGTCGACGGGGAGACGGAGACGCTCATCCTCGATGCGCTGCGCAGGCGCCGCGGACGCTCCACCACCCTCGTGATCGCGCACCGGCTGTCGACGCTTGTTCACGCCGACCGCATCATCGTGATGGACAGGGGGCGGATCATTCAAACGGGCGCCCACGCGGAGCTCTCCAGCGTGGAGGGCCTGTACCGCCGTCTCTGGCGGATCCAGTCGACCGTGGAGGCCGAGTTCCAGCGCGAGCTGCTCGAAACCTAGCCAGCCGCATTCCACCGATGTCATCCGCATTTCATCAGGAAGATGAATTCAAGGCCAGGCTCGACGCCCGGTTGTGGTGGAAACTCTTCCAGCGCGCCCTGGGTCTCAAGCGGTTTCTCGTGCCGCTCTTCCTCTGCGCCGTCGCCATAGCGGTCTGCGACGCCGCCTTCGCCCAGATCACGCGCTGGACAATCGACGCCGCAATGGCGGGTGGCGCCTCGGCGCGACTGACCCCCTGGATGCTCGCCTACGCCGGTGTCGTCCTGGTCTTCTGTGTCGCGGTCTGGGTGTTCATCGACTGCGCCGGAGCGATCGCGAATCACCTCGGCCACGACATCCGCGGCGCAGCCTTCGACCGCCTCCAGCAACTCGAGTTCGCCTTCTACGACACGCGGCCGGTCGGCTGGCTGATCACGCGGCTGACGAGCGACTGCGACCGCCTCTCCCGCGTCGTTGCCTGGGGCTTTCTCGATATCGTCTGGGGCGTGAGTTATGTCTTCATGATCGCGCTCAGCCTGCTGGTGATGAACTGGCGGCTCGGCCTGATCGTTGTCGCCGTCGTCCCGCCCCTCGCGATCGTCAGCAAGGTGTTCCAGAAGCGGATCCTGCTCAGCGCGCGGGAAATTCGGAAATACAACTCGCAGATCACAGCCTCCTTCAACGAGGCCATCCAGGGCGTGCGCACGACCCGGACCCTCGTGCGCGAGAAGGAAAACCTGCGCGAGTTCCAGGGAATCTCGACCCAGATGTTTCTGGCGGCCGTGACCAATGCGAGGCAGAGCGCGTTCTACTATCCGCTGATCCTGACCATCGGCAGCATCGGCGCGGGTGTGGCACTCTGGCGCGGCGGCATCCTTGTCATCGACGACGAAATGACGCTCGGAACGCTCGTCGCCTTCATCAATTTCTCGGGGCAGTTCTTCTTCCCGATAAACCAGCTCGCGAACAAGCTGACGGAGATGCAGGGTGCCCAGGCGGCCGGGGAGCGCGTCCTCGGACTGCTTGACACGGAGCCCGCAATCCGGGACTCGCCCGAGGTCAGGGCGCGCATGGCAGCCCATGCGGCATCCCCCCGGAGCGGCGCGGCCGCGGGCGATACCCTCGCCCACGACGGACACCCCGACCGCATCGGCGAGGTTGAGTTTCGGAATGTTGGATTCCGCTACGACACCGGCCCGCAGGTCCTGCATGACTTCAACCTCCGCGTTCAAGCGGGGGAAACAATCGCGCTGGTCGGTCCTTCCGGCGGCGGCAAGAGCACGATCGTCTCGCTGGTGAGCCGCTTCTACGAACCCACCACCGGACAGATCCTCATCGACGGCACCGACTATCGCGAGCGCTCCCTGTCCTGGCTGCAGTCGCAACTCGGCATCGTCCTGCAGACACCGCACCTCTTCAAGGGGACGGTCCGCGAGAACATCCGCTACGGCAGGCTCGACGCGACCGACGCCGAGATCGAGGAGGTGGCCCGGCGGGTCAATGCGCACGACTTCATCCAGGCGCTGGACAACGGCTACGATTCGCAGGTCGGCGAAGGTGGCAACCGCCTCTCCACCGGCCAGCGCCAGCTGCTCTCCTTTGCCCGCGCGCTTCTGGCGGATCCGCGGATCTTTGTGATGGATGAGGCGACATCCTCGATCGACACCGAAACCGAGCAGCTCATCCAGCGCGGCCTCCAGACCGTCTTCGCCGGCCGGATAAGTTTCGTCATCGCCCACCGTCTCAGCACGATTCGCAGCGCCTCACGCATCCTCGTAATCGCCAGCGGGCGCATCGAGGAGTCCGGCACGCACGCCGAACTCCTCAAGCAGCGGGGCCACTACCACGAGCTCTATACGAGCCAGTTCCGTGCGGAGCGGGAGAATGCAGTGCTCGAAACACAAGGAATTACTGCGAGTCCAACGCATCTGGAAATCAAATAGCGGCATTCTGCGACGGACGCCTCCTTCCGCCGAACGCATTTCACCTGCATCACCGCTGGCGGCTGCATTGACGTCCGCAATCAGCGTGACATTCTTGGCACGAATTCACCCAAGTGCGGTCCAGCACTTGTGACAAACCCACCATCCAAGCCATGGCCGCGACCTCCCTCTCCCTTTCACTGATCGTTTCACTCGGCGCCCTCGCGATTTCCGGTTGCTACACGACCGACGGACGCGACACCAATGCCCGCCAGCCCGGCCCGGCCGTGGGCACGGCGATCGGCACCGCCACGGGCGCCGTCGTCGGCAATGTTGCCGGCGCCGTTGTTGCAGCTGGAGAAAGCGCCTCCGCCGCGGCAAAGGTGCCGTTCAATGGAGAGCGCCGCATCATTCGCGAATGGCGGACGGAGACCACGCCGGACGGCCGCACGATCCGCGTCCCCTACGAGACCGAGGTCGACGCGCAGGGTCGCCCTATCGGACCGGCCCGCCCGGCAAAGTACTGAGCGCAGCGCGCCCCGGCGCGGGGAATGCCGCGCGGCCAGTCGAAAATACACAAGTTTCAGTGGAATGTTTCACCTCGAACGCAGGTGAGAAATCGGCCGTGCTGTGCTAGGTTGTGGTGATGAAAAAGAAATCCACCGCCATCAGCCGCCATGAAATGGTGCGCTTACTGAACGAGGATCTTGCCCGTGAGTTTCAGGCGATCATCGCCTACACGGTCTACAGCCAGACGATGAAAGGTGCGAAGTACCAGCACATCGCGAATGAACTGAAGCTGCACGCGGCCGAGGAGCTGAACCACGCTCTCATCATCGCGAAGCAGATCGACTACTTAAACGGCACCCCTGTCACCCAACCGCGCAAGGTGAAGATTTCGGACAAGCCGGATGACATGCTCCGGTACGACCTCGAAAACGAACACGAAACCATCCTCGCCTACCGCGAGCGCATCGGGCAGGCCGAGGCCATGGGGGAGTTCGCGCTCAGCGAGGCGCTTCGCGAAATTATCATGCAGGAGCAGGAGCACCTCACCGATCTTGCCGACGCTCTCGGCATCCCCACGCCGAAATTATAGCCGGAAGCCCGGGCAAGCCATTCAATCCAACTCATGACACCCTTCACTTCAGGCGCCAATCGCGAGAGCGGCGCCTTCAAGCGCCAGGAGGACGCCTTTCGCGATTGGATACGCCGCGATGGATCAACGCCGTATTCGCCTGTGGCGAATCGCTACCATCTCTACATTTCACTGGCCTGTCCCTGGGCCAGCCGGACGCTGATCGTGCGCAACCTCAAGCGGCTTGAAACCGTCGTGAGCTGTTCGGTCCTGGACCCCATCCGCACCGAGGAGGAAGGCTGGGCGTTCCGCGAGGGCCCGGGCTTTTCCCGCGATCCGGTCAATGGCTTCTCCCTGCTCAAGGAAGCCTATTTCGCCAGCGAGCCGGATTATCGGGGACGATGGACCGTGCCTGTGCTCTGGGACCGGCAGACCCGGCGCATCGTCAACAACTCCGAGGACGACATCTGCCGCATGTTCAACGATGAGTTCCCCCAGGCCGCGGCTTCACCCGATCTTTTTCCCAGGGATCTCGAACGCGAGCAGGCTGAACTCAGCGGCACGATTTACGAAGCGGTCAACAATGGCGTTTACCGCGCGGGATTTGCCACGGCGCAATCGGCCTACGAGACGGCGGTGCGCGACGTGTTCAACTGCCTCGACTCCCTCGAGCGCCGGCTCGCCGGCCGACGCTTCCTTTTCGGCGATCGCTGCATTGAGACGGACTGGCGGCTCTTCTGCACGCTCGTGCGCTTCGATGCGGTGTACCATGGGCACTTCAAGTGCAACCTGCGCCGCATTGTCGATTATCCGCATCTGCAGCGCTACCTCAAGGATCTCTATTCGACCCCGGGGATCGCCGATACCGTGAATTTCGATCACATCAAGCGGCACTACTACATGACCCACGACGACATCAATCCGACACGGATCGTGCCGCTCGGCCCGATCCTCGATCTGTAGCTCACGGCGCCTCGAGACGGAATTCGGAATCAGACCGCGTTTTCCAATCGCAGAAACCCGGAATGGACGAATCCACCGACATCGGCTAGCGATCCCGGTCATGCGTCGATATTTCCGCCGGGCTGCGATCGCCCTCTGTCTTGGACTCGTGGCCATTCAATTTGTGCGCCCCACGAAGAACCTGAGCCCCGGCCCCATGCCGCCCGAGGACCTGCGCGCGGCGCATCCCATGCCCGAGGCGATTCGCAGGCGTCTCGAGGTTGCTTGTTATGACTGCCATTCCAACAACACGCGCTACCCGTGGTACGCGGAAATCCAGCCCGTCGCCTGGTGGCTCGACTGGCATGTGCGCGACGGAAAGCACGAACTCAATCTCTCGAACTTCGGCAGCTACTCCCTGAAACGGCAGGCGGACAAACTCGACTCCATCATTGACGAGTTGAATGAGCGCAAAATGCCGCTCAGGTCATACACCTGGACGCACCGCGACGCCGCCTTCACCGACGCCGATATCGCAGCGATTGTCGCCTGGGCGGAGGATCTGCGCGACAAACTTTCCGAGCAACTGTAGTAGGGTCCACCTCCTGCCTTCAGATTCGTTGGCCGTCTCCCGCCATGTCAATCCATCGGCAAGGATGGACTTCCCTGGCGGTCTGAGCGATGATGGTCAGCCGCTCCTGATGTCAAACTCCCCCAGGCATCCTCCACGTTTTCTCGTGAAATTCTCCCGGCGCCGTTCTTCCACGCAGGTCCCCGGTCACGACGAGGCGCGCCCCTCCAGGATCTACTGGCAGCGGTCGCGGCCCTGGCCCTCGCCAATTCATCCCTCCGCTGGCGTCATCCCTACCATTGATGCCTGACCCCGCGCCTTCCCGCCCCTCCATCGATGGCTCGCTCCATCGCATCGCCACGCTTTGCGCGAGGGAGGCGGATCCTGCGGTCGCGCTCGGACAGATCCTTGATGTGATCATCGGGCACTTCCAAGCCTCGTCGGGCTCCATCGCTCTGCTCAATCCGGACACCGGCCGACTCGAGATCGAGGCGCAGCGCGGACTGCCCGCCGACTACCATGATGTTGTCCTCCGCCTGGGACAGGGCATCACGGGCTGGGTCGCCTTCCACGGACGCGCGCAACTCGTGGCTGACGTCACCAGGGACACGCGCTACGTGCGCATCAGGCCGTCGGTCCTCGCGGAAATGGCCGCGCCCATGGACGAGAACGGACAGGTGCTCGGCGTCATCAATCTCGACAGCGACACCGCGGGCGCCTTCGACGAGGATGATCTGGCGCTGCTGGTGCGGTTTACCGAGGAAGTCACCGCCGTGATGCGGCGGTTGTGGCAGCTGGAGCAGTTGCGCGACAAGGCGCGTCAACTGGAGTCGCTCATCGGAATCGGCCAGGCGCTCGTCAGCCAGGTCGACGAGCGCGAACTCTGCGAGAGCATCGCCCGAGACGCCCGGCAGATCACGCGCTCGCGCGCCTGCGGGCTCTATCTTTTCGACGAGCCGCGCGCCGTTCTCCGGCTGGCCGCCCTGACGATCCCCGGGGCGGCCGACAGTCCCACGCCCACGCTCGACCAGGACCTGCCGGTTGACTCCAGTGCGGTCGGCTCCGTGTGCCACACGCGCAAGCAGCTCGAACTGGCGAATGTGCAGTCGCCCGAATACATCGACGTCATCGATCTTCCGTCGGACGACCGGCTGCGCTCCATGCTGGCGACGCCCCTGCTCTATGAAGGCGGCGTGCTGGGGGTGCTCGCTGTATTCACAGAACAGATACACCGATTCAACAACGAGGAGAAGCGCCTCTGCGCGGCGCTGGCCTCGCTCGCCGCGGTCGCCCTTCAGAACGCGCGGCTCTATGCGCGGGTTTTTCGTAGCGAGGAGACCCTGCGGAAGAACGAGCAGTTGACGACGCTCGGACTGCTCGCCGCGGAGATAGCGCACGAGATCCGCAATCCGCTCACGGTGATCAAGCTCCTCTTCGGCAACCTCAACCTCGAGTTTCCCGACGCCGATCCCCGCCAGACGGACGTGCGCGTGATCGGGGAGAAGCTGGACCAGTTGGAGGCGATCGTCACGCGCGTGCTGCAGTTCGCCAAGGCGCCGGCGAGCCTCCACGCGAAATGGAGCATGCGCGACATCCTGGACGACACCCTGGTGCTCATCCGCCTCAAGCTGGCCCAGGGAAAGATCCAGCTTCGACTGGACCTGCCCGCCGAGCCGATGGTCGTGGAGGTGCACAAGGGGCAGCTCCAGCAGGTCCTGCTGAATCTGCTGATCAACGCGACGCAGGCGATGCCGGAGGGCGGCACAATCCGGCTGCGGGCGCACATCGAGGAGCGGGGCGACGGCCCAGCCGTCGTGCACCTCGATGTCGAGGACACCGGTTCCGGAATACCCGAGGAGATTCGCCCCCGCATCTTCGACAGTTTCCTCTCCGGGCGTCCCGACGGCACGGGCCTCGGGCTGGCGATCGCCAAACGCATTCTTGTGTCGCATCACGGCGACATCTCGCTCGTGCGCACCAGTCCGTCGGGGACGGGCATGCGGATCACGCTGCCGCTGGCGGCGACTTGAACCAGCGAGAAGGCCCGGTTGTCATGCAACTCATCCCGTTTGATAAGATCACAACAATCCTTCTCCCTTGCCGCCATGCCCCTTCCCTCTGATTCACCCGCATCCAGCAATGGCCGACCGGCCAGTTCCGCTCCGCAATGCAGCAAGAGCGCGCTCCGCGTCGTGGTTTTCGCATTGGTTCTTGGCGCGATCCTGATCGTCGTGCTGCCCTTGAAGATTCCGCTCGCGCTGCGCGCACTCATCGCCGGCAGCGACCTCCTCGCAGCCGCCGTCATCGCGCTCTACGTGAGGCAGAATCGGCAGCGGTAGGGAGCTTTTGGGTCGGGCCATGGGATGGAGCAATCCCACCGGCGAGGTTTTGCGAGCCGCGTCCCCAGGGCATGACAAAGCATGCCCCTCCAGGCCGGAAGGTGGATGCAAATAGTTTTGGAGGGGCACGCTTTGTCGTGACCGGTTCGACGGATCGAATTTTTCCCAGCCCCAAAGGGGCGCACCAGCACCAGCCCCGGGCATCGCCCGGGGTTCCAATCCCACACACCAAACCCGAGCCCTGAAGGGGCGGCCCAACGCCTGTCACAATCACACCGTGGGTCGCCCCTTCAGGGCTCAAAATTGTTGCTCCCGTCGAAACCCATGGCGTCGCCATGGGCTCCCATGACCTGCGCCTTCAGCGCGCTCGATCCAGGATCCGTTGATGCGCATTCATTCACCCATGCCGCCATGGTGTGCGCCTTAGGCGCGCTCGACCGACCGAGAATCAGTTGGCGCGATCGCCTCACGCATTGCCATGGGCTGCCGTGGTCCGCCCGTTTGCGGGCTCCTTTCTCCGCGTGCTCCGCGGCTTCGCGTGAAAATGTTCCGGCGATGTTTCGCGACGCACGTCCCCAGGGCACGACGAAGCGTGCCCCTCCAGGTCGGAAGGGGTGATGCAAGCACGAGGGGCACGCTCCGTCGTGACCGGCTTGACGGATCGAATCAGCGGTCAGCAATCTGACATCCGACCTGAGACACTTCCGACCTCCTGCTTCCGCCCCATCACCCCGGGCGAACGCGGGTTGAACCACGCAGGCGCGCTCTCAGGCGGGAGACGCGTTTCCAGGTGCCGAAAGCGAATCGGTATTTCCATTCGATCCAGCGCGAGCCCTTCGGATTGAAATGCTTGAGGTAGACGTCGCGATTGGCGTCAAAGATCGCCGTCGACATGCGGTCGAAATCCTTTCCGACGCTCAGCCCCTTGAGATGCACGATGGACTGACTCCCGTCATACACGATCCGCTTTCCCGCAGCACGCACGCCGATGCACAGATCAAGATCGTCGCCATACATGAAGAACGCCTCGTCGAATCCGCCGGTTCCCTCGAGCACGGCGCGACGCCCCATCATGAAGGCGCCATTGATGGCGTCCACGTCGTAGGCACCCTCCCTGGGAAGATGGGTGAGGTTGTATCCAGAAAACAACTTCACCCCCGGAAACGCCGCCGCCAGCCCCGACGCCCGGCAGAAGCCGTCCCACACCGTCGGAATCGACCGGCGGCACGCCAGGTCCATCGAACCGTCGGCCAGTTCGAGCCGCGGCGAGATGAGTCCGATGTCCGGCTCCGCCTTCAGCCGGCGCAGGCAATGCTCCAGCGCCGCCGCGTTGCAGACGGTGTCGGGATTGAGATACAGGACATGCTCTCCCCGGCTGCGGGCGAAACCCAGGTTGTTCGCCCGCCCGAACCCAAGATTGCCTCCCGGATCCAGGTAGGTCACCGCGGGAAAGCGGCTTTTCACCAACTCGCCGGTGCCGTCGCCCGCCGAGTTGTCGACGACGATGATCTCGACAATTCCCCCCAGGAGCCGCGCGGGAATCGAATCAAGGCAGGGCCCGATCTCATCGCGCGATTTGTAGGCGACGATGATGACCGACAGGACAGGAACCTCCGACTCCCTGTGGGCGGATTCAGCCATGGACTTCAAAATTTCGCGCCACTCGAACAACTTCCCGGCGCATTTGAATCATTCAATGCGAGCCTCAGTTGAGAAGGTCAATTCAGGCCAGAACCCCCCATGATCGAACAAACTTCAGACAGAGATCGTGCGAACACTCAGGATCTCATTGTCCCGGAGTGCCTCGATGGCTGTGGACGGTACCGCGATGACTGCAACGGTCTGACCTTTTGCCCCCATCACCTCAGCCGAATAGCCCTCAGTTCCATCCGGTGCCACATGATGTTCAACCAAGCGCACCAAGTCACCGCGGCGAAGCCGGTATTCCGGCAGGTCACAGGCGAGCGCAACATCCGTGTAGAGTGGAAACGTCATGGGTGCACGACCTCGATGGGAATCAAAGTGATGAACTTTGTTACGCCTGACAAGTGTTCAGTCATCCAGATGGAACGCACACGCAATCCGACTCCAAGCTGCCCACGCAACACACCTATGACTTCATAGTACCGACCAAACTTGTTTTCATCGATCTGCGTCGCATCGTTTTGCCGTAAAAGGCCACTAATTGCGGCGATCAGCACATCCGGATTGTGGTTCCCAAAGCCGCCAAGTTTGAGAAATGTCGATTTGTCATTTCGATCCCGTCGAACCAACAGATAGTTCGTCACCTTCTCGCGCGCAATTGCGGCATTGGCAGGTAGTCTCATTTCAAGTCCAATGAAGTTCTTGGAAATCGGTGTATACGGTGCCGTGTAGATGCTGCGCGAGCTACGACTACTTTCCTGGGTTGATACCCGCAATCAGGAGCCACAGTCAAAGTCAGTCAATTCACGGGCGCGGCCGCAGCCAGACACTCTTGATTTCCCTCGCGTACCGCCGTGCGCCCGTGAGCGCAACAAACCGTGTCCAATGGGGAAGTATGCCTTCATCAACCGGACGATGCGATGGTATCAGGGAAAGCAGCTGAACCCAAAAATCCCTGCCGGCTTCATAGTGTTCGCACCCTGCCCTTGCGATATGAGCAAGGACACGCCCGCATCGTTCCCTGCGAGCCAATGCAGCCAGTCGCCTGGGATCAACTTGAGGACCACTCATGAGCTGCGCAGCGCATCGCAGCGCGGTCGCGTCGAAAGGGTGCTCACCCAGCATAAGCAGCACGGCAAGTTCCTCAGTGCTCAATCGCTCAATTCCGGGATCATTTACCGGCTGATCCCCAGCCGATCCGGAGTAGTGATCGCAACCACGCTGAACGGCCAGAGTCAGAAGCTCTGACGGTCCAGCCAGTCCAAGCGAACGTGCCTTGCGCATGAGCGAGGACACATGGCGGGTTTCTCCCAATCTCGTCGCAAGTAAAGGCATTGAACTACCTCAAGATGCTTCTCCGCTGGGGCTGAAAAAGCATTCCCACACAGCCCGCACAAGCAATGCCCTGGACACAATTCTCCGCCCCGCCCCCTCCGAACTCGAGACGATTGGCTTGGACGATCTCATGATCCACAATGCTCCGACTATCGCCACAATGGCAAGCCCGCCCGATGGACGGCGACATCGGCATGGTTTCACGCGAAGGCGCGAAGCACGCGAAGGTCGGGCGGGGACAGCAGGGTTCATGCGAAGCATGAAGGCATGGAAATGCTGTGGGGGGGGATGAAACGCGGAATGTCGGAGGTCAGTTTGGGTTGCTCAATTCTTCATCAAATGGCGGGGCACGCTCCGTCGTGACTTGGGCACGAGCATTGTGCGAAGGTGCCAGATGATTCCCAGCTGGCAGGTACCAGAATTCGCATACCGGAGGGTTTCACGCGGAGTCGCGGAGGACGCGGAGAGGTGGGGGTATGGACCAGATCGAAATGTACGGGATCAGCGTGCCCGACCACTGATCTCTCCGAGTTCAGTCATCGACGTTCCGCGCGAGACGCTCCGGCGATGTTTCGCGACAAACGTCCCTAGGTCACGACGGAGCGTGCCCCTCCAGCAACGCCCTCTGCCTCGATTCCGGGCAAGGACCGCTCCTGCCACGCAAACCATCCCACGTCCCAAGGCACACCGCCCGAAACTTTCTCCATCGCCCTGTCTCAAAAACCGCGACGCGGAAATAGTTGTAGAGCGCGAAACAGAAATCATAGAGCGCCCAATGCGGAACTGCCGCGGCGTGACGGCGCCACATCGCGATGCGGTTGCGCGCCATGTAATAGTGTCTCACCGGGGAATGATGGGTGGGTTCCATTTCCATGCCGCCCCACCACCGCCGTTCACGCCGCCCGAGCTCATGGGTGAAATGCGCGGCCGCGCTCACCATGGTGAGCCAGCCCTGCCGGCGACAGCGCAGACAGAAATCGGTATCAACGTAGTCGATGAAGAAAGCTTCGTCGAATCGGCCCGCATTTTCCATCGCGGCAACCCTCACCAGCGAACCCGATGTGATCACACTGGTAACCCCCAACAAATCCTTACCCATCGGTTCGATCTTCTGAAAGAGGCATGGGAATAGTGGGTGGGGCCGCAAAAAACGATGCTGCCTCGCGGTTGCTCGTTCCTGAAATGCGGCACCCACTACCCCAACCCGGTCAGACTTCGGATGACTTTGCAGCGAGGCCGCCATGCGCCCGCTCATGCCGGGCTCGGGCTTGCTGTCCTGGTCGAAGAGGATGACCCACTCAAATTCCTTCTCCGCCAAACGCGCCACTCCCTGGTTCAACGCCACGCCAATGCCCCGGTTTTCCGGATTCGCAATCAATTCCCATCCGTGGCGGGTACAGGTCTCTTCCAAACTGACGCGAGCCTCCGGCCCCGAAGCATTGTCCACCACGACCATTGCATCCCCTTGGGCGCTCATACGGCTGAGACGTCCTTCCAGCCCGCCGGCCGGCCGGTGGGTCACAACGACGACGCCGATGCGTGGCTTTTTCTGGACCGCCCCCGGAGGTTGGCTCGTGTCGCTCACCCCAATTCAGCTCCAGCCTCAAGTGTCGGCGTCCAAACCCGATTAGACATCAACGTAAAAGGCCCGTAATCTCGACTCAACAAAGACCTATGACACATTTGGGCTGGCTTGTGCGGCATTCGGGTTTAAAGCCTGACTATCCTTGGGTATCCCATCGCTCAATGCCTAAAACCAAGTCATGAAGATTGCGCCCGAACAACAGTACGGCAGTGAGAGCGTCTGGCGCGATCCGGGGCGTTTTCTTGCCGAGTTTGTGCGTGATCTGGGAAGCTGCCGCGAACTGGCCTGGCAGCTCTTCCTGCGCAATCTGAAGAGTCGCTACCGACAGTCCATCACCGGCTACATCTGGGCCTTCATCCCACCGCTCGCCTGGACCGGCCTGTTCGCCATCCTGCGGCTCCAGGATTCCTCCCGATCAGATGGTCAAACGGGGTATGTCGCTCACGTGATGGTTGGCCTCGTCTTCTGGCAGGTGTTCATTGAAGCCGTGCAAACACCCATGCGCACCTTCTCCGAGGCGCGCAGCATGCTTGGCAAGCTGAAGTTTCCTCGTGAATCGCTCGTCGCAGCCGGGCTGCTCGATGTTGGACTGCAGTTTCTGATCCGACTTCCTCTGCTGGTTGCCGGATGGCTTCTCTATCCTGGTGCCTCCGCCCACAATTGGTGGCTTCTGCCCGGTCTGCTCGTGGGGATCCTTGGGGCCGGCACCTGCATCGGCATCGTACTGCTTCCACTCAGTCTCTTGTACCAGGACGTCGCGCCCGCCGCCGCCTTGGCGGGCGGCTTCTGGCTGCTGCTCACACCTGTCGCTCATGGGCCGACGTCATCCGGCCTCATGTCGGCGATAAATCAATGGAATCCGGCGGCGATCCTCATCGAAACCGCGCGCGCCGGCTGGATTGGCACACCCGTGCTGCATGGAGGGGGATTCGTGGCGATAAGCCTCGGAGGAATCACGGTCGGAATACTGGCCTGGCTGGCCGCCCGCATTGCCTTTCCCCACCTCATCGCCCGCTTCGGATCATGAGTGACGACACACCCATTCTGGAAGTCCGCAACGTCTCCAAGCGCTTCGCCCGCCGCCTTCAAACGTCGCTGCGCTACGGTGTGGTCGACGCCCTGCGCGACATGACAGGATTTCGTCCCAGGCAGGGGCTTGGAAAGGAGGAGTTCTGGGCGCTTGACGACGTATCGTTCACCCTGCGGCGAGGCGAGAGCGTCGGACTGCTCGGCGCGAACGGCGCGGGAAAGAGCACCCTGCTCAAGATAATCGCAGGTCTGATCAAGCCCGATCGCGGCCAGGTGATAGTGAGGGGCCGCGTCGGTGCGCTTATCGAACTCGGCGCCGGCATGCATCCGCTCCTGAGCGGACGCGAGAACATCAGGGTCAACGCGGCGGTTCTCGGGCTTACGCAGCGCGAACTCGCCGCCAAACTGGATGAGATCATCGCCTTTGCCGACCTTGGCGAATTCATCGACGCCCCGGTGCAAAGCTACAGCTCCGGCATGCGTGTACGCCTCGGCTTCGCGGTCGCGGCGCATCTGGAGCCGGATCTGCTGCTTGTTGACGAGGTGCTGGCTGTCGGTGATGTCAGCTTCCGCATGAAGTGCTTTCAGCGCATTGAAAAGCTCATGCGTGAGGGCACCAGCCCTATTCTTGTATCGCACAATGTGATCGACATCACGCGTATTTGTTCTGCGGCCCTGGTCTTGAAACATGGGCGCGGCGAGATCGCCCCTTCGGTTGAGGCGGGCATCGCACTCTATCAGGAAATCGGCCTTGCAACCGAACCAACACAGTCCTCGAACCGTGATGTCTGGCTTGAGAGCGCAGCGCTTCACCCAGTCCCGGGACGTCCGCCTGGCGCGCTGTTCACAGGTGACACGCTATCGTTCGATGTCCGCATCGCATGCAGACATCCCCGGCGCAACCTGAGATTGATTGTCCATGTCCACTCCTCATCGCTGGGCGTGCTCGGTTCATTCGCATCTCCAGCCGACGGTCTTGTCTGGTCACTCCAGAGAAGGGCGACCGTGAGGATCACTCTTCCCGCGCTTCCGCTTCTTGTGGGGGCATATTCGATCACGACAAGCCTCTACGGCGAGGGAAGACAGGAGTATCTCCACGATCTGCCGCACGCAGTCCGTTTCCAGGTCACCGGGCCGCCAATCGACGGCTTCGGATTCGGTCCATGTCACACTTTTGCCTTCTCGCACAAGTGGGAGACAATGGAATGTGATTGAGAAGATTCATGGTCCGCCTGCTCACCTCTCCACGCATCCGCATGTGCCAATGAGAAAATTCCTGCAACGATTGCGCGGACAACTTCATCGCTTGCGCTACGACCGCTACTGGAGAACCCGTCCCGCCCAGTGGAGCTACGGCATCAACATCATCGATCAAGCTCTCTCCACCGGAAGCTATCGCACCGTGCTCGACGCCGGATGCGGTCGCGGCGATGTCGTTGCACACCTGCTCCGAAAGGGCTATGAGGCGCGCGGCGTCGAAGTGTCGCAATTCGCCGTGCAGAATGGCGAAGTGGTCACTGGGGAGGTGCTGCAGGGCGACCTGGCCAGTCTGCCCTTCCCGGACCGTCACTTCGATCTCGTTTTTTCCTCCGAAGTGTTGGAGCACATACCGGCGGATCAAATTCCCAAAGTAGCGCGGGAGCTGGTGCGTGTATGCGGGAGACGACTCTTCCTTACGATAAGCCTTCGCCCCAGCAGCCAGAACAATGCATTCCATTGCACTCTGCGCTCACGGAACTGGTGGGAGCAGCGTTTCATTGAAGCGGGCGCCCAACCCGTGTCCGACCTGGTCGCGCGATTTCAACAGCGCGGACCGTTTGACAACCGCGAGGTCATCCTGCGCGGCCCCGCATCCGGTCTCATCGGAGAAATCGAGGGCTTTCTCACTCATCCTCCCTACAGTTTCGGAGGTGAACTTGAACCGTGGTATTTCATATTCGAGCCGGCGGGTTCCGCTCTCCCTCCGAACTCGCATTAGCGCGGCTTCCTGATCATCGGCCCGAACAAGAATTGATGAGATCGTGTCAACTCTTCGCAGCCACTCGAAAGTTCGCCATTTGCTGCTAGATCCTGTTCTGTTTCGTTTCGCATGAACGCTTGTACCTTCGCCGAAAATCTCCGCGCAGCCAACCCATTGGTTTTCCACGCACACCCTCAAGAGCCTTCACGACATGCCATCTCGAACCTATCGTATTGCGCTGCTTGATGCATATTTCCGGCCGCATTACTTCGAATGGTTGAAGTGCCTGCCGGAGTTTGACCTGCAATCAGTCCCGCTCTCGACCGACCCGAGTTCAATCAATTGTGATCTAGCCTTGCTTGGTGATGAGTTCAACCGGGCAATGTTTCCTGCCATTACAGAACTCCATGCGCGCCGCATACCAGTGCTTCACCTAGTGGACGGAATCATCGAATGGCGCAATGTCTGGACCAATCCCCGCTCCAATACGCCTGACGGACGGCCTCTCTTCCAACCAGTTCTGTCGTCACGGATCGCTTGTCTCGGACTCTGGCAGGCGCTTCTCCTCGAGTCCTTTGGCAATCACCCGTTCCGCTGCGAGATCACCGGTTCACCAAGACTCGATTACCTCAATTCAATTGTGCGGCAGCCTGACAAGTCAGTCCTTATCGCAAGCGCAAACACTCCCGGTTTCACCACCAAGGAAACCCAGCAGGTCGCCACAGCAATTCAGGCTACCGAAGTATGCATGCGACGATATCCGCTCCTGACGCCGCGTTGGCGCATTGCCCCAAGTCTTCAGGCTCATGCTAGGCTGGGCAGTGCGGCTGTCACAAACAATCAGGAGCCCCTGGAACGTATCCTCGCATCGGTCTCGGCAGTCATAACCACGCCATCCACGCTAGCGCTTGAAGCGATGCGCCTGCGCATTCCAACCCTCATCGTGGATTTCACCAATTCCCCAGCCTACCTCCTGTCGGCCTGGCGCGCCACCTGTCCCGATACTCTCGCGCGAGAACTAGAGAGCCTGTTGCGCCCAGATGACCTGGAGCATCGTCGCCGTCTGGTTTATCAGGACTTCCTCTCCCGTTTGCAGATGGAGCCCGGATCCGCCACCGACCGCGTAGTTCGTCTGATCAAGCTCATGGCCGAAGATCCTGCCGCCAGCCTCAATCCCTCCGGAACGCTTCTGCCCCGTCGCTCCGCTTATCCTGAAGGTGTGCGGGAGTTCGACCTGCCAAGCCTTTATCCAATGATTCCGGAACTTGCCATAACCAATGTCGCAACGCTTCAGACTCGGCTGCTGCATCAACGGGAATGCCTCCGAGAACTCGAAGGTTACAAGCGACGACGTTTGGTTCGATTCTCCGACTGGATGACTGGGATCGTTCCCTTCTTGCGCAAAAAGTCATCCACCACCACGCGATTCATCGCTGCAAGCGTTTCTGACGACAGCGAACAGCAGTCACGACAACCTGAATAGGCGTCGGCCTCACCTCTCATGGCTCCGCCCCAATACGTCGACTATTGTACCCGCGATGCCAAATCGAACTATTTTCCGCGCATAGTGAGGGGAGGCCACATTGGCATCCAATGCCCGCAAGCAATTGGATGCTTTTCCCGACGCGATTCCGGGTCTGCAGATAACTTGACTTGCGATGGAGCCACTCTGTCTCCCATGCCTTTTTGCGAGGCGCCGCTTGTTCCAGATGCTCCGCATTCCACCCATGCGAACCATGCTCCGATGCTGAAAGAAGCGGCGCGTCATCCCCGATGCCGGTGCCTCGTTGCCTGACGCTTCACAAACATGAGATTTCTCTTTGTCAGTTTCATGGGCGGAGGATCCTGGGGCGGTTCCGAGGAGCTCTGGTGCCAGACAGCCCTGAAATTGCGCAGCCTCGGCCATGAGATTGCCGCGAGTGTGTATCGCTACCCAAAGTCCGCTCGTGCCATCGAGGCGCTTCATCGGAAGGGGATTCTTGTCCAACAAAGAAATCGAGGACGCCCCACCATCCTACGTCGAATCCAACATCGCCTTCGTGGCAGGATTGCACCCGAGGCCGAACTCATTGATCTCTCCCTTTGGATGCGAGCCCAGCGTCCCGACTTCATTTGCGTATCCAATGGAGCAGGCATCGACATGCTTGAAGGTCTCGAGCTCATTGCCGCATCCGGTGTCCCTTGGTGCAACATCTCCCAGTGCGGAATCGAATGGCTCTGGCCCACTGACAGCCAGGCTGCACGAGCCAGAAGGCTATTCATGACAAATGCCCACTGGTTTTTTGTCGCAGAGCGAAATCGCCGGCTTTTTGAAACCCAGTGGGGCATTCGCCTCGAGCGTGCGGAAATTGTCCGCAATCCATTCAAAGTGAACGTCACGAGCGCTTTGGCTTGGCCATCAGACATCAGCATTGTCCGCCTCGCCTGCGTCGCGCGCCACGATCCTGTTTGCAAGGGGCAGGACCTGCTCCTTGAGGTATTGGCTCAGGCCAAGTGGCGCAATCGCCCCGTCCGTCTGTCGCTCTTCGGTACCGGCGACCGCACCTTCCTGATTCATCAGATGGTCGATCGCCTGAATCTCAACGATCAGGTCGTGTTTCAAGGTCACGTCGACTCAATCGAGGACATCTGGCGCTCTCATCACGCCCTTGTTCTGCCTTCGCGTCATGAAGGCCTCCCGCTTGCACTTGTTGAGGCAGCATTGTGCGGGCGCCCGGCGATTGTCACGGACGTGGGCGGCAATGCCGAACTAATCACGGACGGCGTTTCCGGTTTCGTTGCCGCTGCTCCGACCGCAGCATGCCTTGATGAGGCGCTTGAACACGCGTGGGTTCGCCGTGGCGAATGGTCCGCAATGGGACTGGCTGCGCGAGAGCGCGCCATCAGCCTCATCGCCGCTGACCCCATCGGAACTTTCTCGAAGCGCCTGCTCGAACTCGCTGCGCAAAGATAGACTTGCCCCATGTCACCGCGCCTTTCTGTCGTCATTTGCACCCGGAATCCACGGCCTCAATATTTCGGGCGCGTGCTTGGTGCATTGCGGCAGCAAACATTTTCTGCGGGCGAATGGGAATTGATTGTCGTGGACAATCAATCCGACCCGCCCCTTGCACCCTCATACGATCTTTCCTGGCATCCACTCGCACGCGTCGTTCGCGAGGAGACTCCCGGGCTCACTCACGCGCGCCTGCGCGGTTGTTCCGAGGCTTCATCCTCTCTGTTCATCTTTGTGGACGACGACAATGTCCTCGACTCCAATTACCTTGCGACTGCGGTTCACCTGGCCGACGGCATGCCGTTCCTCGGAGTATGGTCGGCCAGCATTCATGGTGAATTCGAGACGCCCCCAGAGGCGTGGATGAAACCTTATCTGCCATACCTGGCGCTCACGGAGTTCTCCCATGATCGATGGTCGAACCATCCGCGGGGACAAACGCTGCCGGTCGGCGCCGGCATGGTGGTCAGGCGCGAGGTCATGACCGCCTATCGGGCAAGCCTGCTCGATGATCCTCGACGGCTTCGCCTCGATCGCGACGGTCAGTCCCTGCTCGCGGGCGGCGACACCGACATCGGCCTGGCCGCCTGCTCACTCGGCCTTGGCTGCGGCTGCATGACGGCATTGCGCGTCACCCATCTCATCCCGGCATCACGGCTTCAAGAACGCTATCTCACGCGTTTGGTTGAAGACATCACCGCCTCACATCACTGGCTGGACCTCGCTCAGGGACTTCCGGATGCCAAGGGATACGCACGCATGAAGCTCCGACTCAAAGCCCTGATCGGCCGCCTCACTGGGGGAACGGGTTCTCTTGGCTTTGAAGGCGCCGTCGCCAGAGGCCGGCTCAAGGCAACCGCGCTTTTTGAATCGCCCGGAACGAACCCAGGGCATCCCGGCCCATGAAGATCGCTGTCGTCAGCAGGAGCAACCGAACCGGAGGAGGGGCTTCGAAGTATTCGGAGCTTCTGCAGACAGCCATGCGTCTTCGTGGCCATGAGGTGGATCTCTTGACCATCCATCCCACTTCCGCCGGCAACCAAAATCGCCCCCTGTTCCGCCGCCCGTTCGCCCGTGTGCTTCGACTCACACATGCTTTGTCACGGCGCTGCCTCGGGGGTGAATTCCTGCCTCTTGAATGGCCCCGACTGCGAAGCCTTCGCCACAACTACGATCTCGTGCACTTCAGCGATCACTGGAGCGCCGTTTCGCCATGGTCAGTGAAATGGATGACACGCCATGCGCCCGTTGCCCTGACGCTTCATGACGCCTCGTTTTTCACCGGTGGCTGCCTGTATCCCTTCGGCTGCGAACGGTTCAGAAAAAACTGCGGAAAGTGTCCGCAAAAACGATCCCTGCGGATGCCGCTCGATCTGACCCGCCAGGCTCAAATCATCAAGCGGCATGCCCGCCCGGTCTCCAACTTCGCCGCCATCGCGCCGTCCAAATGGATGGCCAGCCAGGCAGCCGGCTCCGGTTTCTTCGATCCCAAGCCACGGGTCATCTACAACCCGGCTGATCTGGCCGTCTTCAATTCCGGGATCCGCGACGAGGCGAGGCAGCGCCACGGCCTTCACCCCGCCCAGCGAGTTGTGCTGATCGCAGCCCATTCGCTTGACGATCCACGCAAGGGCGCGGCGATGGCGCGCGAGGCCATCCGAATTCTGGGAGACAACGAGGTTGTCAGCATGCTCGTCGGAGCCGACAAGTCCGATTTCGGAAGAGGCCTTCCCGGGCGAGTCATTCGAACCGGGCATCTTGTCGATGATCAATCCATCGCCCTCGCCTACGCCGCCGCTGACCTCTATCTCTTCCCATCGCTGGCGGACAACTGTCCGCTCAGTGTCATCGAGAGCCTCGCCGTCGGCACGCCGGTCCTCGCCCTCGAACGAGCGGGCACCCCCGAGCTCATCGAGCATGGCAGCACAGGCTGGCTGGTCTCCGACGCCATTCCCGAAGCCCTTGCGTCGGCGATGCGCACGCTGTTTGGCAACCCCTCCCTGCTTCTCCATATGAGCGCTGCCGCGGCGCAGTCCGCAAAAGATCGCTTCTCCCTGGAAACGCACGGGGCGGACCTCGAATCCTTCTACGCAGAGTTGATGCATGTTCGCCACCGCCAGCTTTGATCTCTTTGACACCCTGCTCGTGCGGCCGCTCGCCGATCCCCACGATGTTTTTCGCCTCGTCGAAAGGGATCTCGCAGCGCCCGGATGGGCCTTGGCGAGGATTCAGGCTGAACGCGCCGCCCGTGCTGACAAACTGTCCCGCGAGGTCAATCTCGACGAAATCTACAGCGCCGCACCGCTCAATCCCTGGCGTGCAGAGCTCGAGCGTTTCCGCGCCAGGGAGCTCGAGTGGGAGGAGACGATGTGCCTCGACTCTGCCGCGGTCGAACGCGTCACCGCCGCGCGCGCCCAGGGTGCGCGCATCCTCTACATCACGGACATGTATCTGCCGCGCGATTTCCTGCTCGCACGGCTCGCACCCATCTGGATTGCGGATGACACCCTGCTGTTCTCCCATGAGGCGGGCGACTCCAAGGGCCGCACCTGGTGGGCAACACTCTCCAAGGCATATGCCAAACCCTGGCTTCACATCGGGGACAATCCTCGCAGCGACGTTGTCAATCCCGCCCGATACGGCATCGAAACCGAGCATTGGACTCGCGCGCATCCCAACCGACTGGAACACGCCTACCTTCGCGACAATCCCGCACAACCTCTGGCCGCCGGTTTGCCACGTTTCGCCCGGCTGGCACGCCCTGCCGGCGCAAACGCGTTCTGGGACGATGGCGCGAACATCTCCGGCCCGGTCTTTCATGCCTACGCGACCTGGCTGCTCCAGGATGCGCGGAAACGCGGCATCACCCGCGTTTTTTTTCTCTCCCGCGACGGTCAGTTGCCGGAAAAAATTGCCTGCAAACTGCGTGCTGCCGATCCCACGCTGCCCGAAACCCGCTATCTGTTCGGCTCACGCTTCGCCTGGTACCTGGCTGCCTTTGATCCCGCCATCCCCGATCATCGCCGCTGGCTGCATTTCATCGAGGACCCCTCGATCAACGGGCTGTTCAGAAATCTCAATCTCGATCCTTCCGACCTCGAAAGCAATCTGAACGCCCTCGGCTTCCCGCGATCAAATTGGAGCGCGCCGCTTGCTCCACGCGTGCGCGCGCGGCTGCTGGAGTTACTGTCGCAAGATCCGCAGGCATCCGACTACTTTGCCCGCCACCGTCAAAGGCGACTTGCGCTGGCCCTGGGCTACTTGCAGGAACAAGGAGCCTTTGCCCACGATCGAATTGCATTGGTCGACATCGGTTGGTCAGGGACCATGCACGAGGCATTTGTCCGCCTGCTTGCCCAGGGGCCGCGTCCACCTGGAAGAACGATCGGATACTTTTTTGGCCTGCACCGGAATGTTTCCGAGGATCGCCTCTTCTTCCACATCAGACCAGGTTTGTGGCTCGGACCAGTGGGAGCCTTTCCCTCGGTTGTCGAAATGCTGGTTCCCGCCGACCACGGCCAGACCATCGGGTATGCGTGCGATCAGACAGGCTTCGAACCGGTTCTTGCCAGTGATTGCGTTGCTCCTCCCAGGGACAGCGCTGACTTGCATGCGGGCGCTCTTGCCTACGTCGACCTGGCCATTCGCCTGGGCGCTCCGCCACCGCGTTTTGATCACGCGTTGCGCACATTCCTCGTTCACCCTGCCGCGGCCCAGGTCGAACGTTGGAAGCAATTCAACTTCTGGACCTGGCCGGAACCGCCGACGACAACTCCGCCTTCATTGATTCCGGTTTTTCATCTGCCGCAACTTCTCAAGCGCATGCTGAGCCCGTGGCGACGAGTGGACCTCTGGCCCTGGCCAACCGCCTCGCTGCGGGCCTCCTGTCCGCGTGCGCCAGGCGTACTTCTTGAGTTGCTGGTTTGGAAAATGCAGGTCGACCGCTGCGTCTGGATCGGTCTGCAACGATGCTCTCGCGCCATTCGTTCGCTGAAGCGGCTTCTCAAACCCGTCCGCTAGGCAGACAGTTTGGCCGTGTTGAAATGCTCCGCGATGTGCGTTTCAGAGATCATCGGGCCGCAATCCAGTATTGCGTGCGATCCGTGCAAGCATCCGCGGGCCGATCTCTTCACCGTCGTGAAATGCGAAAATCACATCCGCCCAGCCGAGTCTTTCCAGGACTCGATGCGAACCACTCTGCCGCTTGAGTCGCCACCCGATGCGGAAAAGCGCCACGAGGACAACTCTAGCCTTTCGAGCGCCCCAGGCACTCATCACGCGACAGTGAAAACGCGGTCGAGTTCCGGAGCTTCTTCCCCGTGCTCAATCTTGTCGGCAAGAACTCGAAGCACAAGGGCCGTGACCTTCGCAACCGCTTCCTGCTTCGTCACCCCATAGGCCATCGCTCCCGGCAGCGACGGGACTTCGGCAATCCATCGTCCATCGGCCTCTTTTTCGACTTCGACTTGCATGGGAGGACAATGATTCAAGGGAGTAACCGCCGCAAGCGGGTTAATTCAGCCCAACCTACTCTCGCGGATACCCGTCCCCACCCCACTCACTCCTCCAGCAGCCGCAGCACGCTGCGCGGGGACTGGTTGGCCTGGGTGAGCATGGCGGTAGAGGTTTCGTTGAGGAGCTTCAACTTGGTCATCTGCGTCGTCTCACTCGCCACATCCGCATCGCGGATGCGCGACACCGCCGCGCCGAGGTTCTCCCCTTCAACCGTCAGAGTCTGACCGAGAATCTCAAGACGGCTCTGCACCGCTCCGATCTTGGCGCGCTCCGCGGACACCGCGTCGAGCGCGCTGTCCAGTGACGCCGCCGCATTGGGGTCGCTGACCGACAAAAGGAAGTTTCCGGAGCCATCCTGCGTGATCACAGAGGCCAGCGATCCAACGCGGAGATTGTTCGGCGCCATTGCGACCACTTCGTCCGCATGCGCGCCGACATGCAGGCTCATGCCGCCATCGGGACCAAACAACTGGCGGCCATTAAAAACTCCGATGGGATCGGTGACATCCGCCGTGCCGCCAATCTGCGCCGTCGTGCCGCCAACGGTGTCGCGCACCTGCTGAAGCAGCGTCTTGAATTCCTCCTGGTAAAGCGCGATGTCGGCCGGACTCTGTATCGGGTCCCGCGCACGCGTCGCCAGTTCAGAAAGTCGGGTCAGCGACGAGCCGATCTTCGCCAGCATGCCGTCCGCCGTCTGCACGTGGGAAATGGCGTTCTGCACATTCGTCAGCGCCGCGCCATTGCGCCGCGTCTGCCCGTCCAGCTTCGCCACAATACCCACGCCCGGCGGATCGTCGGACGGGTTCAGGATGCGGCTTCCGGATCCGAGCCGTGAAATGGACCTGCCGAGAAATTCCTGGGTGCGGCCAAGACCCTGGGCCAGGACATTCGACGTGATGCTGAACGAGGTGCTGCTCATCGATGGGTTGGAGAAAAAGGGGAGAGAGAATGAAGGGTTGGTGAACCGTTGTTCCGGGGCTTCCAGTGCTTCGGCTCAGGCCGTTGTCGGGGGCTTCGGCGCAATTGGCGGCAGCTTGGGCAGGGCAAGTTTCGGCAGCGAGGACGCCGCGGACGCAACGGCCGCGGCCTTGTTCGTCGCCGCGATTTCCGTCAGGACTTCCTTGCGGAAAATCGGCACCTCGCGCGGAGCGTCGATGCCGATCTTCACGGTGTCGCCATCGATCCGGGTGATGCGGATCTCAATGTTGCCACCGATCACGATGGCTTCGTTCACTCGACGTGTCAGGACTAGCATGGGTGAACGGCGTTGATCAGGCGGTTACGAGCGGGTGGCGCGCACTGTAGCGGCCGTGATTGGCGATCACGACCTGCTTGGCGACACCCGTGCGGCGGTTGACGACGACCGGGCCGACAAGATTCACGGTCGCGGTCGGCGGTGTGGAGCGGCTGACCGTGACGATGTTGAGAATGAGCGCATCCGACGCGTTGGTGATGCCCAGGAAAGACGCGTCCTCATCGAACAATTCGATCTCATAGTCAGCGATCACTCCCACCGGCTCGATCACCACAAAGTCAACCGACGCCCCTCCCAGCAGACGCATCCAGCGGAACGGCAGTTGCTCGGGATTGTAGAGCAGCTCAAATCCCGTGTGATCAGGAAATCCCACCAGCCCTTCCGGGAGCCGGACCTGCTGCGGGGGTGATTCAGGAAGCGGGGGTGCTTCGGTGCTGACTTTCATGATTCGTGAGAAGAAACGATATCGGTCGTTTGGTCGAGTGGGAGAATGGAGGATTCTAACGGAGATAATCGAGCAGCGACATCTGGAGGATCTTTGTCGCCGATGACAACGCCGCCTCATAGGCGGTCGACGCCTGGCTCAGGCGGACAACCGTCTCAGGAATGTCCGCGTCCACCTCGTCCGAAACCAGGCCTTCAAGGTTGTCGAGGCGCGCCTTCTGCTGCGCCTGACTGATCTCAATGCGAAGTTCAACCGCACCATGCCCGCTCAGGGAATTGACCAGCACATCCTCGGTCTGCTCAAGCGCCGGCCGCGCCGCGGTCACCGCCGCCGTGTTTCCACTCGCCAGCGCGTCGCGCAGCGTGACCAGGCGGTTGATCATGTCGCGTATGCCAAGATTGGCCGTGGAATCCGTGCCGGGCTGGACCGTGGTTGTCTCGGACAACGGCACCGACATCTGGCCGGTGTTTCCCGCATAGGCCGCCGCCGTGATCTGACCGGCGCCATTGCGCGTCACCGTGAAGGGCTCGGTGTCGACAGCCGTGCCGGCGAAAAGGTAGTCGTTTCGGAATCTGGAATTGCCGGTCTGAAGGGTCTGCTCAATGAGCTGGTCAACCTCCGCCGCGTAGGCGCGCAGCGCGTCCGGACTGGCCGTGCCGGTGCCGAGCGTGGCGATTTCTCCGGCGCGGTCGGAAATGTTCTTCAGCCCCTTGAGCCCCGCGAACGACGCCTGGGAAATCTCCAGCGCCGTGCCCGCATTCTTCGTGAACTGCGTGAGCTGGCCGCGCTCATGCTCCATGTTCAGCACGCGTCCCGCAGCCGGCGCGTCGTCACTGGGCAGAAAGATGCGCTGATTCGTGGCCAGTTGCGTCTGAAGATGCGACTGTCTGGCCGACAGCTTTTGAATCTGGGCAATGACCGCCTCGGCGGAACTGTTGGTGGGCACGCGCATGGGATGAAAGTTGAAGCGAAGTCAGTTGGAAAATCAGGTCAGGCCGGTGCGGTTGATCAGGGTGTCGAGCAGATCGTCAATCACGGTGATCACGCGCGACGACGCCTGGTAGGAGCGCTGGTACTTCAACAGATCCGCCATCTCCTCATCCATCGAAACGCCGCTTATCGCGTCGCGCTGGCTGCGCACCATCGCCTCGACGTTCTGCTGGTCCTCGAGGCGCGAATTGATCCCGGAGAGCCCCTGCCCGAGGCTCGTCACGGATTTGGCAAAATACTGCGTGAACGTGCCATCGATGGCATCGCCACCCGACACCGAAAACGAGCGGCTCGCCAGCGCGGCAACCGCCAGCGCGATCGAATTGTCGCCAGCCGCACCGCCGTCCGACGCCTTGAGCGTCACCGCCGTCACGCCCGGATCGACCGCCATGGTCCCGGCCGTCGTGCCGCTCGCCAGAAAGAAGTTGCCGGTGGAGTTCGTCGGATTGTACGCCGCGTTGACCGAAGTCACGAACTGGTTGGCGAGCGCATCGATCTGGTTGCGCAGATCCTGAACCGCAACGTCGCGCACATCGCGCGCACCCATGATCGAGCCGCCGGTCAGCGCCACCGCCGTCGGTGTGGCTCCGGCGGTCAGCGTCGATCCGGAGAACGTCACGGTGCCGTAGACAACTGCGCGATTCACCAGTTGGATGTCCCCGCCCACGCCGTCCTTCGTGTAAACTTCGATCTGGCCGGGTGAGTTGGCCGACGGACGGGTCTCGAACGACATCTTGGTTGCGAGTTCCTCCAGCAGCGCCTGGCGCTTGTCGCGCAGGTCCACCGCCGCAGCCGGATGATTGATCTCCAGGCTGCCAATCTCGCCGTTCAACTGGGCGATTGATGCCAGGATCCTGTTGACGCCGGCAACATCCTCGTCGATCTGGCTCGTCAGGTCGCCCTGCAGTTGTGCGAGGCGCTCATCCGTCACCTGAAAACGCTCCGCCAGAATGCCCGCCTTTTGGACCAGCGTCTGGCGCTCGCCCATGTCTGTCGGACGCGCGGCGAAACTCTGGAATGCATTGAAGAAATCGGTGATCGACTCCGAGATGCCATGTCCGCCGCTCGATGAATTGACGGAGGCGGAATCCTGCGCGCGGCTGATTGACTGGCCGAGGGAGGCCTGGGCGCGTTCGTATCCCGACTGCTGCGCCTTGAGCAGGGATGTCATCGAAATCTCGCGCGCGGTCTGCTGGTCGAGCAGGCGGTCGCGGAGGTGTTCGAGGTAGCGGGCCTCGATGCCCAGCGACTGCGGTCCCATCGGGGTCATAACGGTCCCACGGTCCCCCATCACCACGCGCTGGCGCGCATAGTTGGGATTGTTGACGTTCGCCAGATTCCGGCCCGCCGTGTCAATGGCGCGCGAATGCGCATTGAGGGCTTTGACGCTGATCTGCAGGCTGCCGAGGAGTCCGGACATGAGGATTGGATCGTGGGTTGCTGTTTGCGCGCGAAATCGCAGGGAGGAGTCGTCCCTGAATCTACGAGTTTAGCCGGCGGCCTGCCAGGCGGCGTCGCTCGTTGAAATGCTGACCTCCCCTCGCGGGGAATACGTCTTCACGAAGGCCGCCGGCCGCAGTGTCGAGAGCATCTGCTGCCGCATCTCCACCGCTTTCGCGAGAAGAAGCTGGTTCTGACGCGCTCCACGACGCACGCGGTGGATCAGGTGGTTGATCTCATCAGCCAGGGCGTCGAGCATCGGCTGCACGTCGGCGGGAAAGAGGGGAAGCAGTTCGCGCAGCGGCGTGTCCGAGGGATAGCCGCGGCTTTCCGCGAGTTCGCGGACGGCCATCTCTCGCTGCAGCCGCTGCTCCGCGGTGGCGCGGGCCTGCGCCTCGATCGTGCCGGAGAGTTCGAGCACGGCGTCCGGATTGCGCCGGAGAAGCTGCGCCTGCTGCTCATCGAAAAGTGCGAGCAGTCCGCCATAGCCCTGCAGTTCGTTCCGCAGGTGTTCGGCGATGGGTTGCCAGGAAGAAGACATGGTGAGCAAAGTTTAGGAAACGGAAGGTGGATTGTTCTTGTCCGCAGACGGGACCGTGGCCGCCGATTGAGTGGAGATTTCCTGCACGGGTTTTCCCCGGGGGGTGAATTGACGCACAAGCATCTGCGAAAGTCCCAGGCCGCCGCCCTTGCTGAGCGAATCCGCCAGGACGTCGGTGAGCATGTAGCCATAGACTCCGCCACCACCGCCACCGGCGCTCGATCCGCCAAGTCCGCCGCTCATCAGCGGCTCGATTGTCGGCGCAAGCAGTTGCCGGAGGATGATGGCTTCAAACTGCGAGGCCGCGTGCTTGACGTCCTTCGCGGATGCCGCGGATCCCGCCGGCTTCTCTTTCGCCGCCGCGGTGGAATCCGGTCCCGTGGCATCGAGAACCTTGTTCCAGGCGCCGCTGGCAAGAGGGGAGATCGGAGAAATGCTCATGGTTTTCGCGCGGGCCCTGTGGTCAGTTGATCACGAGTTCCGCCTGCAGCGCGCCGGAGCGCTTGAGTGTCTGGAAAATCGCCATCATCTCACGGGTGGAAACACCGAGGGCGTTCAAGGCGGAGGCGAGGCGCTCGATGGAGGGCGCCTCGTTCACGATGGTGAAGCTGCCCTTGTGCTCGTCGACATCGGTCTGGGTGCTCGGGACGACCACGGTCTCCCCCGAGTTGTTGAATGAATTCGGCTGCGACACGCCGAGATTCGAGGCGACGGTGATGGTGAGTGAGCCCAGGCTGATCGCGACCTGCGAAATGCGGACGGAGGACGTCGCGACGATCGTGCCGGTGCGTTCGTTGATCACGACGCGGGCCATTGTGTCAGGCACGACCTGGATCTGGCCGAGATCGGCGAGAAAGGCGACCTCACGGCCGCGGTAGATTTCAGGAAGCTGAACGGAAACGCTGGCGGCATCGACCGCGGAGGCTGCGCCCCGGAAAACTTCGTTGATCGCGTCGGCCATGCGGGCCGCCGAGGTGAAGTCGGGATTGTGCAGTTGCAGGGAAACGGATCCATCCGTGACAAATTTCGCGGGAATCTCCCGTTCGACGATCGCACCGTTGCTGATGAGTCCGACCGTGGGGTGGTTCTTCTGAACCGTCGCTCCGCCGGCCCCGCCGGAGCCTCCGAGAAAACCTCCGATGGCAACAGCGCCCTGGGCAACGGCGTAGGCGCGCCCGTCGGCGCCAAGCAGCGGTGTCTGGAGAAGCACGCCTCCCTGGAGAGTCTTGGCATCGCCCATGGACGCCACCGTCACATCGATGCGCGATCCGTTTTTCAGGAAGGCGCTGATGTCAGCGGTGACCATGACCGCGGCAACATTCTTCGCCTTGATCTGGTTTGAATCCACGGTGATTCCAAACCGCTGCATCGAGTTCCCGATCGCCCGAAGCGTGGCCTGCGAGTTGGAATCGCCGTCGCCCGCAAGGCCGACGACGAGTCCGTAGCCGACGAGCTGGTTTTCGCGTCCGCCATTGACCAGCGTCAGGTCCTTGACGCGCGACGCGTGAAGCGGAGCGGCAGCCGTCGCCAATACAAGCACCGCAAGCCACCCGGCCGCGAACCGCCAACTGACCACCGAACGCAACTTGCCCGCCAAATACCAAATGGAGGGGCACGCTTCGTCGTGACCAGATTTGCGCGGTGTCATCCGGATGATGCGGCAGGAAAGTGTAGTCAGGCGCGGCATGGAAAGGATTTTCAGAACGGGCGTTTTCAATACGGACGCAGCTTCTCGTACAGTTTCGCCAGCCATCCCTTCTTCTGCGCATCGGTCAGGCTGCCCTCATTGATGAACTCCACCTTCGCATCCGCAATATTGCTGGAGAACACGGTGTTCATGCTGGAGACATCGTCGACGCGAACGACTCCGTGAAGCACCACGTGCTGGGTCTCGCCGGCTGAAACGACCCGGCGAACACCCTCGATGACGAGGTTCCCATTGGGAAGCACGTCCGTGACCATGACGGCCGCGCGCGCATTGAGGCTCTGCGTATTGTTGACCTCGCCCCCCCCTTTGAAGTCATTGCCGCCCCCGAGCTTGATCGCCGGAAGCGCACCCTTGTGCGTGCCGAAGCGGCTGATGTTCGCCGGAAAGAGGAACTGGTCGACGCTGGCATCCACGCTCGCGGAGGAATTGGTCTTCTTGCTCTGCGAAGACTGGGTCGCCGCCGACTCCTGGACTATGACGGTGAGAATGTCGCCCACGCGGGACGCCTTGCGGTCGGAGTACATCGACCGTTCGCCGCTGCCTGCGGCGGTCCAGAGGGAGTCCGCCGCGGCGGTCAGGGCGGTCGCTGCGAGAAGCAAGAGGGTGAGAAGGAAGTGAAGCATGAGGATGGCTCCTAGAAGCGGACCTGTGCGCGGTTTTCACCAACAACAAGCGCGGCAAATTCACGGCGCGACTCGAGGTTGCGCACACGAACGGTTTCGCCCTTTCCGCCGTCCTGCATGGCGAGCGCCTTCAGGCTGACATGCAGCGAGCCGTCGAGCGCGCTCACGTCGATCACCTGCCCCTTGCGGACCAGCGCACGGCGGGAAAGGTCGCGCCAGGTCAGCAGTCTGCCGGCGGGAACGGGACGCAGGTAGGACCAGTCGCTCGAATTGACAAAGGAGGCCGGAATGGCATCGCGCTCGCGCAACGCATCGATGCGGCGCGCGTCGCACTGGGTTGGGTCGAAGGCCGCGCCGCGATCGGCCGGGGTCTGCACGACCCAGGCATCGCGCCAGAGTTGGGCCCGGCAGAGGACCGTTTCCTCACGGGGTTCCTGAGATGCCTCGATCACCCGCACGCGCAGCAGGAGCGTGGAAGCGAGCGCAGTGGGAAATTCCGCCAGCCTGGCCGTCACCCCTGACGCAGCTTCGGCCGGTCCCTTGACCGGCAGCCACGGACGCATCACCTCGAGCTGCAATTCCCCCTCGGCGTTGAAATGGGCGGAGAGTTCCTGTGCGATTTCGGAAAGCAACCGCGCGCGCAATTCGTCCGCGGCACCAGACTCGGGCGCCGCCTCGGCGAACGTGCGCACAGGGAGAAGCAGGGTGACGATGGCAAGGAGGGTGGCTGTGAATGCGGAGCGAGGAGACTTCATGAAATCGGGAGTGCGCATGCGCCCATGGACAACAAGGTGAGGGGGAAATCAGCGCTTCATCTGCGCGACGCTCTGGAGCATCTCGTCGGAAGTCTGGATGGACTTGCTGTTGATCTCATAGGCGCGCTGGGCGACGATGAGGTTCACCATTTCCTCGACGATGTTGACGTTCGACATCTCGATGTAGCCTTGGAGCACATGGCCGAAGCCCTGCTCGCCCGGCTGGCCGGTTTCCGGAGTGCCGCTCGCGCTTGTCTCCTCGAAAATATTGCCGCCCAGACTGCGAAGGCCCGAAGGATTCGCGAACCGCGTGAGCGTGAGGCGGAACGTCTGGCTGCCCGTCGCGCTTTGCACGGTGACCTCGCCGCCCTCGGAGATGTTCACCGACGTCGCCCCGGCCGGGATCGGCTGGAATCCGCTGAGGATGGGAAGGCCGTCGTTGTTGGTGACCTGGCCGGTCGGGGAGAGTTTGAACGACCCGTCGCGCGTGTAGGCGATCGTGCCGTCGGGACGCTGCACCTCGAAGAAGCCGTCACCCTGGATCGCGACGTCGAGCTTCTCGCCCGTCGCGTTGACCTGGCCCTGGGTGAAGACCTTTGCGGTGGCCGCGACGCGCGAGCCGTTGCCCACCTCGACGCCGGTCGGGACCAGGTTGCCGCCGCCGCTCTCGCTGCCGACGCCGCGCGGGCGCTGGTAGAGCAGGTCCTGGAACTCGATCTTGCTGCGCTTGAAACCCGGCGTGTTCACGTTCGCGAGATTGTTGGCGATCGTGTTGAGGTTGAGCTGCTGCGCCTCCATTCCGGTTGCGGCGCTGTAGAGGGAAAGGTTCATGACGGGGAATCAGGTCGGGATGGACGGTGTGGTTAAAAGTTGGATACGCGGCTTCAGCCCAGGCTCTGGATCGTCTTGGCGAGCGCATCATCGCGGGCCTGGATCAGCTTCTGGTTGGCCTCGTAGGCGCGGGCGATGTTGACGAGGTCCACCATCTCGCGGAGCGGCGCCGTGTTGGCTCCCTCGAGGTATCCCTGGAGGATTTCCGGACGCTCAACCGGCTGGGAGTTCATGCCCCCGCTGAGGAAGACTCCCGCGGACATCGGACGCAGCCGGCTGTTGTCCGCAAATTTCACGACGCTCAACCGGCCAAGCTGGGTGTTGTTCTGGACTATGGTGCCATCGGCGTTGATCACAACGGGCCCTCCACCCGGGAGCAACTGGATCGGCGCACCCGCATCGCTGAGAATGGGCGTGTCCTGCGCTGTGACCAGGGTGCGATCGGGACGGATGCGCAGCTCGCCCGCCCGCGTGTATCCGCGCTGTCCATCCTCAAGCTGCACTTCGAAAAAGCCGTCGCTCTGAAGCGCAACGTCGAGTTCGCGGCGCGTCGGCTGCGTCTCGCCCATTGAGAAGTTGATCCCATAGGAGGCCCGCGGAAAGTACATCGGCTGCCCACGACTGTCCCCGACCTTGCCGTCACCCATCTCCAGTTCACCCGCAGAGACGGTTGAAAAGTTGACCGTGCGCTTCTTGAACCCGGCGACCTGATTCGAGGTAATGTTCTGGGTAACCGCGTCCTGCCAGCGCTCGAGAGCGGATAGTGACGCAGCGCTTTGATACATGCCTACATTCATGGGTGGCACACAACAAGCAGCTGGAATGCCAGATGCGTAACTGACGGTCTGACAACTGATTGACCAATCCTCGATCCGGGCAAAACCGCAGTTTGGCAGCATGCGGCAGGTTTTGCCGGTGACCCTGCCGAAAGGTTGATGGGAAAGTACGTTCCTGTTCCCGCGAAGCGCATCCGCAGATTACACCGATTAACGCAGGTTCTCGGACGCAGACCTGCCATCTCAATCTGCGGAAATCCGCGCCGTCTGCGGATTTCCATGCCTTTACGCACCCGCGTGAAAGTCTCCCTTCACACCGGTCTCACCCGTTGGTCAACCGGCGGCTGGGTAGAGGCACTCCACCTCGATCTTTTCCCCGCAGGAGCAGGTGATGATCATGCGAACCACCTTGTCCCCTTGCTTCACGCACTCGATGCTCGGACCGTGCTGATGCGCGGCCGCCCCGGATTTGAGTCCGGGCTGAGCAGCGAGCGACGGAATGCCGGCGAGCCCGGCATCACTTCCGTCCGCGGTCGGACGCAGGGCCGGTGTGCCGGTTGAAGTTCTTCCGCTTAGAAAGGGTTTCATGGGTGCAGTGTTGCGACGGGAGCAGCTCCTTGTGGCCGGGCCTCGCGCTTGGCCAGGGACAAACTGATGGTGACGCGCTGGTTGGTTTCCGACTCCGGCGGTTCAAGCGGCATGGGGCGGGTGTCCGAATAGCCGGTCACCCTCGCGATCAGACTCGGATCAACCGCATAGTACGTGAGGCTTCGCCGCGCGGAGTTCGCCCGATCGGCCGAAAGCTCCCAAGCCGTGTAGTCGGGCTTCTTGAGCTCCAGTCCCGTGCGGGTATGGCCTTCGATAACGACGGAAAACTTGTGGCGATCGATCATCCACGCGAGGTTCTGCATGACGAAGCGCCCCCATTCCGTGAACTCCGCCGTGTTTTCAACAAAGAGCGGTTTGCGCGCGCGATCGAAAAGCGAGATGCGCAGGCCGTCGCTCGTCACCTGGATGTCGATGGGTTTGTCCTTCAAATCCTGATCCATGTGAAGCAGGCGGTAGAAGTCCTTCGCGAGCGAATTGAGAAACTGGAGGTTGACGGCCTTCGGATCGGTCTGGGGTTCCCCGCCCTTCTGGGAACTGTCGGCCTTGCTCGAGCTCGAGGAGGGCTCCGATGCGCTCTTCCCATCGAGATTGAGAACGCCGGCGTTTGCCGTGAGCGGCGACTTGAACGGCTGCTGGAAATAGCGCGAGGTGGCGACGAGCACCTCCTTGTCCTGGGACGAGATCCACAGGACCATGAACAAGGCCATCATCGCGGTGACGAAGTCCGCATAGGCCACCTTCCATGCACCTCCTTTTGCCATGATCGTGCGAGCTGTGTTTCGCAGGCGGCCTATCGGCCCGCGGGCATTCCCTTGAGGGTTGATTCGAGTTCCTCGCCACCCGGCTGAACCGCGCTGTCGAGCGAGCGGCGCGCAATCTCCACCGCGGTCAGCGGCGCGAGGCCCTTCGCAAAACTTGCGACCGCCACCAGAATGCAGCGCAGGTACTGGCCGTCCGTCTGATTCATGAACCGGATGCGGTTCGAGAGCGGGAGCACGAATCCGTAGGCGACGAAGATGCCGAGCAGCGTGCCCGTGAGCGCCGCGGCGACCTTCTCGCCGACAGCCTCGGGGCCCTCGGCAATCGCGCTCATGGTGTTGATGATGCCCAGCACCGCCGCGACAATTCCGATCGCGGGCAGTGAATCACCGACCATCTGCAGCAGATGCACCGGATGATCGCTCTCCTCGGCCTTCGCATTCATCTCGGCGGACATGAGCTCCTCGAGCTGGTCGGGCTTTATTTTTCCGTCGATCACCGGCTTGATGCCATTGATGAGGAAATCCATCCTCTCCTTGTTGGCTGTGATTCCCGGGTACTTCTTGAAAATCGCGCTCTGTGACGGATTCATCACATGCTCCTCGAGGGCGATCAGGCCGTTTCGGCGACCCACCATGAAGATCTCGTAGAGCATCTTCAGCAGATCGAAATACTCCGCCCTGCCCACGCCCTTGCCGAAGGCGGCCAGCTGGACCTTGTGGACCATCTCCTTCATCACGGTGGCCGGACTCGCGATCACCAGAATGCCGGCCGCCACTCCCAGAATCACCACGAACTCCGATACATGCAGCAACACCAGCGGGTTGCCGCCAGCGAGCATGAAGCCGCCGAGTGTCGAGGCGACAACGATAAAACTGCCGATCAGAATGAGCATGTTTCTGGGTGACGTTAACGGCCCGATGGGGTGGACTCTTTAATCCGGCACCGGGACGATCCCTCGTTTCATGTCTATGGCATACCCCATAAATCGCTGAAGTTTCCCCTCAAGTTTCGGCAAAAAGCGTTCCCAGCCACCCTAACCCCAATACTGTTCATTTAGCGACAATCACGATGATTGCGCGGTAGAAGGTGGGGGGCATGGGGCTAACCGCCCAGACCCTTACCCACAACCAAACGTGAAGAACCCATTTTTCCAAGCTATCTCACCGTCACAAGCTTTGCAGCTTTGGGATCGTAGATGTACCCAGTAAGCACCTGCTCCATCAGCAGGCTCGCCGCGATGGCCTTCAAGGTATCGTTGACGGCCTCGGTGACGGCTTCCTCGGCCGCGTCCGGCTCGGCGATCAGGTTGGTGAACCGCGCCCGGGTCTTGCCGGGCGCATCACGGGTGGCCCGGCCGATGATCTGCACGATCTCGGTCAGGCTCGCGCGATAGCCCACGGTCAGGGCGTGTTCGCACCAGATCCAGTCGAAGCCCTCTTTCGCCATGCCCAGCGCGATGATGATGTCCACATGGTCGCGGTTGTTCTTCTGCGCCGGGTCCTTGAGCGCGGCGGACACACGGTCCCGCTTCGAGTCATCGTCATCGACCAGATCGGCGATGCGCAGCACGCGACCATCCGGTCGCTTGACGAGCTGGAAGCCCGTGGCCACATCGATCCCCTGCCACTCTCCCAGCGCCTCGATGATGTGTTCCACCTCGCGCATCTTGTCCTTCGTGCTCTCGCGCGAATTGACGTTCGGGATGTGGAGGATGCGTGTTCTGGCGCAGTGCGTATTCGGCCACCACCTTGTTCTTGCTCTTGCACAACAGCAGGCCGATGGTCGGGTTGTCCTGCGGGTGCCTGACCTGCTCATCCACCGCCGTCAGGTAGAAGCTCAGTTGGCCCAGGTGCTCGGGCTGGAACTTCCCGCCCTTCAGCTCGACGACCACATAGCAGCGCAGTTTCAGGTGATAGAACAGCAGATCGATGAAGAATTCATCGCCGCCCACGTCCAGCAACACCTGCCGCCCCACGAAGGCGAAGCCGGCGCCCAGCTCCAGCAGGAATTCGGTGACGTGTTTGACCAGCGCACCCTCCACCGCGCGCTCCTGCGCCTGTTCGGTCAGGCCGAGAAAGTCGAAGCGGTACGGGTCTTTCAGCGATTCGCGCGCCAGATCGGACTGCGGCTTCGGCAAGGTCAGCTCGAAGTTGGTGGCAGCCTTGCCACTGCGCTCCAGCAAGCGGGCCTCAATCTGCATCACCAGCACATTGCGCGACCAGTTGTGCTCGATGGCCTGGGCGGCGTACCACTTGCGGGTTTGCGGGCCGGGCAGCTTGTCCAGCAAAACCAGGTTGTGACCCCAGGGCAATTTGTGCAACACCTGCTGCACAAATGGCAGATCCGGCCAACCCAGGGCGAAAGCCCGCATGTACTTCAGGTTGCGAACCGAAAACCCCTGCATCTCCGGAAAGGCCGAGCGCAAGTCCTGCGACAAACGGTCGACGACCTTTGCGCCCCACCCCTGCCGGTCTTGTCGCTCCAGGATGGCATTGCCGATTCTCCAATACAGCACCACCAACTCAAGATTGAGCGCTTGCGCTGCGCGTTGCTGAGCGTCATGGATCTGCGCTTTCAGCTCGGCCAGCCAGTCGGCGTAGGCGTAGGGGAACTCCGCGCGGTCGAAGGGCTGCTCCGCGAGGTCGGTGATGGCCTGTTCGATTTCTACGGCGTTCATGGGCTAGCGGACATCCCTCTGGGCAAGGCTGCCTGGCCGCTGCTGTTCTGCGGTGCGCTCATGTCTTGTCTTGCGTTTTCTCGCCTATCTGTTCGGCAATCCAGCGCTCGCAACTCGCTGCGACGAAACCGCCAGGTGCCGCCCAGCTTGAATCCCGGTATCTCCCCCTGCTGGGCCAGTCGGTACACGGTCTTATTCCCCGCCTTGAGGTAGTCCGCCACTTCATCCAGCGTGAGGATTTTCAGCTTGGTTCATGTCAGGCAACGCGCTTGGCGCTTCAAGGGGAAATCTTCCAAAGTTTGGCCAAATTTACCATCCAATTCACCTAAATGAAGTCCGAATCTCATGTGCGCGAAGCCATTGATTCGGCCGGTCCTCCAGAGTCAATCAGGACTCCCTGCCGGCTTCGCCAGCAAATGGGCGCCCAGGCCAAGGTATTCCTCTTTAAGACCTTCCCGGCGCACGAAAAATCACCCAGAGGGTGACAGAGCGGTATGCATGGATTCGGTCGAAATCGCCCCAAAGGCTGCTCAAAATCCTTGTTCCACCCCAAAAATCGTTGATCGGGGGAGTCGCGAGGGATGGAAGATCACTCGGGTACCCACTACCAAACGTGAAGAACCAATTTGGAGCGCGTGCGTGTGCTCCTGGTCCGCACATTCCCGTTCGATAGCAAAAGGCGCTGATTGGATCCCGAACTTGCGGTCCGCCAGCGGCTCACTTGTCGCGCACGCGCTTGAGGTAGGCTCGCAGCCCAATAACCGTCTGAGCGTGAATCTGGCAGATGCGGGACTCGGTCAGGTTGAAGACCGCCGCGATTTCCGCGAGCCGCATGTTCTGGTGATAGTACATCGCAATGATCTTCTTGGGAATCTCCGGAAGTTCGGCGATGCGCTGGGCCATGAGCTGCATCAGCTCCTCCTTCTCCATGCGGTCGCGGATGGAGACGTCGCTCTCGTCGGCGATCAATTCATGCAGTGAAGTGCCGTCGCTTTCCTCGTTTTCGGTCGTCTGATCGATCGCCACGAAACACACGGGACGGGCCTCCTCCATCCACTTGGCATATTCCTTCGGCGTGAGACCGAGATACTCGCGCACCTCCTCCTCGCTCGCGGCGCGCCCGAGCTTCTGCTCGAGCTCGTTGATCGACTCCTTGAGCTTCTTTGCCTTCGCACGCGCGCGGCGCGGACACCAGTCGAGGCGTCTCAGCTCATCGAGCACGGCGCCGCGGATGCGCGTGCTGGCGTAACCCGCGAAGGTGTGGCCCTGCTCGGGATCGTACTTGCGGACGGCGGCGATCAGGCCGGTGACGCCGACGCTGTAGAGATCGTCGACGTCGACATGCGCCGGCAGGTTGATTTTGATTCGATCGACGACATTTCTGACCAGCGGCAGGTAGCGTTCGATGAGTTCCTTCTCATCGACGGAACCGCTGGAGGTTTGATAGGCGCGCCAGGCGTTGGCGGCGGCTGCGGGCTGGGCATAGGCGACTGCGGCGTGTTTCATGGGGACTGACGTTCAGGATGTGGAGTTGTGGTGGAAAAATAGGGAATCAGCGCGTCTTTGCCGGTGCGGCGGCGCTGACCGGCACCGCCTTTTCGGCGGCCTGGGCCTCGGCTTCGGCGGCGGCGGCAAGACGTTTCAATTCCATCGTCTCGCCAAAAACCTTGATCACGACCGACCAGAACCAGCGGAAGAGCAATGCGCCCGCGAGACACCCGATGGCGGCGTCCCTGAGCACCAGGTCCGGTGCGCGGTCAGCCAGGAATCCGGTGGCGGCGGTGATGACGAATCCGGCAAATCCGCCGGTGAGAAAGATGAACTTCATGGCGGTCGGTTCTCAGGAGCCCGGGAGCGTTTTTCGAAGGACGGCGCCCACGGCATCCACCTCGAGGTCGCCCGTCAGACTCGGTCCGGTGGCGAGGAAGAGCGGCGCCACGTCGGCATCGATCAGGAAATCGAGGAGCTTTCCCCACTGACCGAGCTCGTCGAGATGCGTGAAAACCAGGTGCGTGGCACCGGCCGCCCGGCCCGCGTTGTAGGCCGCGCGCAGGCTTGAAAGATCATGCAGCGCATTGAGGACCAGCACGCGGCCGTCGATGCGCTCGGTGTCGAGAAAACGAACCATGCCGGCGTTTTCCGACGGCTGCAGGGAGAGCGCCGGAAGATCGACGAAAACAAATTCCTTCGCCGCGACATCAGGGATCGTGCGCTCACCGGGTTCGCCGGGAACATGGTGATCCAGCGAAAGTCCGAGCGCCTCGCAGAAAACGGAAAGCCCTTCCGCAAGGTTGGGACGATCGAACTCGGCCTTTATCACCCGGCCCTTGCGCCCCTGAACAAAAACGCACTGTGACAGCCACTTCGAAAGAGCCGTCGTTCGACCCGATCCGGCCGTGCCCATGAATGCCACGCGCGATGGCAGCGGCCGAGAGGCTTGGGAGGTGGACGAAGTGCGCAACGTCTGACCGAAATCCGCGAGCGCACGATGCAGCGGAGCGGGAGACGCACCCGCTGGAGCAGTCTGCAGTCGCGCGACCAATGTCTCGGAAAATCCGGAACGTCGAAGCAGATCGGGAAGCTGCAGGGCCGGCGACGCTGCCCGCGCCGCAGAAGCCGAAACGGTCGCTCTGCCGGATGCCTTTGCGTCATCCTGAAGCTGTTCCGCCGCGTTTGGTGTCGGCGACGACGCGGCCGGGTCTTTCGAGGGCTGCGCAGACTCAGCGGTTTCACCCGAATCGATCTGAGCAATCACCTCGAGCCGCGGGCGACCGAAGAGTCCCGAGAGTCCCTGGCCGGGAAGCTGCCTTACGGACAGGACCTTGGCGTTTTCGCCGAGCTGCGTCCGAATCGCCTGAACCGCCTCATCCGCAGACCGCACGACGAGCTTGTAGATCGCATTGGCCGGGGAACGATTTTCAGCAATGGCAGCAGCGGAAGGGGACATTCGGCACCGCCTGATGCCATATTCATGCCAATCTCAAAGACTGAACCTTATCGTTTTATCACAACGATACTTACGAGATTCTATCTAGGGTTGATTGCCTAGACGAGCCGATGTCGAAAAGCGGAAGCGCGAGCCATCGGCAGAATTTGCCGAATCCTGCCCAACGCCTGTCACAATCGCACCGTGGATCGCCCCTTCAGGGCTCAAAATTATTGCTCCCGTCGAAACCCATGGCGTTGCCATGGGCTGCCGTGGCCTGCGCCTTCAGCGCGCTCGATCCAGGATCGGTTGATGCGATCACCTCCCGCATTACCATGGGCTGCCGTGGTCCGCCCGTTTGCACTGTCCTTTCTCCGCGTGCTCTGCGTCTCCGCGTGAAACCATTCCGATCTCCGACCTCTGCATGCCTCCTTCAAATTGATCCTCGAAATGACTGCGGGCTGGAAGCCCGAGCCACTTTTCTTTCCCTCCTCTGCTTCGAGCCTCCGCGTGAAAACATTCCGGCGGCGTTTTGCGAGGCGCGTCCCCAGGGCATGACAAAGCATGCCCCTCCAGGCCGGAAGGCGGATGCAAGCAATTTTGGAGAGGCACGCTCCGTCGTGACCGGTTCGACGGATTGAATTTTTCCCCAGCCCCAAAGGGGCGCACCAGCACCAGCCCCGGGCATCGCCCGGGGTTCCATTCCCAAACACCAAACTCAAGCCCTGAAGGGGCGGCCCAACGCCTGTCACAATCGCACCGTGGATCGCCCCTTCAGGGCTCAAAATTGTTCCTTCCGTCGAAACCCATGGCGTTGCCATGGCCTGCGCCTTCAGCGCGCTCGATCCACCACGCCCGTTACGCCGCCCGCAGCGCGGGCGCGGGCGACTCCAGGCGGGCTGCGATCTGCGGCGGGATCGTGATGATCGCGGTGTTCTCGATTTCCGTCGTCGCCGGAAGCTCCTGGAAGGCCAGGACCACCAGCCTCGGGAACGATGGCTCAAAAAAGCGTTTCAGCGCGAGCCTCAACTCGGTGCTGACCACAAGCACCGGCGTGAGATTCTCCTTCGTGAACTCCGCCACGCGCGCGTTGATTTCCGTCAGCAGGTGACGCCCCAGCATCGGGTCAAGCGCCAGCCCCACTTCGCTCGGCGTGCGATGAATGCGCGCAACCAGCACCTGCTCGAGCCTTGGATCAAACGTCGCCGCCTTCAGCATTCCCGGGCGACACTCGAGCTCTGGCACGAAATAAAGTCCCAGTCGCCGGCGTGCGAGCTCGCTGAGATCGTCGGGGTTCTTCGTGACACCCGCAAAGTCGCCAATGCACTCAAGTACAAGCGGCAGATTGAGAATCGACAGATTTTCCCGCAGGAGGTTCTGCAGGACTCGCTGAATGATGCCGAGATTGACGAGGTCGGGAATCAGCTCGGAGATGAGCGCGGGGTGCGACTCCTTCAGGTGATCGATCAGCGTCTGCACGTCCTGGCGGCCGAGCAGCAGGTGCGCGACATTCTTGAGCGTCTCGGAAACATGCGTGATCATCACGGACGACGGATCCACCACCGTGTAGCCATTGAGTTCCGCTGTCTTGCGTTCCGCCTCGTCGATCCACACCGCCTCGAGCCCGAACACCGGCTCGCGCGTCGGCAGGCCGCGAAGCGCGACCGTGCTGTTCGAAACATTCATGGCCATGCTGCGGCCCGGCTGCACCTGGCCCTTGGCAACCGTCTTTCCGCGGAGCAGGAAGCGGTACTCGTTTGCCTCGAGTTCGAGATTGTCGCGCACGGAGACCGGCGGTACCAGGATGCCCTTCTCGCGTGCGAGTGTCTTGCGAACTCCCGTGACCCGCGCCAGCAGATCGCCTCCCTGCTTGGCATCCGCAAGGGGCAGCAACCCGTAACCAATCTCGATCGCAAACACGTCGAGATCGACAAGTCTGCGCAGATCCTCGGAGATGGCCGATTTTCCCGCGGCGGACGCACCGTCCTTGCCGGTGGCCGGTGCCTTGCCCGAGCCCGCGGCCTTGGTTGTCGCCGCGGCAATCTCCGCCGATGCATCATCGACGCGCTGCTGCTGCTTGAGAATGCGGGCGATGTAACCGCCGACGATTGCGAGACTCAAAAATGGAAGCGCAGGCATGCCGGGCATGAGGCCGAATACGGCGAGCATCGCCGCAGAGATGCCGATCGCGCGCGGGTAGCGTACCAACTGCCCGCCGATCTGCTGGCCAAGATTTCCGGTCCCCGCCGCACGCGTAACCAGAATGCCGGCTCCGACCGAAACGATCAGCGCGGGAATCTGCGAGACGAGGCCGTCACCGATCGACAGCAGCGTGAACTTCGTCGCCGCTTCGGAAAGCGTCATGTCCATCTGCAGCACGCCGATGGCAAAACCGCCGATGACGTTGACGAGCGTGATGAGGATGCCGGCGATGGCGTCGCCGCGCACGAACTTGGACGCACCGTCCATCGCACCGTAGAAATCCGCCTCCTTCTGCACCTTCTGCCGGCGCGCTGTGGCGGTCGCCTCGTCGATGATGCCCGCGTTCAGCTCGGCATCGATGGCCATCTGCTTGCCGGGCAGGGCGTCGAGGGTGAACCGCGCGCTCACTTCCGCGATGCGGCCGGCACCCTTGGTGATGACCACGAAGTTGATCACGACGAGGATCAGGAAGACGACGAAGCCGACGATGTAGTTGCCCTGGATGACAAAGTGGCCGAAGGACTCGATCACGTGGCCGGCCTCGCCCTTGGTGAGAATCAGCCGTGTGGAGCAGATGTTGAGCGCCAGACGAAAGAGTGTGAGTGCGAGCAGCAGCGTGGGAAATCCGGCAAACTCGGGCGGATCCTTCACATAGATCACGATGAGCAGCATCAGCAGGGAGACACCCATCTGCAGCGCGAGCATGACATCGAGCGCCAGTGCGGGCAATGGCACCAGCAGCATGAGCACGGTCATGAAAAGCGCACCCGTGAAAATCAAATCGGCGCGTTTCAACAGGTCGACACCGGCTCCCTTCGAAGGCGATGTTGCGGGTACGATTGCAGGACTGGTGGCAGCGGCGGAGGCCATGAAAGTGTCAGTGATGAAAACGGGATGGGATCACGGTCAGGCAACGCCCCGCAGTTCCGCGCTTTCCGCGACGGTGCGGCGCATCTTCAATTCGTGGAAGTACAGGCGGTGGGTCTTGTAGACGAAGGCGAGAATGCCGGCTACGGCCTGGTAGAGTTCACTCGGAATCGGCTCGCCCACCCTGCCCACGCTGAAAAGCATGCGCGCAACGGGGCGATTCTCCACCATGGGCACGCCGTGCTCCGCCGCCAGCGCCTTGATGCGCAGCGCAAAGCGGTTGTCGCCCTTCGCCAGCACGACAGGGGCGTTGTCCTTGCCGCGTTCGTATTTCAGCGCGACAGCAAAGTGGGTCGGGTTGGTGACGACGACGTCGGCCGTCGCGACAGCACCAAGCATCTGCTTCTGGAGGAGGCGGCGACCCATGCGCCGCATGGCGCTCTTGGTGTTGGCGTCGCCCTCGGATTGCTTGTGCTCGTCCTTCACCTCCTGCCGCGTCATGCGCATCTCGCTCAGCGTCTTGAAGCGCTCATACGCGTAGCTCAGGGCGGCGATGATGCCGAGGGCGAGCAGCAGCTTCGCAAAGAACTCCATCGTGGCGCGGTGGAGAAATCCTCCGAGATAGGCGCTTTCGACGGGCGCACTGAACAGCGGATCCGAAAGCAGATTCTTCGCCGCCATCCAGAGGACCAGCCCGATGCCGAGCATTTTCAGAAAATCGATCAGCCCATGCATCATCGTGGTTTTCGAAAACAGCCGCTGGCATCCCTGCACAATGTCGAGCCGCTCGAACTTGACGCCCAGCGCCTTCGGGGAAATCCGGAAGCCCGTCTGGAACCCACCCGCCAGCAGAGTCGCGGCCGTGGTGGCAACGATCACGGGAATCAGGACTCGGGCGAGGACGAGTCCGACATCGTCGAGCTGATCCGGCAGGGTTGAAATCTCCAGTCGCGCGGCACCGAGATCCCGCCAGAAAAGCGTGGCCAGCGCCGCGACTTCGCGCGTGCCACCGGCAAGGCTCATGGAAAAGACGCCCAATGCCGCGACAAGCATGGCGACGACCTGAAGTTCAGGCGTCTTCGCGAACTGACCACGATCCATGGCCTCCGTCTTCCGCTTGTCTGTCGGCAGCTCGGTTTTTGAGTCGTCGTTGTGGTCAGCCATGGCCTCCCGTCAGGCAATGCAAGGACAGTGCCAGCATGCGTTGGGCTCCTGGATAGTTCTGTTGGTGTGATTGTTACGAAATTGTCTCCGGCGCACGGTTGCTGGAGCGGCAAAATTTGCAGTGGGAGCAACCACGGATGGACCGAACGAAAACCTCGGAAGTTTCAACCACGGATCAATCCGGATTCGAACCGGATGAAGGCGTCTCGGAATGGCGGTTTGGTGTCATCCAGTCGGGGCAGCTCGACGCGCGTCCCCTGGGCATGACAAAGCATGCCCCTCCAGTTCGGAAGGTGGATGCAAACAATTTTGGAGGGGCACGCTTTGTCGTGACCGGTTCAACGGATTGAATTTTCCCCAGCCCCAACGGGGCGTACCAGCACCAGCCCCGGGCATCGCCCGGGGTTCCATTCCCAAACACCAAACCCGAGCCCTGAAGGGGCGGCCCAACGCCTGTCACAATCGCACCGTGGATCGCCCCTTCAGGGCTCAAGATTCTTGCTGCCGTCGAAACCCATGGCGTTGCCATGGGCTGCCATGACCTGCGCCTTCAGCGCGCTCGATCCAGGTTCCGTTGGTGCGCATTCATTCACCCATGCCGACATGGTGTGCGCCTTAAGGGCGCTCGACCGAGAATCCATTGGCGCGATCGCCTCGCGCATTGCCATGGGCTGCCGTGGTCCGACCGTTTGCGGGCTCCTTTCTCCGCGTGCTCCGCGTCTCCGCGTGAAAACCATCCGATCTCCGACCTCTGCATTTTACCTTCAAATTGATCCCAAGGATGACTGCGGTCTGGAAGCCCGAGCCACTCTTCTTTCCCTCCTCTGCTCTGCTGCTTCGCGTGAAAACCATCCGGCGGCGTTTTGCGAGGGGCGTCCCCAGGGCATGACAAAGCATGCCCCTCCAGTTCACAAATTGGGCTTCGCCCTCCGATTCTCCCCTCCGCGTGCTCCGCGCCTCCGCCTGCTCGCCGGCAGATCCGTGGTTCAATGCGGCAGGATCTCCAGGATCCTGAAGGGCATCGCGTCAAATTCCGTCCAGAGGTACCGCGCAATCAATCCGCCCGCACCCGCAAGCAGGGTGAACCCAGCCAGTATGCGCAGCGGATAACTCAGGACAAAAACTCCCATCTTCGGCACCGCCCGGCCAAGCACGGAAAACGCCAGGTTGACGAGAAAGTTCAACGCGATGAACGGCGCGGCGATGCGGAATCCGAGATCGATGACATGCGCCGTTTGCACGATCAGCGAGAGTATCGTGCCGTCGCTGAATGCGGGAGCGCCCGCGGGGGCGAGTTCGAAGCTGCGCAGAAACGCCGTGAGCGCGCTCAGGTGCGCGCCAAAAAGAAAGAACAGCACTCCCGCAAATATCGACAGAAACGACGGCAGGGGTTCCTGTGCCGGCTGCGGCACGTCAAATCCCGGCGCCGCCATCAGGCCGATCTCGTTTGCAATCAGCCGTCCCGCCAGCTCAACCGCGGCGAAGGCAAGCCGTGCAATGAATCCGAAAACAAGCCCGAGAATCACCTCGCCTCCCGCGGCATATATCAGTCCGCCAATCCCAGCCGGAAACTGACTTCCGCGGACAATGCCGTAGAGGATCGAGGCCAGGCACGCCGCCATGGCCACACGCAGCATGACCGGCAGCGGACGCCCCGCCAGCGTCGGAAAAAGCAGGACTACTCCGAGGCTCCGGAGAAAAACCATCAACCAGGCGAACACCAGGTCGATCGGCATGGAAACATCCCTCCCTCCGCTGTTCAGTTGCCCAATGTCGCCATTCGCGTGATCATCATCGTCGCAAATTCCGAAATGGATCTCAGCAGCCAGGGAGCCAGCAGAATCAGCAGGCCCGCAAGCGCCACAAGCTTGGGGGCAAAGGTCAGCGTCTGCTCCTGGATGCTGGTCACTGACTGAAAGAGACTCATGGCGAATCCGATGATCAGCATCACCCCGAGAAAAGGGGCGACCGTGTAGATTGAGAACGTGATCACGTTCTTGAAGATATCGATGGCAAGTTCCGGGTTCACAGGGGAGAGGGTTTGGGATCGGGTTGGAAATGGCCTATGTGTGAAAGCTGTCCACGAGGCTCTTCACCACGAGGTGCCAGCCATCGACAAGGACGAAGAGCAGCAGCTTGAACGGCAGTGAGACGATCGCCGGCGGCATCATCATCATGCCGAGCGCCATCAGCACCGAGGAAACCAGGAAATCCACAACCAGGAAGGGGAGGAACAGCATGAACCCCATTTGGAAGGCGGTCTGCAGTTCGCTGACCACGAAGGCGGGAATGACCACACGCATCGGCAGTTCATCCACGCGTGTCGGAGGAAAGCGCCCGAGCTGCAGAAAAAATTCGAGATCGCGCGTGCGTGTCTGCTTGAGCATGAAGGCACGCAGGGGCACGGTCGCCTTCTCAAAGGCATCACCGGACGTCGCCTGACCCGCCAGGTACGGCTGCAGGGCGTCGCTGTTGATTTGTTCGAAAACCGGTCCCATCAGAAAAAACGTCAGAAAAAGCGAGAGCCCGATCACAATCTGATTCGATGGCGCCGAGGGCACTCCCAGCGCGGTGCGCACGAAACCCAGCACAATGACAATGCGCGTGAAGCTCGTCATCAGAATGATCAGCGACGGCGCGAGCGTCAGCAGGGTCATCACGACCACGAGCTGGATCGCGACTCCGACGTCGCCCGGCTTTCCCGTGCCTTCGAGGCCGATGTTCAGCCGCAGCGGGCTCGCCGTTCCTCCCGCACCCGGTGGCGGCAGAGCTATCGAGGCACCGGACGGAGGCTGTGCTGCCGACGTGCCTGCGGAGGGAGACGTGGACTCGGTGGCCGGCGGAGGTGCGGGTGCCGGTGCTGGCGCCTGACCCCGCAGCGGAGCGCCCAGGAAAATCAGCGCGACGAGGCAGGCGAGGAGCCCAGACCTGAAATTCAAGAGCGCAAACTGACCGAAGGGCTGTGGTTTCACGACGGTTTCTGGGAGGACTTCAAGGATGCGAGCATCTGAATCTGCCCCGGCGTGACACCGATCAAAAATTTGCTGCCTTCGTAGTCCGCGACGACGAGGTACTGGCGGTTGCCGAGCGAACGAGTCTCCTCGATCTGGATGCGGCGCTCACCCTTTGCGCCGCCGAGCGGCCCCGCCGAGCGCCGTTTGATCAGAAACCAGGCCCCTGCACTGGCGAGAAGCAGCGCGGCAATCAGGACGCCCCAGGAGCGACCACCACGATCCTTCGCCGGAATCAGTCCCCCCGGATTCTCTGAGGAACCCTGCGGAAAAATGATCGTCTCCGGTGCGCGAGCGGGAACCGGAGCGGCCGGTTCCTCGGCCCTCATCAGCTGCGCCGTCTCCAAAACGGCGCAGCCGACTACCACTATCAGCCAGCGGGTGACGCTGGTAAAGGGATGGGAGGAAATCCTCATGCGCTGCCTCCGCTAAGCGAAATGCGTGCCAGCGCCGACAGGAATCATGGATGTCGCTATTATACAATCCTTTCTGAGACTCTAATGGCGCGCAACCGGTGGAAAACCGGCGTGCGTGCGAACCCCGACCAGCGACCGGCAGGATTTGCCCGCCTGAAAGCCGGGTGGGGAATTCGGGCGTTTTGTGAAAGCGACAGGTCTGCGTGAAAACATTCCGGCGGCGTTTCGTGACGCGCGTCCCCTGGTCACGACGAAGCGCGCCCCTCCAGTTCGGAAGGCGGATGCAAATAGTTTTGGAGGGGCACGCTCCGTCGTGACCGGTTCGACGGATTGAATTTTTCCCCAGCCCCAAAGGGGCGCACCAACACCAGCCCCGGGCACCGCCCGGGGTTCCATTCCCAAACACCAAACCCGAGCCCTGAAGGGGCGGCCCAACGCCTGTCACAACCGCACCGTGGATCGCCCCTTCAGGGCTCAAGATTCTTGCTGCCGGCGAAACCCATGGCGTTGCCATGGGCTGCCATGACCTGCGCCTTCAGCGCGCTCGATCCAGGTTCCGTTGGTGCGCATTCATTCACCCATGCCGCCATGGTGTGCACCTTAAGCGCGCTCAGCCGACCGAGAATCCGTTGGCGCGATCGCCTCGCGCATTGCCGTGGGCTGCCATGGTCCGCCTGTTTGCGAGCTCCTTTCTCCGCGTGCTGCGCGCCTCCGCGTGAAAACATTCCGATCTCCGACCTCGGCATTCCACCTTCCCATTGATCCCAAGGATGACTGCGGGCTGGAAGCCCCAGCCACTCTTCTTTCCCTCCTCAGCTCTGCTGCTTCGCGTGAAAACCATCCGGCGGCGTTTTGCGACGCGCGTCCCCTGGGCACGACAAAGCATGCCCCTCCAGGAGACGGATATTCTAACTTAGCGCGGCTGCGGCCCAGGCGGGCAATTCCAGCCGCCGGCCTTCGACAAGGTTCTTGAGCAACGCCTGCGCCCAGGCACGCGTGCATGCGCAGTCGCACACGCGGAGAAATCGTTTCGAGCCGTCCGTCTCAACAACGTAGCTGCCGACAGTGACCACGATCGGCGCGCTTTCGCCATGGAGCAGGCAGGACGCCTCAATGGTCCTCTGCCTGGAGTCGATCCGGAGTTCAACAAGCCTGCCATACGGCGCAAACAGGCCGTTCAGGTAAACCCGCGCCCCCCGGCTCGTCATGGCATCGCGCGCTTGAGTGAACATGCTCGGCTTGGATCCAAACGCGCCGGGCGGGCGGACACAAGCCGGTGCTTGCCACTGCCACGCGAGTCCAATCGCAGCGCTGCATTGAACGCTGCATTGAGCAACACCCTATCGCCCGCCGACAAGCTCGGTGATCTTTATGCCGAAACTGTCCTCCACCACGACGACCTCGCCATAGGCGACGAGCTTGTCGTTGACGAAAAGCCCCACGGGATCGCTGGCCTGCTGATTCAACTGGATGACAGTGCCCGGCGCGAGTTCGAGAACCTCGCGCATCGGCAGATGACAGGAGCCGAGTTGGACGGTGACCTTGACTTTGACGTCGAGCACGACGTCGAGTGCTTTATCTTCCATGGTGCTTGGGCTTGGGAGCATGCTCCTGCGAAATCTTCTGGCTGAGTTTCACGACAACCGCCTCACCATCGAGTCCGACGGTGCCGGTAAATTTTGGTGTACCGTTCAGGGTGACGGTCGTGCGGTCGACAATCTCGGAGGGAAGCTCGATGATGTCCCCGACCCGGAGTTCCGCGATTTCACGGAGGGAAAGCTCGAAGGCATCCCATTCCGCACGCACCGGAATCGAAATGTGCTCATAGACCGGCTTCCATTCCGCCTTCTGGGCCTTTGCCGCAGGCGTGCCCTCCTTCTCCCTGGAGGCCTGCAGGTGCTTCACCAGCGGGTCGATCGTGAAGTACGGAATGCCGATCTGAATCTGCTCGGAACAGTCGCCGAAGGTCGCCTCCATTGTCAGGGTTAGGACAACCGCGTCCTTGGTCGAGGTCTGAAGGAACCGGCCGTTGCTTTCATGGCCTATGAGTGAGGGATGCAGCTCCCGGACGTCCTTCCACTGCGCGCACCATTCCTCGAGAATCATGACAAGGATGTCCTCGAGCAGCGTGACTTCGATTTCCGTGAGGTAGCGCTCCAGCGGCACGGACTTTCCGCTGCCGCCAAGCATCCGGTCGACGATCGAAAGCGCCAGGCGCGGATTAATGTCGAGAATGCCGACTCCGGGCAGAGGGTCGGTCTTGAAGAGGCAGATATGCGTCGGACTCGGCAGCGATTCGGTGAACTTGCCGTACGACACCGTTGTGAGTTTCGCCATCTTCAGGCCGAGCTCCATGCGGAGAAAGAGCGACAGCCGCGCGGAAAGATAGCGGATGAACTCCTCGTGCAGCATGCGCAGACGCCGCAGTTCCGCCTCGGCTAGGAAGACCGGATTCCGAAAGTCGTAGACTTCAATCTTGGAGACTTCCGAGCCCTGCAGGCGCCGCCCATCGGAGCGGAACACCACTGGTTTCGGCGCCTCGACCGACGTCGCCAGCAGGCGGTCGATCTCGCCCTGGTCCAGGACCTCCGGCACGGGGTTGCTGTTTTCTTCCGCCATGGTGATTGCTGATTTACTGCACGACGAAGTCCGAGAAATAGATCTGTTCGGCAACCTTCCTGCCAAGCGCCTGGTTGAAGGCACCCATCAGCTTTTCACGGATGATGTTCTTGGAGCCGGGCTCCTCCAGATCGGTGAGCGTGAGTGCCGAAAGGACATTCAACGCAACGTCCACCATCTTCGGCTTGTTCGACTCGAACTGGGAGCGCAGGCCCGCGTCGGAGCCGGAAACCATGAAGGTCGCCTTGAGATAGCGCGTGCCCATCGTGCCCGCAAGATTCACGACAACGTTCTCAAAGGTGTAGCTGTTGCCCTCCCCGGTTGAAGCAGCCGCCTTCTTGCCATGGCCCCCCGACTCCTTCTCGGCCTTGGCGGCAGCAGGCGCCTCCCCATGACCGGCAGGGGCGGACCCTTCAGCCGAAAGCGACGAGAGCTCGTGCTTGAGCTGTGGAATGATCACGTACTTCGCGACACCCCACGATGCCACGGGGGCCAGCACAACAACAGCGATGATCGGAACCAGCTTGGAGAGCATGCCCGGCGCTTTAGCTTCGGGTGCGTCTGCCTCACCCGAAGGTGTTGCCGCAGGAGGAGCTTCTGTCTTGGCAGCCATGTGGCGAAGGATTCAGGAAAATCAGCGCTTCAGATTGACGATGTCCTCGAGAACCGAGTCCGACACCGTCACGAGACGGGAGCTCGCCTGAAAGGACCGTTGGGTCGTGATCAGGTTGGAAAACTCTTCGGTGAGATCGACGTTCGACAGCTCGAGCGCACCGCTTTCGATGCTACCGAGCCCGTTTCCACTCGGTGTATTGTTTGCGGCCGTCATGGTCGCCCCGCCGATCGGACCCGCCGTGAGCATGCCGGAGAAGAGGTTGTCCGCCTCACGCACGAGCGAGGATGGATCGGCAAAATTCTGGAGCAGGACCTGGTTCGTCGTGACCGACGTGCCGTCGGCGTAGAATTCGATGAGATTTCCCGTGCGGTCGATGGAGATCTCCTTCCGCTGCGGATCCGTCGGCGCCAGCGTGGCGAGACGGATGGGTCCCAGCGTCGCCGGCGGAGTCCCGGCCACACCGCCGGTCAGACCGAGAACGCGGTAGCCCTGGGAAGTCACCAGATAACCGCTGTCGTCGATGCGAAACGCTCCGGCGCGCGTGACGTACTCCTGGCTGTCGACCGGATTCTGCACCCGGAAATAGCCGTTGCCCGAAATGCCGAGATCGGTGGAGACACCCGTCGTGTTGAGCGACCCCTGGGTGTAACGCGCCACAACGGCCGCGAGCTTTACGCCCGTGCCAATCTGCAGGGCGGACTGATTGGACGTGGTTGCCGTGGAGGGAGCAGCGCCTTTCAAGGTGTCGCTGAAGCTGTCCGCATAAACGGCACGCGTGCTCTTGTAGCCGATCGTGTTGACGTTGGCGATGTTGTTGCCAATGACCTCGAGGCCCTTGGTGAAGGTTCTCATGGCGCTGACGCCCGAGGTGAGTGTTCCGATGAGTGACATGATGATCTAAGATTTGACTGAGGTTGTCGTTGGGAGGTTGGTTATGTTTTCAAAAATCAAGGTGCGGGGGGCGCGGCGTCCGGCGCGGGCTGGGATTCGACGGGAGCAGCCTCGACGCGGAGCACGCTCGCGTATGGGTAGAGCACATCGTCGATCACCAGCCGGGGCGTGCTCGTCGTGTGGTCGACTGCCGAAACTATCCCGGTGACGGGCAGGTTGTCGGAGTCCAGCACCGTGACCTGGCGGCCGATCAGTCCACCGGCGGAGCTAAGCTCGCTCGACGCCCGCAACGCCGCGAATTCACGGTTGAGCTGCGTGGTCTGCTCAAGGCTGGTGAACTGGGCCATCTGGGCAATGAAGGCGGTGTCCTCCATCGGCTTCATGGGATCCTGGTGCGCCAGTTGAACCGTGATGAGCTTGAAAATCCTCCTGCCCCAGCGTCTGCTTCGGAGTCCGGGCAAGCACCTGGTCGGCGAAGTTGCCGGTCGTCGTGTTGGGTTGAATCTGCATGGCTGTGATCAGGTTTTCAGGCGAAGGCCCGCAGGCGTCCTGCGTTGTCGGAAAGCCGGGTGGTTGCGGAAGCCGCGTGGGAAACTGCGACGGTGGAATTCGCGCGGCGGGGGCGTCGAACGGATCCGTGGTCTTCGCGCTGGGTCTGCTGTGAAGACTGCCGCGACAAGTCTCCTCCCATTGACCAGGAGTTGGCTGACGAACCGCCGTCGCTGGTCGGGGACGCATGCGAGCCGGAAAAGACCGGTTCGACAAAACGATAGGGCTTCTGATCGGAAATGGACGCGATGTGCTTCTCCCACGCCGATGTCAGCACCTGGCGCAGCTCGGGGGAGTCGGCATGGAATGTCGCCCGAATCTCTCCATCACGATAGGCAACGCTCACATTGATGCCCACATCGTCGAGCTTCAGTCTGAGATTCACGCCGGAACGCTCGGTCGCCCAGAGAACATCGGCTGCGTCAGTGATCTGCCGGATCGTCTCCACGGCTGCGACGGCGGCCCTGCCGCCTGTGCCAGGAGGATTCAAAGGGGCGCTGCGTGCGTTTCCGGAACTCGAAGCGCTCTCGAGGCCCGATATCAATGCGTCGCCAGGCATCGCAGAAAACCGGGGATGGCGACCTTCATGAATCATGGGAGCCACCGGCGTTGCAGCTTCAGTGCCAACGTCGCGCCGGCCATGCGCAACATATGAATCATCAACGCGTAACGAAGGCATTTTGTCTTCCTTAGGACTGGAAACCGCACCGGCCTTTTGCGGCGCGGCCGGTGGACCGGCTTCACCGGCAACTTTTTCCCGCCGCGTAGTCAGAAATCGGATACCGACTGGCGCCGCCTTTTCGTCGGAAATCTGCACCGGTGAATTTCTGCCGGGGGCATCGCCGCTGGCAGCGATTCCATCCTCCGCACCAAGCGCTCTTCCAACGTCCAGCGGGCGCATGAATCCATCGATTGATGAAGCCCCTTTTTCCGCGCCAGTTGAGGAAATGCTGCCCGAGAATTCCGACAGATCACCGGATGAACCTGCATTCACGGGTGGTTTTTCAGGACCTGACAAGGCTTGCGAAACAGTGATCGCTGATCCGGCGATCGACACACTGGAAGACCTGTTGGTCGGACGGCTGACCATCTCTGCATTGAGCAAGGACTGCTGGCTCGCGCCCGGCGCCTTCTCATGCATCTGTCCCGGCTCCGCGACATTGGCCTGAATCGCCGGCGAAGGGCCAGCCGGGAGATCCGCAGGGATCCGCGATTGCGCCGCTCCGGCAGATGAACGGAATCCAAGCGCGCAAGGCATTGCGGTGACTCCGGTGACCGGAACATCATCCTTGGAATCGACGACCACCTCCTGTTGAGCCGCGAGCGGGTTCGTGAGGCCTGCCGGCAAAACCATGCTCAAGCAGGGATTCCCGACCACAGAGACAGCACCCGGGTCACGCATGCCGAACCGATCATGGTCCTCAGATTCGTCAGATTGTTCGGACTTGTCCGGCTCACCCTGCGCAGCATCCCCACGAGGCAGATTCGGATCGGCTTCCAGCATCTCCACCGTCACGGCGCCGGCTGTGACCGCTGCCTCGACCAGCGTCCATGCCTTCGGGGAGGCAAGATGCGGAAATGTCGGCACACGAGCTTGCAGTTGGGCGGGTTTTTCACCGTCGGGCGGCCCGGAACCCGCAGAAGCACCTTGAACCGCCGGCGCATCAGCCGAACTGTCCACCGAGTCCGCAAAGACATCGGCGAAATCCGCCGCCGTCGTTTCGCAGCCGTCGACCGGCTGCCCGGTCGATGGAGCGGTTGATGCGAGCGCGCTCGGCGCCGAGGGTTCAATCGAAAGTGTGGATGGAGTAATTGGCATGAGTTTGCTCCATCCTTGGAAACGATGCGCCCCGTCCCTGGTGCGCCAGCCTGACTGAAAAGATTTTCGCTACGGAATATTGCTTGCCGTGGTGGTGGTGCGGCTCGCCTTGATGAGCCGGATGCGTTCAGAGAGTTGCGCGGCACGCTTGATGAGCGCGGGATCGGCCGACTTGCCCATCTCTTCAAAGAGCGCGCTCAGCTCATCCGTCTTCATCAGGGACAGGATCTTGACGACCGTCATTTCGTCCATCTCGCGAAGGATCGCGACTGCGGTCTTGGGGGAAAGATTGCGATAGGTGGCCGCCAGAGTCTTCAGGTTCTTCGCCTCATCCGCCTGGACCTCGATCATCTTCGATGCGATCTCGTCGCGCAGCGCCTCGACCTGCTTCCGTGTCTTCTCCAGTTCCCGCTGCTCCGCCTGCAGGCGCGTCTCCCGCACCGCGAAGCCTTCCTCGCGTGTCTTCAACGCGGCCTTCTGCTCCTTCAGCTCCCTGGCCAGGGATTCGACTTCAATCGTCCAGAAATCCCACGGCGGCTCCGGCCGCGCGGGCTTGCTTTCAGATGCAAGGGAGCTCGCGAGCTGCCGCACCAGCGGCCTGGCCGTGGTCCAGACCACGCCTGTGCTTGTGCCAACGCCGAGGAGCAGGCCAAGCAGGACAACGACGATGGGATTTGCCAGTAGTTTCATGTCGGGAGCACGGAGTTGGTGGCGAATGCGCTTGATTCCCGGGCAACGGCGGCGCCGGTGTGGTCGTCGAGGATGCGCTGGGCCTCGCGTTCAAAGTCGCGGCGAAACTTCTCGAGCGCCGTCGTCCTCAGTTTCTCGATCAGGCGGACATCCCGCCTGGCCTCCAGCCACGCCTGCCTCTGCCATTCGCGGAATTCCTGCGCCTTGCGTACCGCGTCGCGCGCCAGGGCCTCCCGGGATTCCACACGATGAAGCGATTGGAGAAAGCCGGCCTGTTCAGCGGCCCGAAAGGACGACTGGCGTTCAGCAATGAGGACCCTTTCGATCGACGCGCGTTCGGCGACCAGGCACTCGAGCTCGCGCTCGGCGGCGATCGCCGCGTGCACCGCCGCAAGAAATGCATCCCGCGCCCGGGCTTCACGGGCCTCGCGGACAACGATCACAGACTTGAGTGGAAACTTGAAGCGTCTCATGGCGTGCAGTTGTCAGCCGACAATGCGTTTCAAGCTGGCAAACGTCTCGGCGCGCTCCGAACGATCGTCGACCGGCTGCCTGAGAAATCCGCGCAGCGGCTCATGCAGGCTGACCGCCTGATCCAGCGCGGGATTCGCACCCTTCTGGTACGCCCCGATTGTGATCAGGTCCTCGTTCTTCCGATAAATGGCGAGATGCTCGCGTCCTCGCCCGCTCGCGGAGATTTCCTCAGCGGAACAGATGTCGTTGGTGAGGCGGGACACACTCTCAAGCACGTCGATCGCCGGGTAGTGGTTCGCCTGCGCAAGGGATCGCGAAAGCACGATGTGGCCGTCGAGGATGCCTCGAACCGCATCGGCAACCGGCTCATTCATGTCGTCGCCTTCAACAAGGACCGTGTAAAGCGCGGTGATGGTGCCCGTCTCCCCCGCTCCCGCGCGTTCGAGCAGTCGCGGCAGAAGCGCAAAGACGCTGGGCGTGTAGCCACGCGTCGCGGGCGGTTCACCGACCGCCAGCCCGATCTCGCGCTGGGCCATTGCAAAGCGGGTCACGCTGTCCATGAGCAGCAGCACGTTGGCCCCGGCGTCGCGATAGGACTCCGCAATCGCCGTGGCCGTGTAGGCCGCGCGCATGCGCAGAGGAGCGGGCGTGTCACTGGTTGAGCAGACAATCACGGAGCGGGCGAGTCCGTCGTCACCCAGGTCCTTCTCGATGAACTCCCTGAGCTCGCGGCCGCGCTCACCGATCAGGCCGACAACCACGACATCGGCGTCGGCGCCTCTCGCGATCATGGAAAGCAGCGTCGACTTGCCCACGCCGGATCCGGCGAAGAGCCCCACGCGCTGTCCGCGTCCGAGCGGCACAAAGGCGTCGATCGCGCGGACACCCGTGACAAAGGCATCGTGTATGCGCCGGCGTCTCAGCGGATGCGGGGGCTTCGACGAGGTGACGTCCCCCCGCTGCGTGCGGATCGGTCCCAGCCCGTCGATCGGGCGGCCCAGCGCATCCAGCACCCTGCCGAGCAGCTGCGGTCCGCGCGCGGGCAGCGGAGGAAGATCAAAAGCCATCACCTCGGCGCCCGCGTGCAGGCCGGTCATTTCACCCAGCGGCATCAACAGCACATGCTGGCCGCGGAATCCGACGACCTCCGCCAGAAAATCAAACTCACCGCGGTCGGACCGCAGCTTGCACAGTTCGCCCAGCCCCACGTTCGGTCCTTCGCTCTCGACGATCAGGCCGGTGACACTTGTGACCCTGCCGAGACGGCGCACCGCCGGCATCGTGCGGAGCTGCACGCGTAGATCCTCGAAGATCGGTGTGATGTCGGCGGGCATGGCTCTCATTTCAACCGGCGGCGAGGAACTCCCTCCCCAGGGTGTCCAGTTTTGAGCTCAACCGCGCATCGGTGATGCCGAACCGGCTGCGAACCTGGCAGTCTCCGGGGGACAGCGACGGAGCCGCGGTTATCCGCAGCCCCGGATAGCGGCTTGTCCATGCAGGGGAAATTTTTTCCAGCACCGCGGCATCCTGCGGGCTGACCATGAGTTCGAGATTCTCGGTCTCCGGGTAGAGCTGGCTGAGCGTCTCGGAGCATATCCGGTCCACCGCCTCCGCTGGCGGCTCGAATCCGGCAAGCAGTCGCTGGACAATATCCATGACCAGATTCGGCAGCAGGGCGTGCACCTGCCGGACAACTGCGGCATCGACATCGGCGAGCCTGCTGAAAACCCCGTCCTGAAGCGCCTGAACCTCCGCTCGAAAATCAACCAGTTGCTGGCTCGCGAAGGCGCGCGCCGAATCCGCCCCCTCCTGGAAGCCGGCGACACGCGCAGCGGCGACCTCGCTCTCGCTGAACTGCCGTCCCGACAGCCCGGGAATGGTCGCCGAGGAAAGCGGCCGGTCGAAGGCGATGAGTTTTCGGAAAGTGGAGGCCATGGGATGCGATTCTCGTTCCTTCAGGCGACAACGGCCGCCTCGGCGCCATCGAGCGAAATTGAGCCTTCCTCCTCGAGCCGGCGCACGACCTGGATGATGGCCTCCTGGGCCATTTCGACGTCCTTGAGACGCACCGGCCCGAGCATGGAAATCTCGTCGCGCAGGCTTTCCGCGGCGCGCTTCGAAATCGCCCCGTAGATCTTGTCCTTCAGCGACTCGCTGGCGGACTTCATCGACGTGGCCAGATTCTGCGAGTCCACCTCGCGCAGCACGCGCTGGAGATCCGCCGCCTGGAGCCGGATCAGATCCTCGAAGCTGAACATCTTCTTGCGAATGGCCGATCCCAGCGCGCTGTTGCGCTCCTCCACGCGGGCGAGCAGGCCCTTGGAGGTTTCCTTGTCGATGCTGTTGAGCAGGTCGGCGACAGCGCGCACGCCTCCGCTGCGGTGAAAGGTCGGACGCGCCTTCGTGTCGAAATGCTTGCCCAGACTGCGCACTATTTTTCCGACCAGGTCGAGCGATGTGCTTTCGATGGTTCCGAGTCTCTCGACCACGTCCTCGCGAATCTCGGGAGACAGCAGCATGAAAATCTCCCTGGCCTTCTCCACGTTGAGATAGGAAAGCACGAAGGAGACTGTCTGCGGCTGTTCGTCCTTGATCAGGTTGTAAATCTGCCGGCCCTCCATCTCCGCGATCTCCTGGATCACATCGAGCGAGGTTCCACCCTGCGCGATGCCGACGCGGCTGAGGATGGAGTTGGCCTTGTAATCACCCCTCACGCGTTCGATCGCCTGCCGCGCGTAGTCGAGTCCTCCCAGGGATGAGTCCATGCTTTCGCCGATGATCGGGGAGAATTCATCCAGCACCTGCCTGCGCAGGCTGTCGGGCACCATCGGAAACTGGCTCATTTCCCGACACACCTGCTCGATCTCGGAATCGTCGAACATCTTCAGCACCTGGGCGGCGGAGTCCGTGCCGACGACGATGAGAAACACCGCGAGCTTCTGCAGCCGGGTCAGCTTGCCGTAGTCGATTGCCGCGGGTGCGGACGATTCAGTCGCTGTGCTTGTTGCCATGGAGAATGGGATTCGATGTCAGGCCGGGCTACGTCTTCTTCACGGCGACCCAGTCGCGCAGGGCCGTTCCAATGTTCGCCGGCTTCTGCCTGATGAGATCGTTGAGCAGCTCGGGTGTGAGCGCGGCGCCTCCCTGGATCTGGTGCTGCGCGCTGCGCGGATCCACCGTCAGGAGCTCTACCGGGACGGTCTCCGGCTTCTGGCGGCCGAGCATCCTCCAGAAGACAGCCAGGACGCCGAGCGCGACAGCGACGGCAATGTAGCGGCTCGCGCCCTCGATCCATCCCTGGACGCGTGTGGCGGACTCAATGCGTTCGATGCCGGCCGAGACAGGTTCCGACTGGAAGGGAACCTCCTGAAGCGTCACCACGGACTCGATCGGCTGTCCAGCGGCCGGTTTCACGCCGAGCGCGTTCAGGACGATCTGCCGCAAGGCCTGGAGTTCCTCCGGGGTGCGGGGCTGCGGCACGGGCGCAGCGGGTTTTCCGTCGGCGGCGGCAGGTGCGGCGACCATCCGCTGCGCGACAAAGACGGAGGCCGTGATGTTCTTCACCGAACCCGGCTGACGGGTGGTGTTGGTGACGGAGCGGTTGATCTCGTAGCTAGTCGTGCGGTTCTTGCGATTGGATTCGGTCACGTTTGTCGGGCGCGCCGCTTCGGCCGTTGTCGTGCCCGGCTTGTCAGGGGTGTTGGCGGTGACGCCGACGACGCCGACATTGTGCCGTTCGGTGGAGTTGGAAATGTCATCCGTGCTCGTCTGCGAGCGCACGACCTGACCATCCGGGTCAAATTTTTCCTGCATCATCGTCGTGGATTCCGTGTCGATTTCGGCGGAGACGCGCACGACGGCGTTTCCATTTCCGAGCACCGGGACCAGCATCGTTTCCACCTTCTTCGCGAGGTAGTCCTCGATCTGCTGGCGATAACGCATCTGCGAAGAGGCGGTGCTGAGCAGGGGGTCCTGCCGCAGGTCCTCGGAAAGCACCCTGCCCTTCTGGTCGACCACGGCCACCTCGTCCGGATCGAGGCCCTGGACCGCATTGGCCACGAGATGCCGGATGCTGTTCACCGCCTCCACGTCGAGACGCGAGCCGGCGAGTTCAACGAAAACCGAGGCCGTGGGTTTGACCCCCTGGCCTGTGAGCAGCAGGCGGTTCTCAGGCTGGACGATCATCACCCGGGCGCTGCGAACGCCGTCGAGCTGGCTGACGGTTCGGCCGAGCTCCCCCTGCAGGGCGCGGAGATAGTTTGTCCGCTGCACAAAATCCGAGAGACCGAACTGGCCCTTGTCGAAGATCTCGAAGCCCACGCCGTCGCCGGTGGGCACGCCCTTGCCCGCGAGTTCCATGCGCAGGCGATGCACCTGGTCCGCCGGCACGTAGATCGTGCCCCCGCCATTGGTCACGCGGTGCGGGATGTTTTGCGACTGCAGTGCGCTCACGATCTGCGAGGCGTCCTTTTCCGAAAGCCGGCCGTAGAGAAGCTGGTAGTCGGGCTGTCGCGACCACATGACCAGCGCGATCAGACCCGCCACCAGTGCGGCGGTGGCGACAGAGAGGGTGACGCGCTGATTGAGGCCGAGTTGTTTCCAGAGTCCGAGGAGGGAGGTGGCAAATGATTTCATGCGCCGTTCGCAGCGGTGATAGGGAGAGTGGTCGGGGAGCGTCGGTGTTTTTCAACTACACCGGCATGCGCATCAGTTCCTGATAGGAGTCCACGAGTTTGTTGCGGACCTCGACCATCAGTTGAAACGCAACACCGGCCTCCTGCATGGCGATGACGCTGGAGTGAAGCTGGTCGTTCTGGCCGAGCAGCACCTGCCGCGTCAAAGCCTGGGCCTCCGACTGTTTGGCATCCACCGCGGCGACCATGGTCTCGAAGATCGAGCTGAAGCTCGCCGGCTGCGCGTCCGTCAGCGGAATGGCTCCGCCGCCCTTCGGGGAGAGCGCTGGGAATGGCCCCTCGACAGAACCTGTGCCCGAGAGGCGCTGGGGGACGGCGTGCTGGACACCACTGATGGAACCGATGAGTGACATGGGGATCAGGAAGATGCGGGTCGCGGGAGGAGGGATTAACGGCCGATTTCAAGCGCCTTGATGGCCATCTGGCGCGCGTTCTTTGCCACGGAGAGATTGGCCTCATACGCACGCGTGGCCGTGATCAAGTCGACCATTTCATACGCGAGATTCACATTGGGTAGCTGCACCATGCCATCCGCGCCGGCATCCGGATGCTGGGGATCGTAGACGCGCTGGCCCGGCGACTTGTCGGTCGTGATCTCACCCACGCGCACCGTCTGCAGCGCCGCGCCAGGTGTTCCCTGCTTGCGAAGCAGCTCGGTTTCAAATGACACCATGCGGCGCTGGTAGGGCGCGCCATCGATGCCATGGGTTGTCTGCGCATTGGCGATGTTCTGCGCCACGACATCAAGGCGCGTGCGCTGCGCATTGAGGGCTCCGGACGTTACATCAATCGCACCGATGAGATTCATGGGAAAGCGGAGGGGGCGGGGGTCAAAATTTCCTGGGGTGCATGCCTCATCACACCGCACGGCCTGTTATGGCCAGCCGCAGTTGCTTGATGTTTCTGCTCACGAGGTCTGTCAGGAATTCGTACTCGACCGTATTGCGATTCATCTCGAGCAGCTCCTTTTCAACCTCGACGGAGTTTCCGTCGGGGCGAACCGCGCGAGCCTGCGCGTCCTCGGCCAGCACCGGGTTCACACCTGAAAAATCCTGACGCCCATCCGCCAGGCGCGACTTCAGCTGGGCTGCAAAATCCGGCGAGAGATCGAGACGTCTGAACCCGGGAGTCTCCGCATTGGCTATGTTCGATGCGATCGCACTCTGCCTCAGGACCGACGCGTCCAGCAACTTGCGCGCAAGCTGGTAGTTGGCGGACTGAAAGATCGGATCAACCATGACCTCCCCGCCTTTGCAATGCGCGTGCCATGCGAGGCGACGTGTACTCCAACACACTGTCTAATAATTAGATAAAACATTCAATGGCCTCACTCGAGGCCGCAAATCAAACGCCGGAAGCGGCCTCGTGACCGCCGGCGGCAAAACTTGCCGGGCCACGGACCGCCCCGCGTGATGCGCCTGTTTTCCGGGGGGAAACCTTTATTGGAGATCAAAAGCGCCGATAGGCGTTAGGATACTCATGCTCGACCGCGATTATCAGTACATCCGGGAGCTGGTTTACCAGCACAGTCGCATCCATCTTGGGCCACGAAAAAAGGAATTGGTGAGCGCCCGGCTGGGACACCGGCTCAGGGCGACGAACCTGACGTCAATCGGTGAGTACTGCCGCTACCTCCAGGGCAGGGCGGGAGGGGATGAGTTGTCGCATCTCATCGACGCGATATCGACTCACCACACCTACTTTTTCCGCGAACCGAAGCATTTCGACTTTCTCACGGAGACCGTGGTTCCTGAGATGATCGCCCTGCGCCAGGGAAAGGCGTGGCCGGCATTCAAGGTCTGGTGTGCGGCCTGCTCGACGGGTGAGGAACCCTACTCCATCGCCATTTCGCTGATGCGGGCGCTCGGGAATGTCAAACCCGCCTGGCCCGTCCATATCGAGGCCACGGACATTTCCCATCGCGTTCTTCAGCGCGCTCGCGTCGGCATCTACTCGAAGGAGTCCATGAAGAATGTACCGGCCCGGCTTGCGAGAAGCTGTTTCCAGAAGGGCTTCGGACCACAGGAGGGCTACTTTCGCGTGAAATCCTGCTTCCAGGAATCCGTCACGTTCCGGCAGATGAATCTGCTGGAAGGCCCGCCACCCTTCTCGGACCGGTTTCACGTGATCTTCTGCCGCAACGTCATGATCTATTTCGATCGGGCCACCCGGCAGGACCTCGTGCGGCGACTTGGCGATCTGCTCGTGCCGGGAGGCTATCTCATCGTGGGGCATGCTGAAAGCCTCACCGGAATCCGCCACGATCTGGAGCAGGTGGAGTCCGCGGTCTACCGAAGCCCCCTCTAGCGAAGCTCATTGTCCATGGCGCACCACAACCTTCGCGTGACAGAGGCCTCCAACTTTGCTTCCGCCGGGAACATAGCGCCGCTCCCGCACGCGGCGCGCCGCCTGGTCCTGCTCGGGGCGTCAACCGGCGGCACCGATGCCCTGCAGAAAATCCTTCCCCGCCTGCCGTCCGATTTCCCGCCGATCGCGATCGTCCAGCACATCCCCGCCCTGTTTTCCAGGGCCCTCGCCCAGCGGCTCGACTCACAGTGCCGGATTGCCGTGCGCGAGGCGGCTGACGGCGACCGGCTGCTTCCAGGTCTTGCGCTCATTGCGCCCGGAAACCATCACCTGCTGGTCGACTGCGACTCCGGAGGCTATTGCGTCCGCGTTGTCGGTGGGCCGCACATCTGGCACCAGCGTCCCGCGGTCGACATCCTGTTCAGATCAGCCGCCGAAAGAGCCGGCCCGCACGTCATCGCCGGATTGCTCACGGGAATGGGCCGCGACGGAGCCGACGGACTACGGCGATTGCGCGAAAAGGGTGCGCTGACATTTGCCCAGGATGAAGCCAGCTCCGCGGTCTACGGCATGCCCCGCGCCGCATGGGAAACCGGAGCAGCCCGGCACCGCATACCGCTCGAAAGCATCGCCGCCCACCTCATTTCCTGCGCCGGCACGGTACCGGCCGTGCATCCCTTCTCCCCGGCTACCAGTAGCCCAGCCCTTTCCGCACATGCCCACGGTTGAATTCGCGCCATCCATTCCTTCAGAAGCGCCCGCTTCGCCTCCCGCGCTTCCCGCGCACCGATCCGTGGCACCGGCATGGGCCGCCGATGTGTGCGGCGCTCCGCGCGGACCGTTGAACTGCGCCCAGTTCATCATTGACGCGCAGGATCGCATTCAGGCGAGGAGCATCTCCGGGGACGACTCGCTCTTTGCGAAGGCGGAGGAAGGCGGCTCCCTGCGTCAGGCGCTCGCCGATGTCTCGCCGGCCTGGGCGCGGGCGCTGCCCGGCTCCCTGTTCGAATCCGAACTTCCGCTCTTCCTGCCTGAACTCACCGCCGGCAAGCCGGGCATCGGGCTCGGCCTACATCGTCTGCGTTTCGGAGACGCGATGACCGTGACCCTCACCCCGGAGCTCGCAGCGCCGGCGGAACTCAAGCATCTCGGCCTCGCCGATCTGTCCCCCGACCCGTCGTCCTTCGCCAGGATCTTCCTGCGGCTTCGCACCGTCGAGGCGCGCCTCGACCAGACGCTCACCCTGCTTCCAGGCGTGGTTTTTCACCAACGCTCGGACTTTTCCTTCGCGTCAATCGGACCCGGTTTCGAATCGCTCGTCGGCATTCATCCACAGCCTCTGGCGAAGAACGGCCAGCCATTCCTGCGCCTGATCCACGAGGCGGACGAACGCGCCTTTCACGCCGAACTCGAACGCAACCGCACGGCGCAGCGACCCTTTTCCCAGGTCTACCGCATCCTGAATCCCCAGTCCGGAACCTATCTCTACCTGCTCGACATCCGCACCCCGGTGCGGACCGCTGACGGCCTCCTTCTGGGACACGAGGGCATCTGGCTCGACATCACGAGGCAGAAGATCGCCGAGCACCGGCTGAACAGCCGGGCATGGAAGGAGTCACTCTCAACCCTCACGACCGGCCTGCTCCAGGACTACAGCAATGTGATGACCGGCATCTTTTCGCTGAGTGAACTCTATCACAACACGCTGCCAAACCGTCACCCCCTGCGGGACGGCCTCGGTCTCATCAAGGAGAACGCCGGCCAGGCCCAGCGCCTGCTTCGGAAGATCCTCGAATTGAACCGTGAATCCTCCGGGGAAAAAACGTATGTCAATCTCGGACGAATCGTGCGCGAGCAGCTCGACCTGCTCAAGGTCATCCTGCCACGCGGCGCACAGCTCGCCGGTCCGCTGGAGGACGGCGAATGGCCGGTCTACATCGACGAGACGGCGTTCCGCCAGACCCTGGTGAATCTCGCGATGAATGCGCGCGACGCGCTGCGCGGTCCGGGTGACATCAGGATCGCGCTGCACGCCCTTGCAGCCGGACAGACTCCCGCGCCGGGTTCGAGTCCCGCGGTGCCGCCGCTTCAGACCCATTCCGTGATGCTCACCTTTTCGGACAATGGAATGGGGATCCTCCCGGCGCACCTGGAGCGCATTTTCGATCCCTTCTTCACCACGAAGGATGCCGCGCGCGGCACCGGACTCGGACTCTATCACGCGCGGCTCTTTGCCGAATCCTGCGGGGGGACGATTGCCGCCCGCAGCACTGCCGGACGCGGGACCGAGATCGCGCTCGTCCTTCCCCTGGTCGATCTCGACCATTCCGCCCCGACAATCCCAGGCGAGGCCGCCATCCCGCGCACGATTCGCGGATTGTATTTCGAGCGGGACATGACTGACGAAGGCCCGATGGTGGACGCGCTTCGTTCACGGGACTGGTCGATTCGCACCATCGCGACCCTCGAACACGCGCGGCGCCACCTGCGCGAGGAGGGAGCCAGGCTGGACTTTGTTTTCGTGAGCCAGGATGAACCGGACACCTCCCTGCGCGTCTTCCTTGCCGAGCTGCGCCGTGATCACCCGGGACTCCGGCTCGCGCTGCACCTTTCGAGCCAGGCCGGCGCGCAGACGGGCGCCCTGCGGGCGCAGGTTGACCTGTTTCTCCCGGCTGGCACGAGGGAACCGGACGCTGTGGACGCGCTCGCAAAACTGCTTCGCATTCCATGACCCCGCCATCCACGACGCCTGTCGGCAGCTCCGTGCTCATCGTCGATGATGAGCCGATAGTGCTCGCGGCGCTTCGGGACACGCTCGAGCGCGAGAAGTATCAGGTGGTCGCGTGCGACAATCCACTGAAGGCGCTCGAGGTTCTCCGCACGCGGCAGTTCGCCGTCATCATTTCCGACCAGCGCATGCCGGAAATGCTCGGACTCGATTTCCTGATCGAATCCCGGAAATTCAATCCTCTCGCCTCGCGCATTCTCATCACGGCCGTTCTGTCGCTGCCGACGATCATCGACGCGATCAACAAGGGTGAGATTTTCCGCTTTGTGGCGAAACCGTGGCTCAGGGAGGAACTTTCCGCCACGGTCAGGAACGCCATCTCCCGCCACCAGCTCGTCACGGAAAATGAACGGCTTCACGCCGAAGCCAGCCGCCTCAATGAGCAGCTCACCATCGCGAACGCCGCGCTCTCCAGCCAGATCAGGAATCTGGAGGAGCAGAAGGCGGCGCTTGCGGTCGCGAATCGGGAGCTCTCGACGAGCTACGATCGCTCGCTCGAACTCTGCAGCCGCATTCTCAGCACCTTCGATCCGTATCTAGCGGGCCAGACCAAGGCGATGGTTGAAATCGCGCGAAAGATGGCCGACACCGAGCATTTCAACGAGAGGGAAAAGCGGATCCTGAAGGCGAGCGCATGGTTGTGCGACCTCGGCTTGATAGGCATTCCCCGGGACACCCTGAGACTGTTCCGCACGCATCCTGAGAAGCTGAGCGAGCCCGACCGGCTCACCATCAACTCCCACCCGGTTTTCAGCCAGACACTGGCGTCCTACGTCGACAGTCATCCGGAGGTCGGCGAGACGATTCGCGCCCACCACGAGCGTTTTGACGGAACCGGTTATCCCGACCGCCTCTCCCGGGAGTCCATACCGTGGACGGCCCGCTGTCTCGCCGTCGCCGTCTGCTTCGTCGAAAGCGGCCTGCCCAAGGATCAGGGCATCGAGGCCGTGCTCGCGCAATCGGGAACGGCATTGGATCCCGAGGCGGTGCGGCTCTTTCTCAAGGTCACGCACCTGCTTCAACTGCCCCGCAAGGTGAGTGAGATCCTGCTCGATGAGCTCCAGCCGGGCATGATCCTCGCGAATGGACTCTACAGTCCGCACGGCCTGCTGCTGGTCAGCGAGGGACAGACGCTCAATGCGAGCACGATTTCGAAAATCAGGAACCACAATCTCATGACGCCGATAAGCCAGCGTCTGCTGGTTTACTCCTGATCAAGCCGGTGCCGACGCAGTTCCGGCCGGCACCGCAAACGACGGGCAATGCCCGCTCCGGGAAATCCACCCGCACGCGGGGGGAAATACCCGGGCGTGGCTCAAGTTCAACCCTTGGGGAACCGTAGATATCGATATGGACGATTGCGTCCCAATTCCACATTCAGCCTCGTGCTGCGCTGCGCTCCCCAGGGACGCAAGGTGCAGGGATCGCTAGATTTCGATGGCCGGAGCCCCCTCCATTCCCGCACTCTTCGCCCAGCGCGTCATCATCGGCGTCGGCGACCTTGCGGTCTCAAACAATCCCCAGGTGACACTGAGCACCTATGCGCTTGGATCCTGTGTGGGCGTCATCTCCTATGATCCGGTGGTGAAGGCCGGCGGCATTCTGCACATCATGCTTCCGGATTCCCTCATTTCGCCGGACAAGGCGGCGAAACAGCCGGCGATGTTCGCAGACACCGGACTGCCGATTTTCTTCCGCTCCCTTTCGGGAATCAAGCTCGAGCGCCATCGCATCCGGACCTTTCTCGCCGGAGGCGCGAGTGTTCTGAACGGCACGGATCCCTTCAGGATTGGAGAGCGCAACGAGGCGTCGGTGCGGAAAATCCTCGGCGTCTACCAGATCGCGATCTGCGGGGAAGACCTCGGCGGAAACGTCAATCGCACGGTTCACCTCGAACTGGCCACGGGCAACCTCACTTTGAAAACGCCGGATCGGACGGAACTCTACTCGCTGGCGTGAGAACGCACCATGCCCACCTACGCATACCTCCTGATTCTCTTCTCCTTCGCGGCCATCCTGGCGGCGGGTGTGGCCTGGCTGAGGTCGGCGGCCCGGCGCCGGGCCATCGACATGCACATGTCCGCACGCCTGGCCAGCCAGCTCCATCTCCAGAACCATCTCGAGGATCTCCCCTACGAATGCTGGGCCATCGATGAATCGGGCCGGTTCTGTCTGTTCAATCGCGCCGCCAGAGCGCGACGCGGCGACGGCTTCATCGGCAGGACGCCGGCCGAATGCAGCCACATACAGACTCCGGAGTCGTTTGCCGTCTGGGAGTCCGCCATTCACCGCGCCTTTTCCGGAGAACGGGTGAGCTACCGGTTCATCACCGCCGAGCCCGAGGGCGCGCGTCATTTTGAAGCCGTAATCACACCCGTGCGCTCGGGCGACAAGGTCGTCGGTCTCCTCGGCTGCGCCATCGACATGACCGCGCAAATCGCGGCGGAATCCGCACTGTGCGACGCGGAAAGGAACCTGGCCTTCCAGGTCCGCCAGTCACCCGCGGGATTCATCACATGGGACAGTGACTTCAAAATCCTTTCCTGGAATCCTGCGGCGGAGGCCATCTTCAACATCCCAGGCTCCGCCGCCATCGGGCAGAACGGCCTGGATCTGCTCTTCCCCATCAATGAACGCGCGGCGATCGAGGCCGACTGGAGGCAGGTTCAGATCGAACGCACCCACCACCGCGCGCAGCACGCCCACACGCGCACCGACGGAACCCGGGTGGTCTGCGAATGGCTGCTGATGGCCGATCTTGATTCGAGAGGATCCCTGACCGGCATGACTTCGTTTGTCCAGGACATGACCGCACGCTCGGATCTCGAGGCCCAGATGCGCCAGCTTCAGCGACTGGACTCCATGGGACAGCTCGCCTGCGGCCTCGCCCAGGAGCTGAATCACCTCTTCACTCCCGCCATCATTCACCTCGACCTGCTCGAAAATTCCAATCGGGAGTTTCCCGGCCTTCGGGATCAGGTCAAACCCATCCGGGGTGCCGTCACCCAGGCCATCGGGCTCGGCCAGAGAATCCTGGCGCTCGGTCGAAACACCGACTCGGAGGTGGCGGTCTGGCAGCCGCTGAACCCCCATGTGCAGGACACGGTGGAACTCCTTCGCCGTACACTGGACTCCCGCATCCGCGTGATCGTCCTCCTCGCCCCCGACCTCCCTCCCCTGCCGCTGCAGCCGACCCTGATCACCCAGATCGTCATCAACCTCCTTTCCAATGCACGCGATGCCGTGATGGAAAGGCTTCCCAAGGCCCCGGCCGAGTGGCGGCCGGTGATCCGGATCGGCACCTCCACGCTGATGGCTCTGGACCGCAGCCTGGGTGGCCGGACTCCCGGCCTGCCGCGGCCATGCCAGTGCATCGAAATCAGCGATACAGGCTCCGGAATGTCCGAGGCGGTGCAGCAGAGGCTCTTTGAACCCTTCTTCAGCACCAAGAATCACGGAAAAGCCACCGGGCTCGGACTCGCCATCACGCGCAAAAGCGTCCAGGCCCTCGGAGGCTGGATGCAGTTCGAAAGCACCCAGGGAGAGGGAACGACATTCCGCGTCTACCTGCCGAGTCCCAAGCCCGTGAACACGCCGCAACCCGCGTCCGCCCAGTCGGCTCTCGAGGCCGCGGGCCCCGGCCGGCACGTGCTCCTCGCCGAGGACGATGACATGGTTGCGAGCGCCCTGAAGCTCGGCCTTGAACGCTCCGGGCACCGCGTGACCGTGGCGACGGACGGTGCGGCCGCGCTCGCACTGATCCGGCTGGAACCCACGCTTTACGACCTGGTGGTCACCGATCTCAACATGCCAAACCTCGGCGGCCGCGACCTGCTCGCCGCACTCGCGAGGGACGGCATAAGCGTTTCCGTAGTCGTGCTCAGTGGGTACATCACCTCAGCCATCCTGGACGAACTCCGCAGCCTCGGCGCCGCCGAGGTGCTGCGAAAGCCCATCCGCATCGGCGAACTGCTCGGTGCCATCCGCCGCAACAGCAGGGCTGTGACGCAGCCCGCGGACCAGTTGGTCTGACAGCCGCCACCGGCCCGCCCCACGGGGCATCGCGGCGTCCAGCCTGCAAAATAATAACCGGCCGGATGAAGACACCCGGCCGGTTAGCCACACAAACACACACTATGAAACAACCTGCAGGGGTGGTCCGGGTCCTGAACCGGAGCCCCGTGGGTTGATTCTCCTATCGGCATTTTGTCCGCTCACTTGAGCGGCCCACAGCCGTGTCCCGCGTCAAAATTTCAATACACCGTGCAGGAGATTCTCCCGCAGGAGGCGGCTGGATCGGGTTAACACCTCAGGCAGCGCCTTCTCGAGAACCTCCGCCGTGTAGCCCCATTCCAGCAGCAGGCCCGAATGCAGCTCAAAAAGGAATCCGTCCTCCGCAACTCCCGCGCCCATCGAGACAGCCAGGTATTTGGCCGCATGCACATTCACGATCAGCGGCAGCATCTCCGCCGGCGCCGCATGCGTCGGAGGGTTGAATGTCGCGACCGCCACAAGCCTGTCCGGAAAATTCCACTTCCCGAGCAGCCGCGATCCGACGTCGGCGTGGTCGAATCCCAGCACCGCCTTCTCCGCCCTGAGCCAGGTGCATCGCTTCTCCTGCTGGTGCGCACGAATCCGCCCAAAGTATTCACCACATGAATACGCAACCGCCAGTTTCCCCACCTCGTGGACGAGTCCCGCCGTGTAGGCCGAGCGCGGATCCAGCGCTCCCATTGTCTCGGCCAGGTATTCCGCGGCAACCGCCGTCACCAGCGCCAGCCGGCAGGAGTCCCCCGCCTCCCATCGATAACCATCGGCATCCAGGGCCATCCATCTGCCCGCGAGCGAAAGCGCCGCCAGCCGGTAGATTTCCGTGAGCCCCAGCCTGTGGATCGCCTCGTCCAGCCGGTCCACCCTGGCGCTGCCCGAGGCAAAGTAGGCGGAATTGGCGAGCCGAAGGGTGGAACTGGCGAGAACCGGATCCATGCAGATGATCTTCTCCAGCTCCGCGATCGACGCATCCTCCCGCTCCATCACCTCAATGATGCGCGGCAGCAGCACGGGGGAGCACGGCAGCCGGAGCGCCTTCTGGCAGACTTCCTCAATCGTGATCGTGGTCATGCGTTTGTCTCCTACGCGGCGACGAGTGACACCGGGTCCAGGATGAGCGCGATGTCGCCATCGCCGAGAATGGCTCCACCCGAAATTCCGGGAAGCCGCGAAAGATAACCGCCGAGGTCCTTGATCACCACCTCCTGCCTGCCAACCATTTCATCCACCAGCAGGGCCGTCACGCGATCCGACGTCTCAACCAGGAGCGCCACGCCCTGCGTCGGATCCTCAACGGCACCCGGTATCTGGAACTTCCGGCTGAGGCGCTGCACCTGAAGCGACCGCCCCTTGTGCTCGAGCATTTCACCGCGGCCGTCCGATGTTGAAATCATTCCCGCCCTCGGGCGAAACACCTTCCGCACGCTTGTGCTTGGCAGGATGAACCTGTCCCCGCCCACGCGAAAAACCAGTCCGTCAACAATCGCGAGGGTCAGCGGCAGCGTGATGCGGAACGTGGTTCCCTTTCCAGGAGCCGTCTCGATACGCAGGCTGCCTCGGAGTCGCGTGATGTTGCGAAGGACAACATCCATGCCGACACCGCGTCCGGAAAGGGCGGTGACGGTTTCAGTGGTCGAGAATCCGGGCGTAATGATCAGATTGAGCTTTTCCTCGTGTGAAAGCACGGCATGGGCGGAGACCAGTCCCTTCTGCACGGCCCTCGCATGCACGCGGTCGGCGTCGATCCCCCTGCCGTCGTCACTGAGCTCGATCCGGACATGGGAGCCTTCCTGGACGGCCTTCAAGGTGATGGTCCCGGAGGCCGGTTTGCCTGCTGCGGCGCGCACCTCCGGAGACTCGAGTCCATGGTCCACGGCGTTCCGGATCATGTGCACCAGCGGATCCGCGATGTCCTCAACCACCACGCGGTCGATCTCCGTCTCCTCGCCAAAAGTCTGAAACGCGCACGGTTTTTCCCCCTGCCGCGCGAGATCCCGCACGAGGCGTCCCATCTTCTGAAACAGCGGCCGGACCGGCACCAGGCGCAGGCCCATCGCCGTGTTCTGAAGCTCCCGGGTGATTCGTCCGAGCCGGGCGACCACGCCCGCGAGCGGCGACGCCTCCTCGGCAACCGCCCGCGACGCCTCCGCAATCTGGGTGTGGGCGATCACAAGCTCCCCCACCACCTCCATCATTGTATCCAGTTTTTGAGTACTTATCCGGATCGTGCGCGACGAGCCTCCCTCGCCGCCTGCCCCCGCCGCGCCGGCGGGCGCCCGCAACTCCGCGCGGTCCACCGGCGGCCGATCCTGACCCCGCGGGGCGCCGGCATCATCCCCCGCAAACGAAGCCGCCAGTTCCCGCACCCTTTCGATCAGAAGCGCCACCGGAACCAGCTCCTTCGGCTGCTCCCCCTGCTGAAGCGCGGCGCCGATCTGCGCCAGCATCCGCAGCATCGCGTCCCGGCAATGCAGAATCAGCGTGATCATCGCCGGTGTCAGCGTCGACCGTCCGCTTCTGGCCTTGTCCAGGAGCGACTCCACCTCGTGCGACAGGGCCTGCAGCGGGTTGAGTTGAAGAAAGCCGGCCACGCCCTTGATCGTGTGGAACGAGCGGAAGATCTGGTCGATCGCGTCGCGATTTCCCGACTCCCCGTCCAGCACAAGCAGCGACATCTCGATCTGGTTCAAGTGCTCCAGCGCCTCGGCATGAAACTCCTCCAGAAGGTCGCGGTTCTCGTCCAGATTGAGATCCAACAAACAGTCCGCCGGAACGACGTCTCCACCGGGCCGCTCAGGAGATTGAACCGCCTGCGACTGGGCGCCGACACGTGCGGCTCGATCGTCGCCAAAACCGCCCGCTTTTTCGCCAGCCTGCATCGCGGCCATCGCGGAGGGAAGCCAGTCAACCAGGTTTGAAAGCGCCTCCAACGCCTGGTCGTCAAATGGCCGCGCTTGCTCCAGCAGCGCATCCAGTGCGGCCCGGGTGCGCAGAATCGGCTGACCGAGGGTCGGTTCGGACTCAGCCAGGTCCGCCAGTTCGCCGAGCAGACTGTAGGCCGGGATCAATCCATCGTCCCGCCCCGGCCTGGCGAGCGCAAGTTCGCCCGCGAGGCGGTTGATCGCCTCCTCAAGGGCATTGATGATGGATGGAGAGAAAGACATGGCCCGACGAAGGAGGCGGACCCCCTCCCATTCTATTCGGACTCTCCTCCGCAAAACCTAAACAGTATCCCAGCACGCTTTTCGCTAAAGAGCGCTCCGGTCGCGCCGAAACCTCGTTTTGGATCCTTTCACCCACTCCTTTGCACTTCCGAACAGGATGACCGCTCAATCTCCAGCCACAAGGCCGACACCGCAAGCCACGGGCAAATACCTCATGATGGTGCTCGCCGGTGAATCCTACGGCATCGCCGTCATGAAGGTCCGCGAGATCATCCGCATGCAGAAAATCACGCCGGTGCCCAGGTTGCCCGGTCACGTCAAGGGCGTGTTCAACCTGCGCGGGCGCGTCATCCCGGTCATCGACCTTCGAGTGCGATTCGGCCTGGCCGCCACCCTCAGCAGCGCCACGTGCATTGTCGTTGTCCAGGTCAAGCTACCCACCGCTCAAACCGTGCAGATGGGTCTGATCGTGGACGGTGTCAGTGACGTCTTGAATCTCACCGACGCCGAGATCGAACCCACCCCTGATTTTGGATCAAGCATCGACGCCCGGTACATCCTGGGTATGGCCAAGGTCAAGGATCAGGTGTGCCCCCTGCTGGACATCGATCGCCTTGTCGCGCCTGAACCGGCGGAAAATCCCTCCTGGAGCATATAGACCCGGAAGCGCCGGGGCTCTTGCAGGCATTGTGACGGAACAGGCTGCGCGGCGTGGCCACTCCCTGGGAAATTGCCTTCCCGGCACGCATGGATTGAATCAATCATTGCCCCATGCGCATCCTGATAACCGGTGTCTGCGGCTTTGTGGGCAATACACTGGCGCGCGCCCTCGCCGAGTCCGGCGCGGGTCACACGCTTCTCGGCGTCGACAATTTTATCCGTCCAGGAAGCGAACGCAACCGCGAGGAGCTTCGCCGCCTGGGCGTGAAGCTTTTCCACGGCGACCTGCGCGCGGCGAGCGATCTCGAATCGATTCCAGCCCTCGACTGGGTGATCGACGCAGCCGCCAATCCGAGCGTGCTCGCGGGCGTCGATGGCAGAACAAGCTCGCGCCAACTGGTGGAGCACAATCTCGGCGGCACCATCAACATGCTGGAGTTCTGCAAACAGCACCGCGCCGGTTTCATTCTCCTGAGCACGAGTCGCGTTTACTCGATTCCAGGGCTGGCGGCGCTTCCGGTCACCGCAAGGGACTCGGCGTTTCATCTCGAGACGCCAGGGGACGGGACGTCCCCGTCAAACCTGCCTCCAGGCGTGACTGCCCAGGGCATTGGCGAATCGTTCTCGACGGCAGCCCCGGTTTCACTTTACGGATCCACGAAACTGGCGAGCGAGGCGCTTGCCCTCGAATACGGCGCTGCGTTCGACCTGCCCGTGTTCATCAATCGCTGCGGCGTGCTCGCAGGAGCCGGCCAGTTCGGCCGCGCGGATCAGGGCATCTTCGCGTTCTGGATCAACAGCCACCTCCGCCGGCGCCCGCTGAAATACATCGGTTTCGGCGGACACGGCTATCAGGTGCGCGACTGTCTGCATCCACGCGATCTAATACCGCTCCTCACTAGGCAGTTTGCCGCGCCGTCCATCGCCCCGGCTGACAGGACGATCAACGTTTCCGGAGGAATCGCGTCCGCGAGATCCCTTCGACAATTGAGCGACTGGTGCAGCGCCCGCTTCGGCCAGCATGCGATAGGTGCTGACCCTAAGCCGCGCCCGTTCGATCTTCCCTGGGTTGTTCTCGATTCGACACGAGCCGCCAAACTCTGGGGATGGAAGCCTGTCACTCCGACGGAAACGATCCTCGATGAAATAGCCAGACATGCCGGGGAGCATGCGGACTGGCTCGAGTTGTCCGCTCCCTTGTAGAGACGGAACTCGGTAGTGCCACAGCGGATCATTCTTCGCAAATTACCTGTAAGGCATCGACTGCCTTGAGCCGAAAATTCTCGATAATTGGGAAAGTCAGAAATTGCCCCAATTAGGGGTTTGGCAAACGCAGCCAAGCCGTATCACGTAGCGGGAGATCGTAAGACTACGCACGATCATTTCAAACCGATGAAACAACCTAACCGAAGTCCAATGCTCAGATTGTTTTCCGCCGGGTCGGCAATTGCCGCGATACTCGCAGCGATGCTGATTCCTGTTGTCGTACATGCGCAGCAGACGCAGACAACCGAGGAGGTCGTCAGCCTCCCTGCGTTTGACGTGACCGAAATGAGAAGCCTTTCCGATCAAGCAATTGAAGGTCGAACTCCAGTGGCTTTCACGGAAGTCCCCAAGTCGGTAATTGCTGGAGAACTTGCATCACAGGACCTTCCCTTGGTGCTCAACTCGACACCGTCCGTCTTTGCCACCACCGACGGCGGTGCCGCCGGAGATGCCCGCGTGAATGTGCGTGGATTCAATCAACGAAACGTTGCGATCTTGATCAACGGCGTCCCGACAAATGACATAGAAAACGGCTGGCTCTATTGGTCGAACTGGGACGCACTCGGCGATGTCACGAGTACGATCCAAGTGCAGCGCGGCATGAGCAACGTCACCCTGCCGATGCCCTCCATCGGCGGAACGATGAACATAATTACAGATCCCGCCGCGTCCCGCCGAAGTGGCTCCGTGAAGTTGGAGGCAGGCAGCGACAGCTTCATGAAGGCGAACGCAGTGTTCAACACGGGTCTGATGAAAGACAAGGTGGCGTTTACGGTTGGATTGGTCGCAAAACAAGGCGATGGCTATGCACGCGGGACGTGGGTCGAAGGTTACGGCTACTACCTTGGCGCCACGTGGAAGGTGAATGCCCGCAATCGCCTGGAGCTTTTTGCCATCGGCTCGCCGCAACAACACGGGCAGCGACGCTTTGCTTCGAACATCGCGGCCTACGACATCGATTTCGCCCGCGGTCTCGGCTACACCGATGCACAAATCTACAGTACCTCATCGGGCGCAAACGCCGGTGCGCTCCGTCAAGGACCAGTCGGAGCCGGCAGGGACTACAATCAGAATGTCGCTCCTGTCAGCTCCAGCTACGCCGGTCTTCAATATTACTGGGGCGGCACCCATGCCCGGAAAGATCGGAATTTTCTCAATGAGAGCGTCAATTATTTCCACAAGCCGCAGGTCAATCTAAACTGGTACTCGACTCTCAGTGACCGTCTAAAGCTTTCGTCCGTAATCTACTATTCCGGCGGCCGGGGCGGCGGTTCGGGTACTCTTAACAACGGATCGAGCTCCGCAGCTTTCGGCCGCTACCCGAACTCCGATACGCGCTACGGCAGCAACATAAATTGGGATGCGACCATCGCCAGCAATGCGGGCGCAGTCGCGGCCAATGGTTCTGCAAAAACACCCGGCCGCTCCTTGGGCATCTTGCGCAACAGCGTAAACAATCAGGATCAATTCGGTATCGTCTCCAAACTCGCCTACGAGCTCAGCAATGAATGGAAATTTACCGCTGGCGCGGATTGGCGCACTGCGGAAATCACACATTTCCGCGAAGTCCGCGATCTTCTGGGGGGAGAATATTATCTGCCTACCGTCCCGCAAGCCAGCCAGTTTTGGGACGCGGGAACCAACACGCAGCTGCGGCTTGGAGACAGGGTTGACTACAACAACACGAATTCCGTGGACTGGCTCGGTCTCTTCCTGCAGGGGCAGTACGAACATGACCGGATCACTGCGTTTGGCGTCGTTGGATATTCCAGCGTGAAGTTTGGCTATGAAGACCTTTTCCGGCGTGCATCCCCAGGCTCCAATGCAACCTTCAAGCTGGATTCGAACACATTTGACGGCAAGCAAGCCAAGGGCGGTCTCCAATATTCGATCAATGCCAACCTCGGCGTTTATGCGAACGCCGGCTGGGTGACCAAGGCACCGATTTTTGATGGGGCGATCAACGATACCGTGGGCCAGTTCGTCAAGAAGCCGCAGAATGAAAAATTCAAATCGGTTGAAGCCGGCCTCCGGTATCTTTCGCCCAATCGCAACCTCAATGTCTCTGCAGGTTACTATTTTACCCAGTGGCGTGATCGCACAGTATCCATCACCTCGGAAACTGCTGATACCATCACCTACCTGTACGGATTGAACTCCGACTACGCTGGCCTGGAAATCGAAGCGGCCTACCGGGTCAATCGCTGGCTGCGCTTCGACGCAGCAGCATCGTTCGGCGACTGGATATACACAGACGATGTTCTCAACAGCGAGCAATACTTCATCAGCACTCAGGCGACCAATCCTGCCTATAGCGGCAAGGTCTACTCGAAGAACCTGAAAGTCGGCGATGCACCGCAATCGCAGATTGCCTATGCCGTCACCTTTCGTCCCACACGTGGCCTTTCGCTCAAGCTGCAGGGGCGCTGGTATGACCGCTACTGGTCAGACTACACTCCCGAATCACGCGGTGGACCCGACGATCGTGCACAGCCTTGGAAAATTCCCAGCTACAGCATCTACGATCTCCATACGAACTATGATCTGCCCTTTGGTTTCAGGAATGCAGACATCAGCGTGTTCCTTCACATCCTGAACTTGACTGACAAAGTCTATATTTCTGATGCCACCGACAACAGCCAATTCGAGGCCGTCGGTCTGAATCTGGCGCCGTCCCATAGCGCACAGCGCGCGGAAGTGTTTTTTGGGCCGCCGATTACCTTCAATTGCGGCGTTCGCGTGACATTCTAGGCCCAATCAAGGCTCTCCCGCTCAAGAACCACTCTCAGAAACGAGAGTGGTTTTTGTATGCTGTTGAATCCATGTCAGAAACATCCCTCGGACAGCTTTCACCCAAGCTGGGGATTGCTGCTGTCCAACAGTTCGACATCCTGACGGGATTCATGCCTGCCTTGCGCCACTTTTCCTGAACAGAGGCCGCCGCTTCACTGAAGCACAGCCCGATGTCCTGTTCCACCGTGTGATCGATCCGCCAACCACTCCTCTCGCGTCAGCAGTTCCTGCCACCAGACCGCGCACATTCTGGCAGCGGCGCATCGTCGATCCGGTCATCGCCGTGGTGACCCAGGGAGTGGCCCCTGACCGCATCGCCTTCACACTGGCGCTGGGATCATGGCTTTCCATGTTTCCCTTTCTCGGCTTCACCTCCCTGCTCAATTTTGCGGTGGGATTTCGATTCCGACTGAACCAACCCATACTGCAGGCATTGAATCACCTTCTCGGTCCGGTCCATCTCATCATGGTGATCGTCTACGTGCGCGTCGGCGAGGCGATCTGGGGCGCGGAACGCATCCCCTTTTCCATTCCCATCCTGATCGACACGTTCCGCCACCAGCCCTTCCTCGATTTTCTTCACCGTTTCGGATGGGCGGGCGTACATGCGCTGACCGCGTGGATCATCAGCATGCCCCTCATCGTCCTGCCCCTCAATTTCATCCTGCGCCCCGTGGTGACCCGGCTCGCCGCACAAATCCGCGGACGCACCCACAATCCACTCGCGCCCTGAGCCACGCGGCTCCACAGGACGCACGTCCGGTCACGGACCGTGCCCGCTGAAAAAATGACCCGGCCGGAAATTCTCCCGGCCGGGTCACGTTGAAACTGCAATTCCGCTCTTCTGTCGGGCCTACCGCAATCAGCGCAGAAACGCCTCGTGCAGTCCGCCGTCGACCGTCAGCACCTGGCCCGTCGTCTTCGAAAGCCGCTGGGTCACGAGCAGAAAGTACGCCTCCGCCTGGTCAGCCGGTGTGATCGGCGACTTCGTCAGCGTGCGATCCGCATAGAACTGCGCCAGTTTTCGCACGAGGCTCTCGGTCGCCTCATCCTCAGTGTAGGGAATATTGTACTTGGCGAGCGACCCAATCACGCGGTCGCGCGGGAACATCGCGGACCCCTGCACGACCGTCGCAGGCGCCACGCCATTCACTCGCACCAGCGGCGCGAGCTCGATGGCCAGCTCGCGAACCAGATGATTCGCCGCGGCCTTCGACGTGTCGTACGCCACCGAGCCCTTCTTCGCCACAACCGCATTGGCCGATGTGGTGAGGACCAGACTGCCGCGCAGCCCCTGCTCCTTCCAGCTCTTCGCCGCCTCGTCGCCGACGATGTAGCTGCCCGTCACATTGATCGCGAAGGTCATCGCCCACTTGTCGTCGGGAATGTGACCCGTGACGTCGCTCGCGACAAACGTGCCCGCCGTGACGCAGATCGAGTCGAACCCGCCATAGGCCAGCGCCACCTGATCGAGCATGCGGCGCACACTGGCGCGGTCGGTCACGTTCGCGGAGAGTCCGAGGGATGGACCGCAGTTGGAAATCCCAGACCCGGCTACCCCGATGCCCAGCCCGTACTTGTCCGTGATTTCCTTCGCCGTGGCCTGGGCGGCCGCCTCGTTGAGGTCGACGCACACAATGTGGGCGCCTTCCTTCACCAGGCGATGGGCGGTTTCCTTGCCGATGCCGGAGCCCGCACCGACAACCACGATCACCTGGCGGGCGAGTTCCTTCTCCGCCGGCATGCGCTTCAGTTTCGCCTCCTCCAGCAGCCAGTACTCGATGTCGAACGCCTCCTGCTGCGGCAGCGCGATGTAGCGATCAATCGCCTCCGCGCCGCGCATGACCTCGACGGCGCAGTTGTAGAATTCGGCGGTGACGCGCGATTCCGACTTGTCCTTGCCCCAGGCAATCATGCCGAGCCCGGGAATGAGCACCACCGTCGGATTGGCATCGCGCATCGCGGGCGAGTTCGCATGACGGCATTTCGTGTAATACGCCTCGTAGTCCTTGCGGTACTGCACAAGTCCCGCCGCAAGCTTCGCCTTGAGCGCCGCTGCATCCTCCGTCTGCGGGTTCCAATCCACATAAAGCGGCTTGATCTTCGTGCGCAGAAAATGGTCGGGACACGACGTTCCCAGCTCAGCCAGGCGCGCGGCATCCCTGGAATTCACGAAGCGCAGAATGCGCTCGTCGTCCTGCACGGTGCCGATGAAGCGCTTCTCCTTCGACACCTGTCCGCGCAGCCAGGGGAGTATGGTGGCGAAAGCGGCCTGACGCTTCTCCGGCGAAAGCGACGCATGTTTCGCGCCGCCGAAGGCCGCGGCGTCACCGCCCTTGGCCTGGTACTTCTGCTCGATGTAGACCGCCGCCTTCTCGATCATGTCGAGCGTCAGCGTGTAGCACTGCTTCTCGTCATCCGCCCATGAGATGAAGCCATGCTGGCCCATCATGATCGCCCGCACATTGGGCTGCTCGCGCGCGATCCTCTGCATGGCGAGCCCGAGTTCGAAACCCGGACGCATCCACGGAACATACGCCATGGCGTCGCCGAAAATCTCCCGCGTCAGCTTCTCGCAGTTCTGCGAAGCCGCGATCGCGATGATCGCATTCGGATGCATGTGATCGACAAACTTGCCCGGAATGAACGAGTGCAGCGGGGTGTCGATCGACGAGGCGCGCGGATTGAGATTGAACGTCGTGTGGGTGTACATGCCCACCATCTCGTCCTCCGCCGGCGATTTCAGGCCCTTGTCCTTCCGGGCCGCGTAAAGCGACTGGAGCCCGACAAGCTTGTCCTGATACAGTGAGGAGAAGTTCTCGCGCGTGCTGGTGCGCAGGTCGCCGCCCGACCCCTTCACCCAAAGGACTTCGACCGGCTTGCCGGTCAGCGGATCCGTTTCCGTGATCTTCGAGGACGTGTTTCCGCCTCCGGTGTTGGTGACGCGCTGATCGCTTCCAAGGAGATTGGAGCGGTAGACCAGGCGGCCGACGGCATCGAGCTTCGACGCCTTGGCGTCATCCCAGAGATGATTGACATGGGTGTACGTTTTCATGGGCAAAAAATGGAATCAAATGCCAAGCGCCTTCTGGCGGTAATGCTCGTCCGGACGGCCCGCGATGCGCAAGACCTGCGCCGCCGTCAGGAACCGCGGCTTTGCACCCGTCGCAAGCGCGCAGGCGAAAATCTCCGCCGCCTTCACCGCCATGAGGGTCGAAGCCAGAACTGAGGACGGACTGGAACCCAGGGCTATCAATCCGTGGTTCTCCAGGAGGATCAATCGAGGCGGCCGGGCGAGTCGCCGGATGTGCGCCTGCGTTGCCAACCGAATGGCCTGCGCGAGCTTCAAGCCAGGATCAGCGTAGGGAACATAAACACTCTCCACACCGCAGCACACGACTTCATCCGGGAAAACCCGGCGACGCGCAAACGTGCGTCCCATCGCGGTGCACAGGAGCGAATTCACCGCCACCGGATGACAATGCCCCACAAAGTTCACCTCCGGAAGTGTCAGCAGCCAGGCGTGAAAAATCGCCTCAACCGAAGGTTTCCGCGCCGACTCATCCAGTCGCGCGGCAAACAATGCCTCATCAATCGCCTGATCACTCATGCGCTTGCGATCAAGCAGCGGCAGCAGTCCGGCAAAACGGCAGGCCGTCAGATCAGCGGGCGAAAGCGACCCCAGATTGGAACCACTTGCCTTGACCCAGAACGTTTCCCCATCGCGGCGCGCCGAGGTGTTTCCCTCGCCCAGAATCGCCAATTTGCGCTCCTCCCTCCCCAGTTGGTGGGAAAGGTGTAGCAGTCGATCGACAAGGTCTGTGGCAGGGGCTGACGCGGGCATTCCTCAATCGTCTGATAGATTTTGAAAGATTTCGATCAAAAACTATCACAATTGCAATTAACTGGTTTTCAATTACCTATCCTATGTTTTCCCCGGCTTCATCATCCTCAGGCACCCCGGTTGTTGAAGAGGATCCCCAACCAGTGCCCAAGGACCACACCCGCCAGGCATAGCACCACCGAGCCGAGAACATAGGTCCCGGCCCGGGCCCAGGCGCCGTCCTTGAAAAGTTCCAGCGTCTGATAACTGAACGCTGAAAATGTCGTGTAGCCGCCGCAGAATCCCGCGCTGACCGCAAGCCGCAGTTCAGCCGGCAATGTCCAGCGTCCGCCCAATCCGGTTGCAGTCACAAAGAATCCAATGAGCAGGCAGCCCGTCACATTGATGAAAAACGTTCCCCAGGGAAACGAGGGACCCCACGCACGCGCTGCGACGTCGGAAAGATAGAGACGTGTCACCGTCCCCAATGCGCCGCCGAGGCCGACCAGAATATAGAGTCTCATGGCTTGAGAAGGGGAAAATTTCAGGTCCGCTCGCGCGGTTCCAGCACACCCAGTCCGCGCATCGTCGCATCCTCGACCGGTCTGTATTTCCAGCGTCCCGGCCAGTCGCGGTGCATCAGTTCATCGAGCCGGTCCGAGCCGCCGGAAACCGCCACGGTGCGGAGCAGACGCGTGCCCGTCGCCTCCAGGAGCGGCAGTCGTTCGGCGCTCGCGCGGGTGAGCGCCTCGACGATCGCCGACAGCATTTCCGTGCGTGTCGTTGCAAGCGTGATCCCCGAAAACGCGCCCTGGCGCTGCTCGATTTCCGTGCGTGTTCCAGCCATGTAGGGCTCGACGCGAACGGATCCGGAGGCCGCGGCGCCGCGGCGACTGAGACGCCGAAACTCCCTGCGAAACGACTCGATCGGCATCTCCGGAAAGAACTGGTCGCGCGCCCAGTAGATTGACGACGCCATCGCGGCAATCGTGCTGACATGCAGCCATTTTCCCTGAACCCCCAGCGCGCGTGTCAGCAGCCGTTCGTGCGGCCGGGGGCGATTCGTGCACAGCGCCAGCACGTCCGTCGATCCCACCACGTTGAACAACTGCCCGACCCTTGCACCCGCGAGCAGCATGCCCGCGCTGCCATCCATCAGGCCCGTCATCACGGGAGTTCCCTCGCGGAGACCAAGCGCCGCGGCCGCCGAACGCGTCACGCCTCCGCCGATCACATCGGCGTCCACGACATCCGGAAGCACCGAACGGCCCACGCCTATGTTCGCGCACAATTCATCACTCCACCCGTCCTGCGAAAGCGTATTGTACAATCCCGTGAATGACGCATTCGACGGATCGATCACCCGCGCGCCGGTTATCCGCCGGTGCAGAAAGGTGTTCAAATGCCCGGCGAGATCGACCCCGCGCAGCGCCTGCGGCCGGTGGGCAAGATACCACGCCCACGTCGTGGAGCTGATGCCGCCGGGAAACGGTCGCGATCCGCACAAGGCGAGATGGCGCTCCTTCCCGATGCGCGCCTCGATCTCCTTCGCCTCGGCGACACTGCGCCGGTCCTGATGCGTCACAATCGGCGTCAGCGCGCGCCCTTTCGCGTCCATGGCCACCCACGCCGGACACATCGTGGCCAGCGCCACCGCATCTACCCGCCGCGCCTTCGCACCGAGACTCGCGACCGCCTTCGCCATGGCCGCGAGGAGATCGTCGGGGTCCACCTCCGCCGTGCCTGTGTTGTAACGGGTCTTGAAAAAGACGCGCGGCGCCACGGCGGAAACCCTCCTCCCCTGCAGAATGCCGGCGATGACCGACGACGAACCAATGTCCAGGCCAAGATGGGTTCCCATGCACCGCCAAAAAATTCCTGACACGGACCGCTAGCAAGCACAAGCCACGAGCCACCTGGGGACACGATCGGGCGATTCCAACCATCGCACCAAAGCGAATGCGCCATCCCAGGCTGCAGAGCGACGCTGCGAGAGCATCGTTCAGACGGAGACCCGTATGCGTGTGGCCGACGCTTCAACGGCAGCCTGTCGCCTCGCGGCAAGCGCGGCAGCCGACAGGGCCCGGTACCTGGCAATCTGCCCGGCACTCCACCTTGCCGCTATCGGAGTGTAGTGAAGCAGCGCCACCGAAAACATGACCCAGCTCATGAAGGCGAGCCACAGGCCCCGCACCTCCATCGCAGAGGCCGATCCAAGCACGGACGGCAACCAGACGGGCAGGAATTTCATCACAATGCCTGCGGCGACGAATCCATGAGCATCCCTGGTGTTCATGCCCACCGGGATGCTGGACGCGTGCCAGATGGAATCGGCCCCATTCAAACAATTGTTTCACAAACACTTTGGCTGGCTGCAATCCGGTTGCCGCCGGATTGTCCATGCAATTCGCATGTCAGTTTTCCCCTCCCCCTTGCAGACTGCAAGTGAAGCGGAATGGCGGTTGGGCAGTCATTCATTCAGCCGGACACGGCGCAGCGCGCTCCCCATCACCACGCCCTCCCTCAGCAAACCAGCGAGCGGAAGTCGCTGAAATCGCCTGTCATCCCACCCCGCACGCCCTTGCAGATCACGCTCACCGCGTCATGCGAATGCAGCGATTCCAGGTGCGCGCAGGCGGCCTGAAAATCGACAATGCGACGATCCTTTCGCAGTTGAGCGTAAAGGAGGCGCACGGCGTCCTCGACAAACTTGATGTTCGCCCCGTTCAACTCCGCAAAGGCCTGCTCGTCCTCGCGCTTCACCATCACCTGTGTCTCCGTCTTGAGCGCGGAAAGGCAGTGTGCATGCAGATCCTCGATCGACAATTTCGATCGGGGCGCAATTTCAACCCGGAGGCGTGCCTTTGACCGCTGGCTGTGCGGAATGGCATATGCCGACCTCATGTCCCGCGCGTGTTCGGACAAAGCGGCACTGCAGGGACACGCGCTCGAATACACGAAGTCGAACTCCACAAACCTCCTGAATCGCCCGCGCTCGTCCACGGTCCCTTCAAACACAACCGGATAGTACTGAAACCCCGTGAGGCCGCTGCGCAGCGAGCGCTGCGGGATCGGATAGGAGAACGAGAACCGCACCCGCGCAGTCCTCGAATCCATCCGCCTTCGATACACTGAAAGCACCCGGCGAAGCAGCTCCGGCGCAACAACCTCCTCCCGCAGGTCATGGAGCGTGCGCACAATGCGGCTCATGTTGATTCCCTTGCGATCAGCGGCGAGCGACACCGTGCCCGTCACCGATGTTTCCAGCTTCACCAGCCTCCCTGCAGCCGTGCGATGGCGAAGCGGCAGCCTGAAGTTGGCGACCCCCACCTGCTGGATCTCCACAGGAGCGCCCTGGATTTGATCCCGCGCCTCCATCATGTCCGGAAGCGACTCCAGATATTCCCGCCCGGGAGAAAACTTCGCATCGTACCTCCGCCCCGCCTCCGGCACACGGCCCATTTTTTTGCGATGCAGGTACGGGCTGCTTTTCGACGTTGATGTCATGTTCGTTTTTGATTTCGAACGGCGCCGGTTGGTGACGATAACAACCGGGACCGCCATGCAGGCATGCGGCTCAGGTGACCGCGGGCCCCCGGTATTCCGCGAAATTGCGCGGTGTTTCATAGAGCCGCACGCAATGCAGCGTGCCTCGCGTCAGGAGCGGCTCGATTTCATTCCAGAAGGCGATCACCAGGTTTTCCGTCGACGGAATGACCCCCTTGAGAAAAGGCACCTGCGTGTTCAGGTTCCGGTGATCGCAGGGTTCGACGACCGCCTTGTTGAGGATCGCCTTCAACTCGGAAAACTCGATGACGCACCCGCTGTCCGGGTCGGGCTCGCCTCTCACCGTCACCTCCAGCACGTAGTTGTGTCCGTGCCCACCGGCATTGTTGCACAGGCCGAAGCGCCTGCGGTTCCACGCGGCCGAGCGGGCCGGATTGTGCAGGTGATGGGCCGCATTGAAATGCACCTGCCGCGTCACATGCACGATGCGCGAAACCGGTGCCCGGGGCACGGGTGCGGTGGTTGACTGGCGGCGGATGCGCGGCATGGAGGATCATGGGATAGCGCCCTCCGCGGCCAGGTCAAACCCGCAGGCCGGAGCACCCGCGCCGCTGCGCGCAGGATCCGGGCGGAGCAAAAATGCGGCGGGTGCGAGTTCGCGCTTGCGCGTTTCGCCTCCCGATCGTTCAACCCGTCTGTCCGACCGATGAAGCTTCGCATACTCGCCAGTGGCAGTTCCGGCAACTGCGCCCTCCTGCAGACCGCGCAGGCGCGGGTGCTGATCGATGCCGGCTACTCCGCACGCCGCATTCGCGCGCTGCTCGTCGAGGCCGGGGAGAAACTGGAGTCGATCGACGCCCTGTTCGTCACCCATGACCACGGCGACCACACCCTTGGCATTTCGGGGCTTGCAAGGTTGCCCAATCTCAAGGTCTTCGCCAACGCCGGCACCATGCGCGCCGTGCAGGCCACGCTGGACCGCCAGCCGTCCTGGCAGATATTTGAAACCGGCTCGCGCTTCCGGTTCCTCGACCTGGAGATCGACACCTTCTCCGTTCCGCACGATGCGCACGACCCCGTCGGCTTCCGCTTCTCCACCGGATTCGCCGACGATCTTTTTCATCCAAGGAAATCCCTGGCCTGGCTGACCGACCTCGGGCACGTCCCGCCGCACATCCGCGAGCGCCTCAACGACTGCGATTCCATCGTCATCGAATCCAACCACTGCCCGGTCATGCTCAAGGCCTGCGCAACACGCCCCTGGTCGACGAAGCAGCGCATCGGCGGACGTCACGGCCACCTTTCCAACGAGACCGTGCGCGAGCTGCTTTCCGGATTCATCAATCCGCGCTGGCAGCGGGTGTTCCTGACGCATCTTTCACGCGACTGCAACAGCCTCGATGCGGTGGAAGCCATGGTGTCGACCCTGCGCTCCCGGTTGAAATGCGAGTTCAGCGTCGTCGCACCCGGGGGAGGCACGTCCACCTTCGAATGGTAGCCTGAGGCCCCGCGGAGGCTGACCGCCTCCCGCACGGCCGCCGCTCCCGCCGCTTGCTCCCGGACTGAAAAACCTGTACGGGTCATGCACACATGAGTTCATCGCGGCCCATCGCGGCATTTCGGCGCACAAAGATCATTGTCACCCTCGGACCCGCCACGGAAAGCGAGGCGATGCTTGAGACACTCATCCGGGCGGGCGCTGATGTCATGCGCCTGAACATGGCCCACGCCACGCATGAATGGACGCGCACCATGATCCGGAGGATTCGGGAGTTGTCGAAGCGCATCGACAGGGAGGTCGCCATCATGATGGACATCAAGGGTCCCGAAATCCGCACGGGGGACCTCGACCACCCCATCGAGCTCAAGGCGGGCGAGGTGTTCGACTTCACCGTCAAACCCGGAGCCAGGGCGGGTGAGCCGAACCTCGAGGAGGTTCGCTCGGTCGACGTCAATTACAAGGGCCTCGTCAAGGACATCGAGGTGGGCGACACCGTGCTCGTTGACAACGGCCTCATCCAGCTCGAGGTCCTTGAGAAGCGGGATGCAAAGATCCGATGCCGCGTGCTCGTTCCAGGGGAATTGAAGTCGCGCCGCCACATCAATCTTCCCGGCGTGACCGTGAACCTGCCCGCGTTCACCGAGAAGGACCGCCGGGATACTCTGGTCGGACTCGAGGAGGGAATCGACTTTGTCGCGCTTTCGTTCGTCAGGAAGGCGGATGACGTGGAAACACTCCGGGAGTTTCTGCGCGCACACAACTCATCCGCGCACATCATCGCCAAGATCGAGGACCAGTCGGCGGTTGCCAATCTCGAGGAGATCGTGCGGGCGAGTGATGCGCTGATGATCGCGCGCGGCGACCTCGGCATCGAATGTCCGCTCGAGGAGCTGCCGATCATCCAGCGGCGCGCGGGCGAGATCTGCTTCAACTACGGCCGCCCCGTCATCGTCGCCACCCACATGCTGGAATCGATGATTGCCAACCCGGTCCCCACGCGCGCGGAAATCACCGATGTCGCCAACGCGGTCTTCGAAAGGGCGGACTGTGTGATGCTTTCGGGTGAGACCACGATAGGAAAGTTTGCCGCGGAATGCGTGGAGGTGCTCAACCGGATCGCCATCCGCATCGAAAGCCTGCCGCCCGGGGTTTTCCTGGAGCCCGCCTGCGTCGACGGAGACAAGGTCAAGCTGCTGCAGTCGGCGGTGCAGCTCGCGAACGAGCTCGACGAATGCGCCATCCTCACGTTCACCCGCCGCGGCTTCATGGCCGGCGGTCTCGCCGCAATGCGGCCGCACCTGGCCCCGATCTTCGCCTTCACTCCATCCGTGCAGACCCTGAGGCAGCTTCGCCTGCTCAGGGGTGTCGAGCCCTTCCTCCTCCAGCTCGATTCGGATCCCGACCTGACGATCGGCCGGGCGATCGACTTCCTCCAGCGGGAGGGGCGGATCCAGGCGGGCGACAAGCTCGTGATCGCGACCGACATCCTTTCCGCCAATCGACTCGTCGACAGCGTGCAGTTGCGCACCGTGAAATGATCCGGATGCGGACGCCACCCGGTGCCAAAGGGGGCTTTGACGCGCACCGCCGCGCGCACTTTGATTGAGGCAACCATGGAACTGGTCAAACACTGGGCCGCATCGTTGGACGACTATGTGATCGATCTCGCCTGGTCTCCAGGCGACGACTTTCTTGCGGTCGCATCAGCTGCAGGACCGATCGTCGTCTTCGGCGGAACCGACGGTGCGACGCGCGCCTCCTTTGAAGGGCACGATGGCGGCACGAATGTGCTCGCCTGGGGAAAGGCGGGTTTCGTGTCCGGCGGACAGGATGGACGCGTCGTCTTTCGGGACATTCACGCGAACCAGGAGTCCCATGCCGTCAAATTCGAGCGGGCCTGGGTCGAGCATCTCGCCTGGCGCCCGGGGGAATCCCCAGCCGGTGGGCGGCCCGGATTGCTCACAGCCGCCGCAGGACGGCAACTGAAGCTGCTGCGGCCCGACGCCACCGTGCACCACGAGTTCCCCATCGCGCCAAAAACCATTTCATCGCTCGCCTGGTCTCCCTCGGGTCATCTGCTCGCCGTGGCGTATTTTGGCGGCGTGTGTCTCTGGGACGCGGACCACCTGGTGGCGTTCAAGGAATTCGGCTATTCGAACAGCATCCACAAGCTCGCCTGGTCCGGCGACGGCAGGTGGCTCGTGTCGGGAAACCAGGACCCGAGCGTGCATCTCTGGATACCGGAATCCGGATTCGAGTTTCACATGAGCGGGTATGCGAGCAAGGTGGAGGCCGTCGCTTTCGATCACACCGGACGCTGGCTCGCAACGAGCGGCGGCACCGAAGGCTGCGTCTGGGACTGCCAGGGCAGCGGCCCCGAGGGCCGCGAGCCGGTCATGATTCCCCATGAAGCGAGACTCTGCGCGGTCGCGTTTCAAAACACTCACGGACTCCTCGCCACAGGCAGCGAGGACGGCATGGTGCGCCTCTGGAGCCCGGAGCGGGAAAAACCACTTCGCGCCACGATCAAGCTTCCCTCCAAAGTCACCCGCATCGCCTGGTCGCACAACGACGCCTTCCTCACCGTCGGCGCCGCCAGCGGCGTCGTGTATGTTTTCGGCGTCAAGTGAGGCAACCCCCGCTCGAACTCGCCAGAGACCCGCATTAAACTTCGCCGCAACTTGGAATAATCCTGGTCGATTGTAGGGAGGTGGCGGAAAACGCCGCTTGCCTTGCCCGAGTTCGAACCGATGGTGAAACCTTCCATGTCCGAGTCCGAAACCGCACGCAACATCTCCAGCACTCCGTTTTCCCGACGTCTCATCACATCGTTGATACAATGGATTGATTCCGACTACTGCCCGCAGGGGGCGGACAAGATTCGCAACGAGCCCGACAGGGTGGACTGGACGCGCGTGATGCCCTTCGTCGCCCTGCACCTGGGCTGTTTCGGCGCCTTCTGGGTTGGCGTCAGCCCCGTCGCACTGGCGTCGGCGGTGGCGCTCTACTTCATTCGGATGTTCGCCGTCACGGGTGTCCATCACCGGTACTTCTCGCACCGGACCTATGCGACGAGCCGCGTCGGCCAGTTCCTTCTCGCTGTTTTTGCGGGCACGACCGTGCAACGGGGCTCGCTGTGGTGGGCCTACCACCACCGTCACCACCATCAGCACTCCGACACACCCGAGGATGCGCATTCACCGCATGTCCACGGGTTCTGGTGGTCGCACATTGGCTGGATCACCAGCCGCCGCAATTTTCCCACCGATTATTCGAGGATCAGGGATCTCGCGAAATTCAAGGAGCTCGTCTGGCTCAATCGCTTCGACCTCGTCGTCCCCGTCCTCTTCGCCGCATCGATCTTTCTTTCCGGCGTGCTGATGGAGCGCTACGCGCCGGAGCTTGGCACCAATGGACTCCAGATGCTGGTCTGGGCGTTTTTCATCAGCACGACCGCGCTGTTTCACGGCACCGCCTGCATCAATTCGATGGCCCATCTCATGGGGCGCCGGCGCTTCAAGACCGACGACGATTCGCGCAACAGCTTCATCCTGTCGCTGATCACCCTGGGCGAGGGCTGGCACAACAATCACCACCGCTATCAGTCGAGCACCCGCAACGGCTTTTACTGGTGGGAAATCGACATCACCTACTACGGACTCAAGCTGCTTTCCTGGACCGGGCTCATCTGGGGACTGAAGGCCGTGCCGCAGTCCGTGCTCGATGAAGGCGCGCGCGCCGAGCACCGGGATTCCGTCGAGGCCGCCCGCAAATCGGTCCTCGCCCGGCAGGAACACGGTCATTCTCCGCTGAAACACGTGATTCCTGCTGCCGCAGCAATCGCCGTGGCAACGGTCAATGCAACGAACACCCAGGCGCCCAGGAAGCCCGAGGATGCGGCCGTGCACAAGGACGTGACGGAACTCGCTCACGAACTTCAGGCGAAACAGACTCCGGCGCGCGACTCGGACAAGCGTGCCTGATCGGATAGATTGCGGCCTGGCCGGTCCGCTTCCGACCGGCGAATTGTTTACCACGCCAGAACCAATCGTGGTTTGATTCCCCCGCAAATTCGGCTCCCGGGCTTGCCAAGCCGGTGGGCTGCGATTCCTGTTGAACAGCTTCAGGCTGGCAGGATTGTTCCGGCATTCCTGTCACCCTCACCGGCCACTTCCGTGCGATCCAATTCCGATGAGTGTCTTTCCCCCATCCCCAGCCGAATCCGCCGCGCCGGAACTGAGCGTGGTCATCCCCTTCTACAATGAGGCGGAGAACATCGCGCCGCTCCTTGCCGAACTGCGCCAGGCCGTTGAGACGCTGGGGCTTTCAGTCGAGGTGATAGCCGTCGACGACGGCAGCACCGACGCAACGCAGACGGTTCTGCAGACCGCCGCCGGTGCCTGGAACGCGGTCCGCGTCCTGCCCCTCGGCGTCAATGGGGGCCAGGCCATCGCATTGTGGCGCGGCTTCGAACGCGTGCGGGGCGCCTGGGTGGCGACGCTCGATGGCGACGGACAGAATCCGCCGCTCGAGCTCTTGAAGCTGTGGGGGCTTCGCGCCACTGCCGACATGCTGGTGGGGGCTCGTCAGGGACGTCAGGATTCGTTCGGGCGCCGAATAATGTCGCGCATCGCAAACAACGTCCGGCGGGTCCTGCTGGCGGACGGTGTCAGCGACAGCGGCTGCGCCCTGCGGCTTTTCCGCCGCGAGGTGCTGGGCTCGCTGCCACCCTTCCGGACACTCTACTCCTTCATTCCCGCCTGCGCGGTTTCGGGCGGTTGGAAGGTCAGGGAGGTTCCCGTCGCGCATCGCCCCCGAACCGCCGGCGTCGCCAACTACACTTTCCGGAAGATGGCGGTCCTCCCCTTTCTCGACACGCTCGCCTTCTGCTGGGTCCTGAGGCGCATGCTGCGGCTCGCACCACCAGGCGATCGGAGGTAAAATGTAGTTGTTTTTTCGTTACAATTTCAGGGGTGCGGTCGCTGGATTTCCCGCAAAGTCCTCATGATCGGGCTTCTTGCGCTGAATTGGCTCGCCCCGATCCATTCAACAGTCAGCATCGGGGCAGAGTTACACCCCTTATGGTTTCAAAAACGTGGCGTTGTGTTGCAACCGCGGCCGGATGGGTCGCATTCAATTCGTCGGCTTCAGCCAGTGAAGCGGACATCAAGATACCGAGGCTGGATGCCGTTTCGTTCTTCGACGGCGTCCTCAGCGGACATCAGATCCTCATGATCGGACTGGCGGTCTGCCTGGTCGGAATAGTTTTCGGCTGGTGGCAGTACCTGAAGACCAAGGCGCTGCCCGTGCACGATTCGATGGCCGGGGTTTCCAACATCATCTGGGAAACCTGCAAGACCTACCTGGCCCAGCAGGGGAAGTTTCTCATCGCGCTCTGGGTGCTCATCGCCCTGTGCATGGCCTACTATTTCGGCGGGCTCGTGAAGGAGTCCTTCACTCACATCCTCATCATCCTCGCCTCCTCGGTGCTCGGCATCCTCGGCAGCTACGGTGTCGCCTGGTTCGGCATCCGCATCAACACCGTCGCCAACTCACGCACCGCGTTCTCCTCCCTGAAGGGCAACCCGCTCGCCACGCTCTGCATCCCCCTGCGCTCCGGCATGAGCGTCGGCATGCTGCTGGTCTCGATCGAACTGCTCTTCATGATCGGGATTCTCGCGTTCCTGCCGTCGAATCTCGCGGGCCCCTGCTTCGTCGGTTTCGCAATCGGCGAATCGCTGGGCGCCTCCGCCCTGCGCATCTGCGGCGGCATCTTCACAAAGATCGCCGACATCGGGGCCGACCTGATGAAGATCGTCTTCAACCTGCCGGAGGACGACCCGCGCAATCCGGGCGTTATCGCCGACTGCACGGGTGACAATGCGGGAGACTCGGTCGGACCCACCGCCGACGGTTTTGAAACCTACGGTGTCACGGGTGTCGCGCTCATCGCGTTTCTCGCCCTCGCCCTGGTCACCAGCCCGGTGCTCTGCGGCACGCTCATCGTCTGGCTCTTCGCCATGCGCATCCTGATGATCCTCACCTCGCTCGTGAGCTACCTCGTGAACGAGTGGGTGAGCCGCCTGCTCTACGGCGGCAGCAAGGACTTCAATCTCGAGCAGCCTCTCACGAATCTGGTCTGGATCACGTCGTTCGTCTCGATCGTCGTCACCTACTTCGCCAGCTACCTCCTGCTCGCTCCGCTGCCGGACCACGAGGGTCTCTGGTGGGTGCTCTCGACCATCATTTCGCTCGGCACCGCCGCGGGAGCCATCATCCCTGAATTTACAAAAGTCTTCACGTCGACCGAGAGCCGTCACGTGAAGGAGATCGTCACGTCGTCACGCCAGGGAGGCGCATCGCTGAACATCCTGAGCGGACTGGTGGCCGGAAACTTCTCCGGATTCTGGAAGGGACTGACCATCCTCCTGCTGATGGCCGGGGCGTACCACTTCTCCCAGCATGCCAGCGTGCTCGCCATGATGCCGGCCGGCATCAAGTTCGCCGCGCCCATCTTCGCTTTCGGTCTCGTCGCCTTCGGATTCCTCGGCATGGGCCCCGTCACCATCGCGGTCGACAGTTTCGGTCCGGTGACCGACAACGCGCAGTCCGTCTACGAGCTCTCCCAGATCGAGGGTCGTCCGAATGTCGGATCCGCCATCAAGTCGAAGTTCGGCTTCGCCCCGGATTTCGAGAACGCGAAGTACCAGTTGGAAAAGGGCGACGGCGCGGGCAACACGTTCAAGGCCACAGCCAAGCCGGTGCTGATCGGCACCGCGGTCGTGGGGGCGACCACCATGGTGTTCGGCATCATCCTCATGCTCGAGCAGGCGTTTGGCGGCGTGATCGAGAAGCTCTCCCTCGTCCACCCGGAGGCCATCCTCGGCCTGCTGATGGGCGGCAGCGTGATCTACTGGTTCACGGGCGCGTCGATCCAGGCCGTTGTCACCGGCGCCTACCGCGCCGTCGTGTACATCAAGCAGAACATGAAGCTCGACGCGGCCGCGGCCTCCGTCGACGCCTCCAAGGAGGTCGTGCGGATCTGCACCCAGTACGCGCAGCGCGGCATGGTGAACATCTTCGTCGTCATCTTCTGCTTCGCCCTCGCCCTGCCGTTCTTCAATCCGTATTTCTTCATTGGATACCTGATCGGCATGGCCTTCTTCGGCCTCTTCCAGGCCATCTTCATGGCCAACGCCGGCGGCGCCTGGGACAACGCGAAAAAGATCGTCGAGGTCGAGCTGAAGCAGAAGCACACGCCGCTGCACGCCGCCACGGTCGTGGGCGACACCGTGGGAGACCCCTTCAAGGACACGTCATCCGTCTCCCTGAACCCGGTGATCAAGTTCACGACACTCTTCGGCCTGCTTGCGGTGGAGATCGCGGTGACCATGACGGACACAACCATGAAATACACGATCGGCGGCGTGATCCTCGCCATCGGCCTGGTGTTCGTCTATCGCAGCTTCTACGGCATGCGCATCCCCGACAATCCCGCGGACAACGCCGCAGCCTCGGCGACGCTCACGGAGAACTGATTCCGCCTGGCCCGGGCAGATCCCGTCCGGGCCAGGTGCGGGGGGCGCCGGCACGAATCGTCCCTTGACCGGAACATTCGAGTATATACCGTCTAGACATGCCCGCCACCGCCAAACTCTTCAAGAACGGCAGCTCCCAGGCCGTCCGACTCCCCCGTGCCTTCCGTCTGCCGGGAAAGGAGGTCGCCGTTCACCGGGAAGGTGAACGGATCATTCTCGAACCCCTCGTGCGGGCCCGCTGGCCGCGCAATTTTTTCCGGTCGATCCGCATCGCTGACCGGTCCTTCAACCGCCCGGCGCAGGGTGATCTGCCGCCGCCAGTGGATTTGGGCGCATGAGCCACCTGCTCGACACCAACGTCTGCGTGGACGTACTCAAGGGCCACCCGCTGGTCTGCGCCCGGTTGGAAGCGATCAGCCCGGCCGATTGCGCGATTTCCGCCGTCACAGCCTTCGAACTCGTCACCGGCGTCCGCCGTTGCAGCCAGCCCGAACGGGAGCGGAGAAAGCTCGAAAAACTATTTTCAGTCATCGCCGTGCTGCCGTTTGGCGCGGCGGCGGCCGACGAAGCGGCGCGGGTGCGCCACGAACTGGAAATCACCGGCCAAAAGATCGGGCCATACGACCTGTTGATTGCCGGTCAGGCGCTGAGTGCCCGCCTGGTTCTGGTGAGCAACAATACCCGCGAGTTTGCGCGCATTCCGGCGCTGCGCCTTGCCGACTGGCGCAACTAACCGCCGCCGGCTGCCCGAGGCGCGGCTGCCTTCCACGGTTGCACCGCCCGATGCCCGCCTGCAATCTGCACGCATGCTGACGATCTGGCACAATCGCGTCGGAATGCGCGCGTTCTCAGCGCTGGGCTGCCTGGCGTTGTCCGCCTCCAGTGCGGCGCTTCACGCGCAGCGGCTGCCCGTGGAGTCCAGCCACGGGATGGTGGCCTCCGCCAGCGCGCTGGCTTCCGAGGCGGGCGTGGCGATCCTGAGGAAGGGCGGCAATGCGGTCGACGCGGCCGTCGCGACCGGCCTCGCCCTGGCGGTCACCTATCCGCGCGCCGGCAACATCGGCGGCGGCGGCTTTGCCGTGCTTCGCATGGCGGACGGACGCGCGGCCGCCATCGATTTCCGCGAGCGCGCGCCGGCGGCCGCGACGCGCGACATGTACCTCGACGCGCAAGGCGTCGTCGTGCCCGGCCGCTCGACCGTCGGCCACCTGGCCGCAGGTGTGCCCGGCACCATCGCGGGTTTTGCGGAGCTCCATCAAAAATTCGGCTCCGGTAAAATGAGCTGGGCCGATCTCATCGAGCCCGCGCTCCGCCTGGCCCGCGACGGCATCACCGTCTCGCCCTCCCTCGCCCGCGATCTTGCTGCCAGCGACAAGTTCCTCTCCCGGTTTCCGGAATCAAACCGCATCTTCCTTCGCGGCGGACGTCACTACCGCGCCGGGGAAACCTGGATGCAGCCCGACCTCGCCGACACCTTGGAGCGCCTGCAGAAGGAGGGCCCCCGCGAATTCTATGAGGGGCGGACAGCACGCATGATCGAAGATGACATGGCGGGGAATGGCGGCCTGATCACCCGGGACGATCTTCGCAGCTACCGCGCCATCGAGCGCGATGTACTTCGAGGCTCCTACCGCGGCTTCGAAATCCTCACCATGCCTCCACCCAGCTCGGGCGGCATCGCCCTGCTTCAGATGCTGGGCATGCTCGAGCCCCATGATGTCACCAGCCTCGGACACAATTCAGCCGCAAAGATCCATCTCTTCGCCGAAATCATGCGAAGGGCTTTTCGCGATCGCGCGGAGTTTCTCGGGGATCCGGATTTTGTCGTCGTTCCCACGGCCGGCCTTCTCGACCGCGACTACCTGAGGCACCGCATGGATGACTTCAATCCCTCGCGCGCAACTCCCAGCGAGGGCCTGGCTGCGGGCAGCCTCAGGGGGGCACCGCCAACGCGCAGCAAGCCGTCGGCTCCGCAGGAAGCCAACGAGACGACCCATTTTTCGGTGATCGACGCCCAGGGCGGCATGGTCGCGGTAACCTACACACTCAACGGACTCTTCGGCAATGGCGTCACCGTGCCCGGCGCGGGCTTCCTTCTCAACAATGAGATGGACGACTTCACTTCCAAGATTGGCGTGAAGAACATGTACGGACTGATGCAGGGCGAGGCCAACGCCATCGCCGGTGGCAAACGCCCGCTATCGTCAATGACGCCCACACTGGTCCTGAAGAACGGCGCCCCCTGCCTCGTCACCGGAAGCCCCGGCGGACCCACCATCATCACGACCACCCTGCAGGTCATCACCAACATCATCGACCACTCGATGAATGTGACCCAAGCGGTCGACGCCCCGCGTTTTCATCACCAATGGATGCCCGACACCATCAACTACGAACCCTTCCTGACCTCCCTCGACTCAATGCGCATGCTTGAGGCGATGGGCCATGCATTGACGGCCAGAAAGCTCTATCCAAACGATCCCGAGGCGTCGGCGCGCTACTGGGGCGACGCCGAGTCCATCCTCGTGGATCCTCAAAGCGGAACCCGATTCGGCGCCTCCGATCTCCGCAGTCCGGACTCCGGTGCCGTGGGTTACTGATCCGCGGGACATTCACGACCGATTCGATTGCAAAACCCGACCCGCCCGCCATGCTCCACTGAGTCGCCGATCAGCCGATTCCGCACTGCGCCATCATCCCATTCACCGTGGCCCTCACCATCCGAAGATCCTCCCCAAACTGTTCGCCCATACCCGTCCACGAGCAGCGTGGCGTCTGCTTTCATCATACGGAGATGACCTACGAAAAGGCCATTTACCACACGATGAATCCCGAAAGCCAGGTAAGCTATCACGTCATCATCGCAACCGATGGCACTCGCTGCACACTGGTGCCCGACAACGAAATCGCGTGGCACGCCGGCGTGTCGATGTTCGGCGGCCGGTCGAAGTGCAATGACTTTCTGCTGGGCTGCGCGTTTGCCGGCGACACCTACCTGGCCCCGCTGACCGACCATCAACTCTCCAGCGCCATCGAATGGCTCAATGAACGCTGGAGCAATCGCGGCTGGACGCCCGCCGACATGACGGACCATCGGCAAATCTCGCCCGCGCGCAAAATCGACCTGAATCCCGTCGAATGGAAGCGTCTGATCAAGAAGATCCGGGAGCGTTTCGCGCCTGAGTGATCACGTCTGAAACCGGCGCGCCTCGGCCTTGGTCACAGGATCCGCGAAAGACCGGGTGAAGAATTCCTGCGCCTCCGCGACGAACTGTCCGTACCGGCCATAGTCACCCGCCCAGGAATTGGGGACCCGGATGCGCTTGATGATCCCCCTCCCGATCCTGTTCGGCGCATCCCGGTCCGGCGCCAGCTCCATGGAAAACTTCGGGTCATGAGTGTGGATCACCGTATGGGCCGATGCACCACCCTCCAATTCCCGCTCAATACGGAGAAAGTGCGCGATGCTCATGAGTCTGCATGCCAGCCTAACGGCGCTTGGAGCAATTTGAACTCCAATCTTTTCCCCGGACCAAAAGACTGCTTTGCTTTCAGCGGGACAGGCCCTTCCCAGGCCGCCCCGCGCCGCCTCCAACCCTCGACCTCGCGTTAGACATGTCACTTCCCCAAGAAGCCCCTCGTCTGCCGAAACCGCCCTTTGTCGTGATCGACCTCCTCTGCCTCGCGGCGGCCGCCTACCTGGCCCTCACTGCACCGGCTCCACTCGGCGGCGGCTCGCTGATTGCGGTCGTCGTCCTTGTCGCGCTCGGGGCATGCGCCCTGGCCGTTCCGTTCATTACCGACTACGGACGAAAGACCGAGGCGGCGCTCACCGAGCGCCAGCAGCAGATTGCCGCACTCGCTCAATCCACGGCGGCTTCCGCCGAGCAGATCAGCATCGCCGCGGCGAGCCTTCACAGCATCGGCGAGAGCGTTTCGCGAAGTGCAAAGGCCATTGAGAGTCTGCCACAGAAACTCCAGGAAAGGATCGCCGAATTCAATGCGCGGCTGAATGAAGCGACCGCCTCAGACACCGAGGAACTCGAGCAGGAGCTGCAGACGCTGCGATCCGCGGAATCCGATCGCCTCGTCACCGCGATCGACCAGCTCGCCGCCACCGCCAGGGAGCTCGGTCGTCTGGAGACGCTCATCCAATCCCACGCCGCACGCGCAGCCGATGCCGTCGCCGCGCTGCCGCGCCTGGCTGAGCAGGCTGTGGGAAAATCCGCCGACGGTCTGGCCCAGTCGCTGGCCTCGGCACGCCGGGAAATCGACACGCTCCTCACACAGCAGCGAAGTCTGTTCGCCACAACGGCGAGCGGGGCCGCAGCCCAGCATGCCGCCGCCTTGGAATCCCTGGTCGCGCGGGCAACCGCCGATCTCGAAACCACCTGCGGTTCCCTCCTCGGCAGGATGACCGCCCGGATCGAATCCGCGCAGCACGACCTTGCTGAAGGAGACGCGCCAGACATCCGGCCCTCTGCATCGACCCAGTCCACCGGTGTGGCTGCACGCAAGGGCGAGGAGCAACCGCGCACGAGCCCACCCGCTCCGGAGTCTTTCACACCCGCATCGCCCCCAACTCATAAACCGGGAGCGCCATCCGAGGCCCAGTCTCGAACCACAGCGCACACGCTGTTTCAGGCCCCAATGGCAGCACGGAAATCCGACCAGACCGCCGGCGCATCTGACGAAGAATCCACAGCTGACGCAGACACCGACCTGCCGGAGCTGCAGAGCACGGTGATTTCATCGCCACGAAGCCCACGCGAGCCGTTCGACGAGGACTCCTTTGACGATGAGCTTGAAGAAGAGGAGTCGATCTCCGCGTTGACGGAGGACGGATCCACCCGATTGCTGGTCACAGCCTACATCGGCATCGGAAACAAACTCTACGTCCGCGGCAGCGGAGCCGGCCTTTCCTGGGAAAAAGGGGTGCCGCTTCAATTCGTTTCCATCGGAAAATGGTGGTGGGAAGCCAGCGACGTTCAGCGCCCGATCGCCGTCCGGCTTTACAAGAACGACCAGGTCGAATGCGTCTCGATCGGTACACTAACACTCGAACCAGGACGGCAGCGGGAACTGGTCGCGACATTCTGAGACGGCAAAGGCCGGACGCCCCCACAAGTCCGCACTGCCTCAGCACAGATCCGATGGACCTCGGAGATTGACCACGGATCGAGCCGGATGAAAACCGGATGACGGGTGCCAAGCTCAGCCCTGGCATTTGGACACGCACTCGTTCCCAAGGCTGTCAATCAGGCTTGAAATCCGACGCAGGTTGTCGATATTGATCAACAACAAGAGACCACAACCTTAACAACCTTTTCGGATGAGCGCTTCCATCGTTACGGATGTCTTCACGGAGACCGTCGAACCGCTGATGCGCGCGGCCAAGGAGAAGGGAGCGACGCCCGAGTCCCTTTCCGAAGCCTTTGCGGCGGCCATGTTTGGCTTGTATGGCATGCCAGCCGCAAGGGATTTCTCTGCCAGGATCGGCTTCGCGGACCTTGTCAGCCAGGAAGGCGGCGTGGCCTCCGCAAAAGAGGCTGCGGCACTTTATGGCGGGCGAAAGCCCGCGACCGATGAAGCGGTTCGGAAAGCGGCGCGACTCGGCCAGCTTGTCATGGTCAAGGAAGGCCGTGGCAACATGCTCTTCCCCCTGTGGCAGTTCTCGGAGAAGGGAGGAGTGCTGCCAGGCCTTAGGGAAGCTGTGGGGATTCTCCGCCAGCATCCCCACTTCCATGATCTGCTCCCGTTCACCTTTTTCCTTAATCCGAGCGCGAGGCTGGGAGGGAAGCGCCCGATCGATCTTCTGCGCGGTGCCAGGGACGACGATATCCGCCTGGTCCTGAATCTGGCCGCAGAGTCCGCAGAGTAGCCAGCCCATGGAGCGCCGCCTCCGCTGGCCGCTCGATGCAGCCGAATTCAACAGACTGAAGCTGCCCGTGCATCATCTGTCGATTTCCGGGGAATGGTGGAATCTCCGCTGGGCGGCGCACCTCACCTCGGAGACCGTTTTCCACGTCTCAAGAACAGGTCGTCTCACGCCGGAAAGCGGCGAGGCAAGGTGCCTGTACCTCGCATCCGAAGCGGCGACGTCCTTCCACGAGATCTATGGGGATGACATTGCCGTGGCGAAGGAGTCCGGAGCCGCAACCATCCTTTCGAAACAGGAATTGATCGCCCGCGTATTTGCGACTGCGCCAACGGGGCTCTCGCTCAAGGTGTACGATCTCAGCACCGAAGGCAGCGCCAAACGGATCGGAATGGATCTGGCCACGCTCTATACGCGGGAAATCGAGCGACCCAGGCGGTTTGCGCAGCGGCTTCACGATCATCCGGAACGATTCGACGGGATACGCTTCATCTCACGACACACCCAGGGCGCCTGCATGGTGCTTTGGCCGACCCACAACTCCGCGCTCGCGAAAATGAAACTCACCCGCCACTCCGCGCTTTGGGATCACGCGATCTACGAACCAGGCATTCCCGTGGGCTCGGTTCGTCTCTTCGAGAATGAGATCGGCGTGGCCGCGCTGTAGGTCCGGACGGTTGTCCGCCAACCTGGCCGCTGACATCTGATCCCGACCCAGCTACCCCTCTCCCGACTCAAACATCCCTGAAAAACTGTCCCGCGCCCTTGTCCGCAGCCACCACCGGCACGCCGGCCTTGCGCACCGCGCGAGGCGGCCTGGCAACCCTCCCTGGACGATCAGCGCGCGACATCAGAGCCTGGCTGCGATCCTCCACCTCCCGGGCCGCTTCATCCGGGAACGATTCGCTGACTGCATCCGCCTGTCCGTCACCGGCCTCTGCATTTGTCGAGCCACCAACCATGGCGGACAGCTCCCTGATCACATCCTGAAGCCGCGCGGTTTGGGAATCCAGCTCCGCGGCCGCAGCCGATGTCTGCTGCGCAGTGGCGGCATTTGCCTGGGTGATGCCGTCCATGTCGGAAACGGCGCGCGTGACCTGGCCGATCCCCTGGCTCTGCTCCTGGGAGGCAAGCGCAATCTCCGCGACAAGAGCGTCCACGCTTCGGGCCTTCTCCGTGATCACATCCAGATTGCGCGCCAGCTTCTCGCAGATCCTCACACCCTGTTCGCTCCTGTCCCTGGCATCCGAAATTTTCTGCGTCGTCTCATGCGCCGCCCGCACGGATCGCTGCGCCAGTGACCTGACCTCATCCGCCACCACGGCAAAACCCAGGCCGGCATCTCCGGCGCGCGCGGCTTCGACGGCTGCATTCAATGCCAGCAGATTCGTCTGAAAGGCGATTTCATCAATCGTCCGGATGATCTTTGAAATCTCGCCGCTGGAGGCCTGGATTGCATTCATCGCAGCCTTCATCTCCCTCATCTCATCGGTGCCGGCATCGGCCACCCGCCGGGCTTCGTTGGCCAGCAGTTTCGCGGCCTGGGCATTCTCGGCATTGCGCCGAGTCATGCCCGCCATTTCCTCGAGCGAGGCCGCGCTCTCCTCCAGAGCACCCGCCTGCCTCGAGGAACCCTCCGCCATCATCTGGCTGGCGGATGTCATCTGAGCCGCCGCCGAAGCCGTATGCGCCGCACCGGAACCAAGGCGAAGCGTGATGAGGCGAATCGCCCGGTTGACGCTGCGAATGATCAGGTACGCGCCGAGGATGCCGCAGAGAAATCCGGCGGCTGAAAATCCGAAAACAATCAGCTCATGGCGCGCCTGCTGGCTGTGCGCCTTCTGGTCGAGGTCATTCTGCAGCTGGCGGAGACTCAGGCGGATGTTGACCACCTTCTGCGTGAACAACGGTGCAAGCCGTTCGAGGTCGCCAACCACCAGGGCGTTGCGCTGGCTCGAGAGCTTGACCGTGTGTTCAAAGGCATTCAGGTAGGCCGTTGCGTGCGCATGAAGGGTCGCCAACAGCTTCTGCGTGCCAGGTGCCGCGAGACTGACATCGAGCTCCTCCGCATCCTTCAGATCCTTGACGAGCGACTGGAGTTCATCGTCCATCGAGGCAAACGCCTGGCGAACCGTGATGGCGTCGGTCTCATCGCGCGATGCAAAGAAGGAATTCGCCGCAGCCATTCCCTCAAAAAAACACTGGAGCGCCAGTGATGTCTTGAACTGGGCGTTCTGGTCGCCGCTGAGACGCGAGGTCTCGAGCAGGTTCTTCAACATCGTCTTGATCTCGACTGAGTGAGGCCGGATGACATCAGCCATGATGCGGTCACGCGCACCCATGAGATCGACGATCCTCAGCATCGCCTGGTCATATTCATCGAGGAGCCTCCGGGCTCCGGCGACATTGCTGGCACGCGATGGCTCGGCGATTTCCTTCACCGCATCCGCAATCGTCGTCCTGAGGTTCGCCTGGGTCGACTTGTACTGCTCAAGGTCGGCGGTGCGACCCGAGGCGAGAAACCGGTTCGCGCTGAGGCAAAGCGCATACATCGCCGTCTCAAGATTGGTCGCAGCATTGGCCTCGGCAGTTCCCGCCGACACCGCATTCATGCCTCTGCCCGCGGTACCCAGGGCGTAGTAGGAGGTGGCTACAACCGCCCCAAACAGTGCGAAAACCAGCACAAACCCCGCGGTGACCTTGCGGCCTATCGTGAAGGAGAAGAATTTCACGTTCTTGTTGATCAGTGGTAAGTCTCTTCAACGTCACCCCTGCACCCGAAAATGCATCGGAACCACCACGCGAACCTTGACCGGCGAACCGTCCACCCGGCCTGGCCTGAATTTCCAGCCATGGAGCGCCTCCAGTGACGGCCGCTCAAACTCAACGTTCGATGATTTTGAGACGGCGGCGTCTATGACCGACCCTTTCTCGTCAATGACAATGGAAACCGCGACGATTCCGGAAATTCCCCCACGGCGGAGCGCATAGGGATAAATCGGTGGCGGCGTCTTGAGCGGCACCGGTGGCTCATCGACTTCCTGGAAAATCCCGTCGCTTTCGTGCGCGCAATATCCTGAAGCAGGAAACAACGCGGAAAGAGCAGCGAGCAGCAGTGCGAAAATGAGACGCCGGTTCATGCGAAAGAGTAAAAGGTTCGAGAATATTGCTCCCTTTAAATCGGCTCCGCACCCGCACCAATCGATGTAAAAATCCTCCGAAAACGGCCTGTTTCGCCATGCCAATTCCAGATTAATGTCCTCTTCTGAATTGAGTATAACATACTGACAGCAAGCATGTAACAGACATATCATCATACTCGGATTTTTTCCAATTACAAGCCGATGCAGTTGAATGGCTCTAGCGTCTGTAATGCATTTTCAGTTTAGGCTGCATGCCTGATGACTCTTCATTTCGAGTGATCACGGCGCGACCATCGTCCCGATGGTTTGATCCTTGCCCATTGAATGCGGGTTCTGACTCTCCCTCGACAGGACCTCTCCGGCTGAGTGTCGTACCATGCTCCCTCCCCTTCCCGTCTCCTGGCAACAGGCCCTCGCGCCCGCGATTCGTGACCCCGGCTATCAGGCGCTTGACGCTTTTCTGGACACGGAGATTTCCGGCGGCCACGAAGTCCTGCCGCCCCGCGGGCAGATCTTCGCCGCGCTGGAACGCTGCGCGCCGGAAGCGGTGAGGGTCGTCCTGCTCGGACAGGATCCGTATCCAACCCCAGGCGACGCCCACGGCCTCTGCTTTTCGGTGAGGATGGGCCGGCGCGTCCCCCGCTCCCTTCGCAACATCCACAAGGAGCTCCTGAGCGATCTCGGCATCGTCGCCCCCGACCACGGCAATCTCGAACATTGGGCGGACCAGGGTATCCTTCTTTTGAATACAGTGCTCACCGTGCGCGCGGGTGAGGCGAACTCCCACCGGGGCAGGGGCTGGGAGGCGTTCACCGACCAGGTGATCCGGCACCTCGCCGCCCAGTCGCGTCCGATTGTATTTCTCCTCTGGGGCAACGCCGCCCAGACCAAACGCAGCCTGATCACGCGGGACCACCATCCCGTCGTCGCGTGCGCCCACCCTTCGCCCCTGTCAGCCCGAAAATTCCTCGGCTCCCGGTGCTTTTCCAAGGTGAACCAGCACTTGGTTTCCCTGGGTGCCAGGGCGATCGCCTGGTGAAATCCGGCAGGACCGGCCCGGATGCCGCGCGCGGGGGCCGGTGCGGGCGGCGGGGGACTTGTCATCCGGCTTGTTCGAGTCACAGTCCTGCGCGGCCATGAACGTCTCCTTTTTCGACACCAAGCCCTACGACCGGACTTTTTTTGAAAAGCACGCGAACGACTCCCTCAGGCTCCGGTTTCACGATTTTCGCCTGAACCAGGAGACGGCCATGGCGGTCTCCGGCGACGAGGCCGTCTGCGCGTTTGTCAACGACCGGCTCGACCGGCCCTGCCTTGAGCGGCTGCAGGCGGCGGGCGTTCGCATGGTCGCGCTTCGCTGCGCCGGATTCAACCAGGTCGACCTTGAAGCAGCGCGCTCCCTTGGCCTGGCTGTGACACGCGTGCCGGCCTACTCCCCTTTCGCCGTGGCCGAACACACGGTCGCTCTCCTGCTCGCCCTCAACCGCAGGATTCACCGGGCCTACAATCGCGTGCGCGAGCACAACTTCTCCCTGAGCGGCCTGGTCGGCTTCGACCTCCACGGAAAAACCGTCGGCATCGTCGGCACGGGCAGGATCGGTCGCATCGCCGCGCAAATCCTGCGCGGTTTCGGCATGGAGGTGCTCGCCTACGACCCGTTTCCCTCGACGGAATGGGCCGCGACGCATGCGGTGACCTACGCTGGCTTCGACGAATTGATCGCAAAGAGCCAGGTCCTTTCGCTTCACCTGCCCCTGACATCGTCCACGCGGCATCTGCTGCACGCGGGGGTGTTTGCGCGCATGCAGCCGGGGGTGTTCATCCTCAACACCAGCCGGGGTAAACTCGTGGACACCACGGCTCTTGTCGCCGCGCTGAAGAGCGGAAGGATCGGTGGCGTCGCCATGGATGTCTACGAGGAGGAGGAGGGAGTTTTCTTCGAGGACCTGTCCGGCCAGATTCTGCAGGACGACGTGCTCTCCCGCCTGCTCACCTTTCCCAATGTGCTGATCACCGCCCACCAGGCCTTTCTCACCCAGGAGGCCCTGGACGAGATCGCCCGGGTCACCATCCGGAATCTCGTCAATCGGGCTAAGGGCCAGCCCTTCCTTGATGGTACGGTTCTCGCCTGACGCACCCCAGCGATGGCCGCCCCTCGACGATCCGGTTATGACATCGCAGGCGGTGACATTCCGCGGAGACGATTCCTCCACGACATGGATTCTTAAAACTGGATATGTACGTCCAATTCTGGTTAGGAACACCCGCCGCCCGTGAATTTCATCCCTGATTTTCCGCCTCCAGTGCGCCGTTCCCTGCTTCCCCTGCTCCTGATCGCCGCCGCATCCCCGCCTGTCGCCGCGCAGCGCACACCCGACTTCGAGCAGCCTCCCATCAGCTACAGCACCAGCATCGCCGCGGATGCCGCCGCCGTGCTGCAGGACCGGATCAACACCGGCGCGCTGCGCATGGAGGGTGACGAGCGACGGGTGCTGACCGAGCTTCTCGCATTCCTGCACGTGCCGGTCGAAAGCCAGCTTCTCGTCTTCACCAAGACGAGCCTGCAGCGCGGCCTGATCCGTCCTGAACGCCCGCGCGCCATCTACTACTCCGACTCCGTGTATGTGGGCTGGGTGCCTGGCGGCTTGATCGAGGTCGCGGCGATCGACCCGCTCCTCGGTCCTGTCTTTTATGCGGTCGACCTGCGCGCCGGAGCCGACAGAAGGAGCGCCGTGCATCGCGATCCCGACTGCCTGCGCTGTCACGGCGGTGCATTCGTCAGGGACATCCCGGCCGTCTTCGCGCGATCCGTTTTTCCCGATTCAACCGGCGAACCCATGCTCCAACTGGGCACGCTGGTCGTGGAGGACGACACGCCATTCGCCGATCGCTGGGGCGGCTGGTATGTCACGGGCTACAGCGGAGGCACCCATCACCGCGGCAACTCGATTTTCGTCGATGACAAGGGTCGGCCATCGACCACCGGCGCGGAGGCGCGCCCGGACAAGCTCGACGCCTACTTCGACGTCGAGCGCTACCTGCGCCCCCACAGCGACGTCGTCTCCCTGCTGGTCTTCGAGCATCAGACCACGATGCAGAACGTGCTCACGCGCGCCAATCAATCCACCCGGAAGATGATGGCCTACCAGCGCTCGCTGCAGGAGTCGTTCAAGGAGCCGTTCACCGACGTTCCGACCTACGACAGCGTGAAGCGCGTCTTCGCCAGCGCCACGCAGGAAATCGTCGACCGCCTGCTGTTTCACAACGCCGCTCCGCTGCCCGATGGCGTCGATGGCGGCGCCGCATTCAAGGCAGCTTTCACCGCGGCGGCCACCCGCAGCCGCAGCGGCGATTCCCTGCGCGACTTCGAACTGAAGGACCGGATTTTCCGCCTGCGCTGCAGCTACCTCATCTACTCGGCAAGCTTCACCGCGCTGCCCGCGCCACTGCAGTCACAGGTCTTTCATCGCCTCAACGAAGTGCTCAGCGGCATCGACCCCGACAAGCGCTACGACTACATCCCGCACGACGAAAAGTCGCGCATCCATCAGGTCCTGGCGGAAACGGTTCCCACCTATGCCGGCCTCCTGGAAAAATCGGGCAACATGCAGCCGTAGCCCGCAGGGCCCTCGTCAGCGAATCCGGGGAACTTCAATCAACGACGAGCACGCCCTTCATCGTCATGAAATGCCCGGGCACGCTGCAGATGAAATCATACCGGCCTGGTCGCGCCGGCGCGTTGAAATAGATGCGGTCAACCGCACCCGGCATGACGACGGCCGTGTGAAACAGAACGTCGTCACTGTCGGGCACGTAATTCCTTGCCGCCGCTTCAAGGCCGAGTTCAAGCGCCGCGCGACCCACCGACTCGCCGCGACCCGGCGCGCAAAGGACGAAATTGTGCAGCATGTCGTCTTGATTGCGAAAAACGAATTGAACCGCCTCGCCCGGACTTGCGTGCAATTCAGCCTGGTCAAATCGCATGCCGGCCTGCGTGCCCAGCAGGATCGTCCGATCCCCCTGGGGACGCTTCCATCCCGGGGGCGCGGATGTTGGATGCCTGGCAGTCGACAGGAGCGCTTCGGGCGGAACAGGCGGGGCGCACATTTCAGCTTCGCGGCCGCTGCCGACGCCGGCCGAAGCGCCCTCCGGCAGCCGATTGAGCGTGTAGTAGATGGTGTCGTGAAGCAGTTCCTCCCGGCGTCCGACGCCGCGCACACCCGCAGCCTGCAGCTCGTGGATGTACCCCTCCCGCAGACAGGCCACCTCGAGATGCACGCTGAGGAGGTCGGGAGAAAGTCGCGCGCGCTTCACCGGACACATCCAGCGGTTGATCGGGGCGCTGCCGTAACTGCTGTGATGCTGGTAGGTGAAGCTGCCGACACGGTAACTCGCGGGATTGGCGGCGGTCTCGGGATCGACGGGGCGGGTAAAGGTGACGACGAACCCTTCAGGTGCGATCCGCACCTCCCTGATGTCGAGCGGCGTCTCGCCGCTCCAGCGCACCCGCTCGAAGGCAAAGGGTTTTCCGCCAACCGAACCCCAGCCGCGGGCCGTTTCACCGACAAACAGCGATCCATCCTCGCCAAACCGCAGGCGGGCCACTCCCGACTCGAATCCCTCGCGAAACGCATAGGCCGCCCCCTGCCAGATCCCTCGCACGCGTTCGAGGGACACCCGCAGTATCCGACTCTGCCCGGAGTCACCGACAAAAAAATGTCCGGCATAGGGTCCGAACTTTCCGTTGGTCGTGTCCTCCACGATGTCAGTCGGAGCAATTCCAAACGTTGCGTAGGGCAGACAGACCGTGGGTGGCTTGATTCCCGGAATGCGTCTGGCCAGATCGAAGATGGGCTCGCCGCTGTCGGGGATGTCGTCCGGCTGCAAATGGATCGGCGACCCAGGGAGCGCACTCCAAACCAGTGAACTCGGATGGCCGATGAAGTCGCCGGGATCAATCTGAGTGACGTGGCTCGTGCCCATCCACTCCCCTTGATTCTCCGTGGTGAGCCAGATTCCCTGAGAGGAGAAAACGGCTCCCGCACCCGCACGAAATCCCGCCGCAATGGGCGTGATCCGTCCCGCCCGATCAATCTCGAGCATCCATCCGCGCCAGGGCACGGGGGAATAGGCGGGCGCATTGTAGGCGAGCATGAGCGTCACTCGAACGCCGCCATTCGGGGCCGGAAACGGACCGAAGGCGAATTCATGGTAGTTGCCCGACACGGGAAGCCGGCACACGGTCTGAAACAGGTCCGCGCGGCCGTCTCCATCGCGATCCACCAGGCGGGTCAACTCCTGCCGCTGGACGACATAGAACCCACCATCGGGACAATGCGAAACCCCGAGCGGTTCGTGCAGTCCCTCGGCGAAAAGCGTGCATCGCAGTGCGGGTGGATCGTCATAGGCGCCATCCACGAACCAGAGTTCACCGCGCCGGGTTGTCACAAGGAGCCGTTTCGACGGCAGGAGCTGAACCGCGCTGGCCTCCAGCAGCACATCGGCCGGCGGCACCATGGAGACCCGCGGCCAGGCCGCCTGCTCCCGGGCAACGCGCGCCGCGGAAGGCTCGGCGAAACGCTCGGCGCGGGATTCGATCCGTCGCTGCGCATGGACCACCAGCGGGATGGCCGCGAGCATTGCGATGAACACTACCCAGCTTGAACCTGTGCGATTCATTGCCAGTGGAGCGTGTAGCACACGGGCTCGGCGAGGTGGACCGCCTCAAGCCTGAGCACGAGCTGCTGGTTCCGGTTCCCTGTGCCCGTGTGCACGACCGGCCTGGAGCCGGCGTTTACCGGCCAGTGGATCCGCCATGCACCGTTTTCCGCCGCCCATCCTTCATCATCGGCGACAATCCCGCCGGCCTCGCCGACCAGCAGCCAGGTTTCCCATGGTGAGAGCCGCCCGGAGAACACCAGACACCGATCCAGTCCGCGTCCATCCGCTGAAGGCGCAATACGGTCCCGGATCCGCAGCGCCTCGAGCGAGGCCAGAAACACCGGCTGGCCGTTGCGCTCCAACTCGTATCCAAGCGATCGATACAACGCCTCCGGCTGCTCCGGCCAGCAGGACGGCAGCGTAAACAGGTGCCCGGGAAGAAAGGCAAGCGCCGGTTTCACCGGGAGCAGGGTGGCCGGCACCGCCGGACGCGCGACCTGATCGAGACCGGCGCCGATCCACATTCCGGACATGTCCGCGAACGCACCGCGCCACACGAGAAACGGCATTCCCGTGTCGAAATCGTAGGCAAAGTGCACCCCTGCGGGCGTGCCCACAAGGCAGGCGTGCAGCCGGCGCCTGCCTTCCAGGGGCACGAACGCACGCAGCACCATGGCGCGATCCCGGGGATTGATCACCAGCGGCTTTTCCGCGGAGGGTGCGCCGGGCGACAATGAAGCCCCGCCCTGGGCCAGCACACCGGTGATGAGGGTGAGCAGCCAGGTCCGCAACGATCGCAACACCAGGCGGCGGGAGAAAAGGGGTGCCACGACGCCGAACTACCGCGCCGTGCAAACAGAGGGCAAGCGATTCTTCGCGTTTCACCCGGCCTGTTCCGCGGCGGAGACGAGAAATTCCACGGCCATGTCCGCCATCGCATCCGTTGCCGTGATGCGCTCGGCCGACATTCGGTTTCCACCGATACGACCTCAATTTCCATCCGCGTTAAAGCAACGACACGGGAAACCACCTATACTGACCGCGTCCCCGTACTCCTCCCACGCGCAGTCATTTCCGCCTCCCCACCATGAAGAAAAATCTCTGTTTTCTCGCACCCTTCGGGCTTCTCGTCACGGGTGCGCTTGCCGCCGAGCCCGCGCCCGCCGAAAGCGTTGTCACCCTCAATCCATTCCAGGTCAACGCGGAGCCGGACGAAGGCTATCGCGCCACCAGCAGCCTCCTCGGCAGCCGGTTGAACACACCGTTGCGGGACCTTCCCGGCCCGATCAGCATCTTCACGCGGGACTTCCTCGACGACATCGGCGCCACCGACATCAAGGACATCATCCGCTACGATCTCAACATGGAGGAGAACTTTGGCGACGCGCAGGCGAACGCGGCGGGCGCCGAGGCCAATGGTTTCACGGACGGGCTGACGACATTCCGCATGCGCGGCCTCCGATCCTCCACCTCGACGGACGGCTTTCGCACCGGAGTCGGCGGGCTCGACACCTACAACATGGAGAGCGTCGGTTCGATCCGCGGACCCAATTCGATCCTGTTCGGCACCGGCGCCCCCGGCGGAACACTGAACTTCAGCACCAAGAGGGCCAATCCCGCGCGCAACTCGAGCAATATTGAACTGAAGATCGGCACCAACGAGACGCATCGGGGGACGTTCGACTTCAATCACGTGCTCCTGAAGGACCGCTTTGCCATGCGCGTGATGGGGCTGTATGAGAACGAGGGCAGTCCGATGCCATTTCAGTTCCTGCGGAAGAAGAGCGCAACGCTCGCGGCGAATTACAGCTTCGGCCGCGACTCCAACCTGACGCTCTCGTACGAGCACACCCGACTCGCCGGAGTCTCGGGTCGCAAATGGGGGCCGCTCGACAACATCACGAAGTTTCTCGCGGCGCTGGCTTCCGGCGAAGTGGTGTGGAACCCCGTGCGCGAGCGCTATGAGACCCCTGCGGGCGTCGCCGCGGGAGCTTCCGTGGGCGTGGGCAGCGTCGCGACGCGAACGCTCCTGGTATACGGCCCGCAGCTCGGTGAACCGGCCCTCTGGGAGGGCGCGAGTTCGACCGCCAATCGAACGACGCTTGCGAGCAACGCCAGCATATTCACCGCCGGCGTGGCGCCAATCGCGCCTGAATGGATTGCACCGCTTGGGGAGGTCACGGCAACAGGCGCATCGGAATATGGAAAAATCGACTACCACGTCTTCACCGCCACGCTCAATCACCGGCTTGCGGAACACTGGTACGCAGAACTCGCGGCAAACCAATCCGGCCGGACAAGCGTTGCCACCCTCGCCGGCGATCCGGCCATCGCGGCGGACCTCAACTACCGGCTGCCAGACGGAAGCCTGAATCCCTACTTCTACGGAAAGGGATACTACTTCATGCAGACCCCCAGTTTCCTCCGGCAGGCATTGTTCACGGAAAACCTCACGTTTCGCGCCTCGACATCCTACGATCTGAATCTTGGTCGCTACTGGGGCTGGCACCGTATCGCCGCCATGCTCGAGCGCAACATCAACAATTATCGCCGGGACCGCCTGCGCGAGGTGTGGGCGGGCCGTCCCTTCGGCGGCACCGCCGCGGCGGTGCAGAACCAGATCGCCCGCCGCCGCTACATCCGGATCGGCTCGCCCTGGGATGAATACACAACCGGCTTTCCCCAGGAGCCGCTCAGCTCGGAAAGCTACCGCTCCTCGTTCGCAAATATCGGCACGCTCAACAGCGGTCTGGTGCCCACAAACGCGCTGGATTTCGACGACGAGATCACCACGGACTCGGAGCTCCTGGTCATGCAGAGTTACTTTTTCAACCGGCGGCTGGTGACCACGCTGGGGCTCCGCCACGACCAGGTGAACACATGGGGCCCGAAAAAGCTCCTGGATGCCGCCACCCAGGCCTTTCGCCTGGCCTCCGCCGCGGATCAGCCGTTCTTCGATGCTTCCAACACCCGGTGGTTCGACGAAGTGGACCAGCGCGGCTGGCGTCGATCGCTTGGCGCGGTGTATCATCTGACGAACCAGTTCTCGCTCACGGCGAACACATCGAACGGCATCGAGCTGCCGGACCGCAATCGCACGGTCCTTCCCACCGAGCAGGTTCCTCTGCCGTACCGGGGCGAAAGCATCGACGTCGGCGTGAGCTTCAGCCTGCTGAACGACAGGATCGCCGGATCCATAAAGGCCTTCGAAACGAAATTCCTCGGCGAGCAGGCCAACGGTCAGGTCACGACGGCCTTTGTTCAGCCCAACAACGACGTCATGGCGTCCTTCGACTACTACTTCCGGCAGGCGGGCCTCACGACCTTCAGCGCGAACGATCCCATACAATCCGTCGACGAACTGCGCACGGTCTATTTTTCCCAGGCCGGCTCCTACCTGTCGGACCGAAAGAGCAGCGGACAGGAATTCGAACTCGTGGCGAATCCCACGCCCAACTGGGCGATTCGGCTCGGATACTCCCGCACCAAGACGACGAAGACGAACGTCCTGAACGAGGCCGTGCCCTGGTGGGCGGAACGGGTCGCGCTCTGGCAGAGCCTCGACCAGATCTACACGGCGCGCACCGGCCGGCCCTCGGTCCTGAAGCAACCGTACGTGAACGCCGGCAATGTCGTGCAGCCGCGAACCGTCGCCGATCGCATCGCCGATTCGGACAGGGAGCTCGCCAGCATCCGCCTCGCCGAGGAGCAGGGATACGGAAACCGGAAGCACAAGCTCAACGCGTGGGTTCGCTATCGATTCACCGACGGCCGGCTCAACGGTCTAACGCTGGGTGGAGGCGTGCGTTATCAAAGCAGAAACATCGCGGGAGCCGATCTGCTGAACAACACTCCCCTCTATGGCAATGATCGTCTGCTTTTCGACGCGATGCTGCAGTACCGCACCCGCGGACTCTTTGGCTGGTGGGCGGACAAGGCCGTTGTCACCTGGCAGGTCAACGTCCAGAATCTCCTGGACGACCGAACCATCTACATCACGAAGGCGGCGCTCGATGACATCACGCGCACGCGCTACACCAGCCGGGGCTTTCGCGAGGACCCGCGGGAGGTCTCCCTCACCATGCGCGCTGAGTTCTAGCCGGAGCCCGCAATGACTTCACCCTTTTCTCCACATCGTGAAGCATTCGATCCTGTTCTCCGCGGCGAGGCTCTCGAGAACCAGCGTCGCCCTGATTCCTAGAAGCTCAAAGGTGCGGTCGAGAAAGTCCTTGAAACTGGAGCTTGTCCAGACGTGCGCATGCTCGCGCCGCTCCCTGGCGCGGCGGATGTGATGCTGCAGATTCTCCGCAGGCTCGGAAAAAACATGCGGCGCCGCGCTCTTCAGAAAATCCAGATAGTGGGCGTCATCACTCTCGCACACGCCGTTCCGATGGTCAGCCTGAAGGTGTTCGAATGAAGTGGGCTCCCGATGGCGGTCAAAGGTGAACTCCTTGTCCGGTATCGCAAGGATCACGCACCCGCCGGGAGCGGTGATTCGAAAGACTTCCCCGACGGCCTTGATGGGGTTGGACAGATGCTCGATCACATGCGTGATGATCACAAAGGAAAACTGACCGTCTGAAAACTGCGCGAGACCGTCCCTGTCCAGATCTCCCTTGAAGGTCACGGGAACAAATCGCCCGGGCTCGATCTCCGGAAAGAGCCGCCGCGCCTCAATCTGGTCGATGGCATCGAAGTAGGCGACTGATGCTCCGGGCGGAATCGGCGAGGGCTCGTGCAATGCGCCGATCTCAAGGCCTCTCCCCCGGAGCTGCTTGTACGCGTGCGCGCGATGGTTCAGAAATGTCATGGCTGCTTGTCTTGTTTCATCCCTGGATTTTCAGGGCAGGCGCAGCATTCCACATCCGCCGCAGTTCGCGAACACGAATTTGTCCTGCTGGAATCGCCTTTCGCCGCGCAGTGCGGTGCCAGGTGACGCACAAGGTTCCGCCTCACAACCGGGTCAGGTTCCTCCACGGGGGATGTCCTCCCCATTTCTCGACCAGACCCTGGATGCCTTGGACATCGCGTTCCTCGTTGAGCACAACTGCGTCCTTGATGCCGCGTCCACGCCCCGATTCATTGGAAGGCCGGACCTGCGCCGCGCAACCGTCCGCATGAGTCCCATCCTCCCATGGAATCAACCTACAAGCATGTCTGGCAGTCCCTCGCCCGAAGTCCGGAGGGCGCGGCAGCCTACGTCAGTGGCTACGACGACGAGGAGAAGATGTACGCCACCGCGGATGACACGCTCGGGATCCTTCGGGAGACCGTTGGTATCCGGGACACGGATACGTTTCTCGAAATCGGCTGCGGGCTCGCGCGTGTGGGCCGGAGCCTCGCCCCCTTCATCCGCGAATGGGTGGGCTGCGACGTCTCCGGCGAAATGCTGCGCATCGCCGCGCGCAAACTGACCGGAATCGACAACTACCGCCTGGTCGAGGTGTCCGGATACGATCTGTCGCCCATTCCCGACGCCTCCGTCGACGTCGTGTACTGCACCGTCGTCTTCATGCACCTGGACGAATGGGACCGCTACACCTACTGCCTCGAGGCCATGCGGGTGCTGCGCCCGGGGGGGCGCTTTTATTGCGACAACGCCAATATCGCGTCCGACGAAGGCTGGGCGATGTTCCAGGAGGTGCGCAATGAGTTCCCATCCCAATCACGACCCGCGCATGCGTCGCGCTGCTCCAGCGTGCCTGAACTGGAGACCTTCCTCACACGCGCCGGTTTCGTGGAATGCCAGGTGAAAACCCGACCCATGTGGGTCTATGGCTGGGGGAAAAAACCTTGAGCCGGTTGAAGGCGTCCCCGGCTCGGGCATCCACGAACCGGCTGCGCTCGAATCGTCATTCCCTGCTTCCCCGGTGAAAGCGCTGCGATCGGCAACGGCCTTCAGCGTGCTGGCGGCGATCGGGCTCTTTGGCACCGTTGTCTCCGCCCGGTTGTGGATGATCTCATCCTGGGCGAGCGATGTTCCGTTCTGGGATCAATGGGAGGCCGAGGGCACGCAGGTCCTGGTCCCCTGGCAGCAGGGAACGCTCCACGCCGGCAACCTCCTCGCCGCGCACAACGAACACCGCGTGGCTCTGACCCGCATCACCGCCCTCGCCCTCACCGCGCTCGTCGGTGTCTGGGATCCACGCGTCGAGATGGTGTTCAATGCAGTGTTCTTCGCCGCCACCGTCACGGTCGTCTGGTGGTGGCTGCGCGAGCGTTTCAACACGCCCCGCCAACTGTCGATTGTCACCCTCGCGCTGGCGATCGTGACAGCCGTTCCGTACTCCTGGCAGAACACCATCAACGGCTTTCACTCCCAGCAGTTCTACCTGATCGCCCTCTCCATTTTCGGCATCAACCTGGCGCTCAGGCACCCCGCCCCCTCCGGCGGCTGGTGGCTGGGCGTGGTCTGCCTGGCGCTCGACATTTTCACCATGGGTTCGGGTTTCGCCGCCGCCGCCGCGGTGCTGGTGACACTGCCCCTGATCGAACGTCCGCTTCGGCGCCTGATGCGCAATCACTGGCCCACACTGGTCGCATGCGCCATCATCGTCGTGGCGGGAGCCCTGCTGCGCGTCGATTTTCCGCCGCATCGGCCGCTCAAGGCGTCCTCACTGGTGGAGTTTCTGCACGCGCTGTTCAGACTCATGGAGTGGCCGCAGCAGGGATTTCCCCCGTTCGTCGTACTAAGCTACCTTCCCCTGGCCCTGCTAACCTGGGATGCCTGGCGAACCGGAACGAAGGATTCCCGTTTCTCATGGGATCCTGTTGTGATCGCCGCAGGAATCTGGACCGTCGCGCAATTGATCGCCACCGCCTACGCCCGCGGAGCCGGCGCCCCGCTTCCAGCTCCGCGCTACCTGGACAGTCTGAACGTGGGCGTGTTTCTCAATTTCATCGCCGGCCTTGTTCTCCTGAAGCGATGGCGTGAAACGCGCCTTCCCCGCCTCGGCGTGCAGCTGCTTTTCGCAGCCTGGTGCCTCTGCGCCTGCGTCGGCTTTTCCAACCAGGCCAACGAGCTTCTGCGCAACACCGCATACCCGATTCGGAGCTGGTTTCAGGAGATGACGACCAACCTCGCGCACTACATGTCGACGCGTGACCGCACCTGGCTCCAGAATCGTTCCATTCCTTTTCCCAACGACCAACTCTTGGTCGAATACACCAACATCCCCGAGCTGCGTGCCCTGCTTCCCGTCTCGGTTCGCGACGCGCTTCCCGTCACCGCGGACACCAGCGAAGGATTCAGCGAGGAGCACCTTGACAACCATGCACCGGCATTCTCGTACGGAACTTTCTGGACGTCGGCACCTGAAACTGCCGGACGCTGGGTCAGCCATCCTCTCGATCCGCCTGCTGGCGGCTACCTGCGTTTCGAGGTCGCCGGCCAGGCAACAGCACCGAGCGCGGTGAGCCTCGAACTCTGGTCCGCCGATCTGCGCACGCGCCTCGAATCCATCGCGCTGCCGACACTGTCCACCCAAAGTCCCGCCAGCGTCTACGTGCGCCGTCCTGGCGAGCCCTTCAGGATCGTTGCCACGGCTTCAGGTGCCGGCTCATGGCTGGCGTTCAGCCGCCCTGCCACAATGCCCGTGCTCTCGTATTTCTGCCTGTGGCTCGCCGATCAGGGCAGGATTCTGCTTGTTTTCTCCTTCGGCCTGCTCGCGCTGGTCTGCATCATCGCAATTCTTGCGCGCAGAAACCCCATGCCCGATCCGAGACCGGGCTGCCCGAAGAGCGCGCCGGCTTGAACCACCATCACGGCCGCCCGCTTCGCCACAGGTGCATCACCGCGTAGCTTCGCCAGGGACTCCAAGCCTGTGAGAGAGCCTCGGCCTCGCGCGACCGAAGGCCTCCCAGGCTTTTCAGCACAGCGACATCACCGGAGGGAAAGGCATCGGGCCAGCGCAGGGCGCGCATGGCAATGTACTGGGCGGTCCACGGTCCGATTCCAGGCAATGTCATCAACTGCGCCATCACCGCCTCAGGATCGCCGCCCGACTCCAGCCGCAGGGATCCAGAGTGCAGCGCCCGCGCAATGCTCCGGATCGCGGTCGCGCGCGGCGAAGTGATTCCCAGACGGACAATGTCCGTCACGCGGGCTACCGCGATTCTTTCCGCATTGGGCGTGAGGTGCGTCAATTCCCCGACGGGGTGCCTCAGTGGCTCCCCAAATGCCCGCGCAAATCGGCCCGCCAGCGTGGTCGCCGCCTTCACCGTGATCTGCTGGCCAAGGATGGCCCGCCAGGTCAGCTCAAACGGATCAAAGGCTCCAGGAGTGCGCAGGCCTGGACTGCGCGCAAGGCTCGCCCGGAGGCGTCGATCCTTCCTCAGATGACGCGCTATCAAGTCGGGCTGCGCCGACAAATCAAACGCCCGGCGAACAAGTCCCAAAAGCGCCTGCAGGGTGCCGGTCAGCACATGCGGAACTTCAAGCCTCACCGAGCGTTCGTCCGGAAGATGCGTCACCCGCAGCCACCCCGCCTTGTCACCCAGTCGCAGACTGCGGGAGTAGGCCTCCGGGGTCACCGATTCGACGCCCTCAATCTGCCGCGCGCGGAAAAATTCCAGCATGGCCGTCCAGTCATAGGGCGGCCGATAGGACAGCTTCAGGGCTGTCGTTGCATCCGTTTCGACTGTGCCGCCACCGGCCGCACCAGCGGCCCGCCGCAATCGTGTGGGCGGCATGCGATACTGCCGGCTGAAGGCGTCGTTGAACCTGCGCAGGCTGGCAAATCCGCTGGCGAAGGCGACGTCGATAACGGGCAGCCTGGTCTCCGTCAGGAGCTGCTTTGCCAGCAGCAGGCGGCGCGTCTGGATGAGGTCGATTGGTGTCACGCCCAGCTCCTTCACCGTGATGCGCCGCACCTGGCGGGAACTCAGACCCACCCGCGCGGCGATCGTCTCAAGGTCAACACCATCACCCGACAGCCCCTCCTCCAGCTGCTCCACCAGCTGGTGGGCGATGCGTCGCGAGGAGTCCATCGGCGCATTGCCGGGAGCCAGCTCCGGCCGGCACCGCAGGCAGGGCCGGAAGCCGGCCTTCTCCGCCGCCGCGGCGCTTTCGAAGAACCGGCAGTTGCCCGCACGCGGAGATTTGACCGGACAGACCGGCCGGCAGTAGATGCCCGTCGATGTCACCCCGACGAAGAACACCCCGTCAAACCGGACGTCGCGGGCGAGCAGGGCCTTGTGGGCGGCTTTGGGATCAATCATCGTGCTTGTGCATGAATACCGGAAATCTCCCTTCAGCGCCGGCCGTTTTCGGACATGGAACCAAATTGTGGTCATGTCCGAAAATGGCGAGTATTTTCCCGGCAGTCCGGCTAGGATGATCCTCGCAGGAAGCGCGTTCGCGCGCCACACATCGATCCCTCACCGCCGGCACGCCATGCAACTCCATTCAAAATCCATCCCCTCCCCCGTGGGCCGGCTGACGCTGGTTGCCAGTGCCGAAGGCCTGACGGCCGTGCTTTGGGAAAACGAGCGGCCTGATCGCGTGTCGCCTGGCGGCGCCGCGGCCCGGGGCCGGAGCTCCGTGCTTCAGGCGGCGGAGCGTCAGCTCGGCGAGTATTTCTCGGGACGCCGGCGCGTGTTCTCGGTGCCCCTTGTGCCGTCCGGCACGCCCTTTCAACGGCAGGTGTGGAGTGCGCTTTCGACAATACCCTGCGGCGAGACGCGCAGCTATGCGCAGATCGCGCGACAGATCGGCCGCCCGCGCGCCGTGCGCGCCGTGGGTGCGGCGATCGGCCGGAATCCCCTCTCCATCTTCATTCCCTGCCACCGCGTGATCGGAGCCGACGGCTCGCTCACGGGTTTCGCCGGGGGACTCGCCATCAAGACCCGGCTGCTGGAACTCGAGGGCGTTGAACTCCGTCTGACACAAGCGGCGCACCCTTCCCGAAGGCCATGACAGGCGTCTCCTGGGAGGCGTTCGCCCTTGCCAGCGGCTTCATGAGCAGCAACGTGTCTGCACGTCTCGATGCCGCTTCGTTCCGTCCCCCGGGTACTCTCCGTCCCAGTTTGCCTCGCGTTGATCGCAAGCGCCCGCCTTTGCGCCGGCACGGCTGTTTCAGGCACGCCTGAATACCTGCGGTTCAATCGCGACATCCGTCCCATCCTTTCCGAAAACTGTTTCGCGTGCCACGGGCCCGACAAGGCCGCGCGCAAGGCGAAGCTGCGACTCGACATCCGCGATGTGGCCTTGGAGAAGGGTGCGTTCGAACCGGGCCAGCCGGACATCAGCGACGCCATCACGCGCATATTCTCAACGGATCCGGAGGAATTCATGCCGCCGCCGGACTCCAACCACAGCCTTACGCTCAAGCAAAAGGAAATGTTGAAGCGGTGGGTCGCCGAGGGCGCAAACTACGAGCCGCACTGGGCCTTCATTCCCCCCGTGCGCCCCCCTGCTCCAGCCAACGCACCGGGGTACAAGGGGATGAATCCGATCGACGCCTTCATTGCCGCGGGACTTGAACAAGCGGGATTTCAATTCTCACCCGAGGCCGACAAACGCACGCTGATCCGCCGCCTCAGCCTCGACCTGAAGGGGCTTCCACCAGATGCGGATGACGTCGAGGCCTTCCTGGCCAGTTCCGACAAGGACGCCTACGCAAAACTCGTGGAAAAGCTGCTCGCCTCCCCTCACTTCGGCGAACGCATGGCGATTCCCTGGCTGGATCTCGTGAGGTACGCCGATTCGATCGGGTTTCACAGCGACGTTCCCATCCAGGTCTGGCCGTATCGCGACTACGTGATCGACGCCTTCAATCGCAATCTGCCCTTCAACCAGTTCACGCGCGAACAGCTCGCGGGCGACCTGCTCCCCAACTCCACCATCACCCAGCGCGTCGCCTCCGGCTACAACCGCATTCACCGCATCAGCGTCGAGGGCGGCATCCAGGACAAGGAGTACCTAGCCAAGTATGCGGCCGACCGTGTGCGCACGACAGCGACGGTTTTCATGGGTGCCACCCTCGCCTGCGCGGAGTGCCACGACCACAAGTTCGATCCCTACACGGCCAGGGATTTCTACCGGTTGGCCGCGATCTTCTCCGACCTCAAGGAAAAGGGCGCGGGCGACGTCAGTCCGGGATTCACGCCGATAAACATCTCGGAGGAGCTCATCTTCCAGTCGGAATCCCAGAAGAAAAGAATTCATGAGCTGGATGCCGCCATCGAACAACTGAAGCAGGAAATCGCATCGGTCACCGATGAGCAGCTCGCGGCTGAACGCGTGGCCTGGGAGCAGCGGACCGCTGAGAATGTCAGGGAAGGCGCGCTCAAGTGGACTAAAGTGACCCCTGAATCGTTTCACTCGCCCTACGGCAGCACGCTCACGCTCGAGGATGACAAGTCGATCTTTGTCAGTGGCATCAACCCGCGCAACGACACCTACATTCTGACCATCCCGGCCACCCTGCCCTCGATTGCAGCCGTCAGGGTCGAGGGTGTTCCCGATCTGCGTCTCCCAGGCGACCAAATGTCGCGCTCAGGCTCATCAGCCTACATCTCCGAAATCGAGGTGGCGGAAACCGCGACAAAGGACCAACCCGGCAGGCGGCTCAAGGTCCTCAACGCGAGGGTCAGCAACTCCATTCAGCCCGGTTATCCGGCCTCCGCAGCCATCGACGGCAACTTCGACACATCGCTTTCCTTCGCGCGCAGGACCAGCGTCGCTGTCGCCATGGACCTCGCGGAGCCCTACACGGGCGGACCCGGTCGTTCTCTGAACATCACGGTGAGGCACTCCGGCCGGCATCCCTTTCAGAACCTGGGACGCTTCCGCATCACCGTGCACGCGCTGCCGGGAATCGACGCCTCGCCCGCTGGTCTGCCCACGCGCGTGCTGCAGGCGCTCAAGGCTCCGGAGGATGAGCGAACACCGGCGCAGAAGAAGGAACTGGCTGGTTACCATCGCATGGTCAGCCCCATGCTGGGCCGTCAGCAGGCCGAGCTTCTCGCGACAACCTCGATGCGCGACCAGCTTGTGCTGGACATCCCCACGATGCCGGTGTCGAAGAGCGTTCCACGCCGCACCATGCGCATTCTCCCGCGGGGAAACTGGATGGATGACAGCGGTGAGATAGTTGAGCCCGGTGTGCCGGCCTTCCTCAGGCAAATCAAACGCGAGGATGGCCAGCCGATGACGCGACTCGATTTCGCCGACTGGCTCGTTGCACCCGACAATCCGCTCACGGCGCGCGCCTTCGTGAACCGGCTTTGGCACCAGTTCTTTGGCGAGGGACTCTGCAGGACGCTGGAGGATCTTGGCACGCAGGGCGCCTGGCCGTCGCATCCCGAGCTGCTCGACTGGCTGGCCGTTGAGTTTCGCGAGAGCGGGTGGGACATGAAGCACATGGTGCGCCTGATCGTGAACTCCCGAACCTACCGCCAGGCCTCGGTCGCATCGTCGTTTGCCATGGAGCACGATCCGCTCAACCGGCTCCTCTCGCATCAGGCCCGCTTCCGGGTCGACGCGGAAATTGTTCGCGACAATGCGCTCGCGATCAGCGGACTGCTCGTTCCCACGATCGGAGGGAGAAGCGTTTTCCCGTATCAGCCCGCCGAATATTATGCCGCGCTCAACTTCCCATCGCGCGAATATGTCGAGGACGAGGGTGAAAACCTTTATCGGCGCGGCGTCTACACCCACTGGCAGCGCACGTTTCTCCACCCGAGTCTGATGGCGTTCGACGCCCCCTCGCGCGAGGAATGCACCGCCAACCGCATGCCGTCGAACACGCCCCTTCAGGCGCTGGTCCTGTTGAATGATCCGACCTACGTGGAGGCCGCCCGCGCGCTTGGTGTCCGCATGATGCGCGAGGGCGGAGATGACACCGCATCACGCATCACCTGGGCATTCAACCACGCGCTCACCCGGCCCCCGACGGCGCGGGAACTTGCGGTTCTGGACGCGTTTTTCGTCAGACAGCTCGCGCACTTTCAGAGCGATTCCAACGCGGCGGAGGAACTGCTCGGCGTCGGTGCAACCCGGCCGCCCTACAAGCTGCCGAAGGTGGAGCTCGCGGCATGGACGTCCGTCGGACGCGCCCTGCTCAACCTTCACGAAACCATCACACGCAACTAGGCGACCCCGCTCCGGAAAGATTCGCATGCACCTCTTTGATCCCCACGCACAAGCCGTCACACGCCGGACATTCCTCGGCCGCTCCGCCGCGGGCATCGGTTCTCTGGCGCTTGCCAGCCTGCTCAATCCGCGCCTGCTCGGCGGCGTCGCGCCGGCGGAGCATTGGCGCTGGATCATTCACCGGCTTCACCATCACGCTAAAATCAAGCGGGTGATCTACCTCTATCAGGCGGGCGGTCCATCGCATCTCGAAACCTTCGACTTCAAGCCGAAGCTCGCCGCGATGCACGGCAAGGGCATGCCGGAATCCTTCACCCAAGGGCAGCAGATCGCACAGCTTCAGGGCAGGGAGCTCAAGTGCTACGGACCACAGTTCGAATTCAAGCGCTATGGGAAGTCCGGACAGGAAATCTGCTCGCTCTTTCCCCACATCGGCAGCGTCGCCGACGACGTGTGCATCATCCGCTCGATGTACACGGAACAGATCAATCACGATCCCGCCCACACCTTCATGAACACGGGGTCCATCATCGCGGGGCGGCCCAGCATGGGATCCTGGCTGACCTACGGACTCGGCTCGGAGGCGGACGATCTTCCCGGATACATCGTTCTGATGTCCTCGGGCAACGGTGGCCAGATGCAGCCGATAGCATCACGCCAGTGGCACAGCGGTTTTCTCCCCAGCAAGTTCCAGGGGGTGAAGTTCCAGTCAAAGGGTGACCCCGTGCTGTACATCAAGAATCCGCCCGGTGTCACCAACCGCGACCAGAAGGACCTGGTCGACGTCGTCAATCAACTCAACCAGGCCGAGCATGATGCCGTTCAGGACCCTGAGATTCTCACGCGCATCAGCCAGTATGAGATGGCGTTCAGCATGCAGACCAGCGTCCCGGGCCTGATGGACGTGTCCGGCGAGTCCGCGAAGGTTCTGGAAGACTACGGCGCAAAACCCGGCGACGGCAGCTTCGCCTCGAACTGCCTGCTTGCCCGCCGTCTGGCCGAGCGCGGCGTGCGTTTCATTCAACTCTACCACCGCGACTGGGACCATCACGACGACGTCTCCCAGGTGAAATACAAGGCGGAGGAGGTAGATCGCCCGACCGCGGCGCTCATTCGCGATTTGAAGGAGCGCGGCATGTTCGACGAGACACTCATCATCTGGGGTGGCGAATTCGGGCGCACGCCGATGGCGCAGGGCAAGGGCCGCGATCATCACATCAAGGGATTCTCCATCATGCTCGCAGGCGGTGGCATCAAGGGCGGACTCAACTACGGCGCCACGGATGAACTTGGGTACAATGCGGTGGAGAATCCCGTGAGCGTGCACGACCTGCACGCCACCATGCTGCACCAGTTCGGCGTCGATCACACGCGCCTCACCTACCGATACCAGGGCCGCGACTTCCGGCTGACGGATGTGCACGGCATCGTGAAGAAGGACTGGCTGACCTGAAGCGGTCTCCTGCATGGACAGCCGCAGGCTCGCGTTGAACGAGCGCGGTGAATTCGCGTCGATTCATCGCGTCCGTCATGCTACGGATCGATGAACATGCTTCGCCTACCGGCATCCGCCATCACCGCCTTCGTTCTCGCGACCGCCCTGGCCCTTGCCGCAGCTCTGGTCGCCACGGGGAAACTGCTGCCCTCCGCGGACTCCGGTTCAAGACAAGCCACGGCGGCGGCTGAAAGGCCGTTCGGCTTGAGCGAGACCGGCAGTGCCGCACCCGGGGCCTCCGACCCCAAATTCAAAGGGGCTGTTTTTCTGGAAGCCGGCGACAGGTCAGTCTGGTTCGGCACCTATGTGGGCGGAGACGCCTACACGGGCACCGCGCTGAGCACGGAATTTTCAATTTCCGAATCCGAAATCGCCATCCCCATCATCGGATACCCGAGCTCGCCCGGCAACTCACTCGCCCTGGAGATCCTTGGGGCACAGGGGGACGTGGTCCACTCCATCACATGCCAGGCGCGCAACCCAAAGGAGTCCGTTGGAATCTGGTCGATCGACGTGAAGGCGTGGATCGGGCACCGGGCGCGTTTGCGATTGTTGGATGGCCTGACATCCATGCGCGGCTGGCTGGGTGCCGGACCGCCACTTCCCGGGCACCTCTGGCTGGCGAATGCCTCCACAAACTTTTCCGGGCTGCTCATCTCAACTCTCGCAATGATCGGTCTGCTCTTCATCCCTGGCGCTCTTCTCATCACCTGTTCCTCCCGCTTTCCCAGGCATGCCGCGCTGCTCCCCCTGCCAGGCTTGATGGCACTGGTCCTGGCAGGGTTGGGAGTCTGGGCCGGACTGCTCCCCCACTCTTCCGCAGCCTTCTCAGTCGTGACTCTCGGAATTGCCGCTCTCACAAGCGCGGGATTGGGAGTCCGATGGTGCAGGAAGGGTTCGCCATTTGGTTCCGCCGACCGTTCCCTGTTCCTGCTCTACGGCTGCATTTGCCTGGGATCCCTGGCGTTCGCCAGTCTTCCCCTGTCGATCCCTCAATCGTTTTCACCCGTATTCAAGCCCGATGGTGGATTCGTCACCTCAGAGCACGAGGGCGCTTCCGTGTTCCTGACGGCTCGCGACCTGTTCAATGGCGGACGGTTGAATTCGAATCAAGCCAGGCAGCCCAACGGCGAAAGCCTTCCAGCGTTCAGGAGTCCCCTTGTTCCCCTCGCAGTCGTTTCGCTCCTGTCGATTTTTCACGTGAATCCCGCGCAGCCAACCATGCAAACGGCGGGTGGATGGCCGCTCGATTCAGGCGGCTGGTTTCTTGGTCGCGCCTTCGGCATCCTGACAAACGCCTTCGTCATTCTTGGAGGCGCGTGGCTGGCGGTGTCGCTGGCACCGGAGGCCGGGCGTCGCTCAATGGCCTGGCTCTCGGTGGCTCCCGTTGTTCTTCTGAATGCCGACTCTCCCACTCCACTGCTGCTGGCGGCGTATTTCTCCATGCTCGCTGTCGCCAGCGGCCTCGCCGGAGGTTCGGTGTTTCTCGCCGCCGTTTTCTGCGCCCTGGCGGTCCTTTCCCATCTGACGGCGGGCATGTTTCTTCCGCCCATCATCGGGTTCCTGATGCTTCATGCCGCCGTGCCGCGCGATCGAAGTTCCGTGCGGCGCGTTGGAGTCGGCGCGGGGTACGGACTCGCCCTTCCGTTTCTGGTGCTGCTCATGCTCTCACCATGGATAATGCTCTCGTTCCGCGGCAGCGCGATGACGGAGGTCCTTGGCAGCCTTGCCGGCGATGGACACGGAATGAACCGCGCCGCGGATCCCGGCTCCTGGCTGATGGCGCGTGTATCCAACTTCTGGTACACGCTCATGCCGACCGCGGCATTCTTCTCCCCGTCATCGGCAGCCCCCCCGGAATTGCTGATGTCTTTTCCATTGCGATGGATCGACGGATATGTCCGGTCCCTGCCCGGAGGAGTCGGCCTTGTCGCCTTTCTTCTTTGCGTCCTGGTGGCCGCGGAACGCAAAACCGGTGTCCTGCAGTCCCTGTGGCGCTGGCTCGTCTGGGGGGCTCTCAGCCTGATGATCGTCGTCTGGGGAACCAGCGCGGACGGACTGGGCCGGCACGGACTGGAATCCATCGCCATCGCGCTGATTGTCGTCACCGCGTGCGCGCCGGGCGTCCAGGATCGCGTGTGGAAGTGGCTGATCATCGCAACAACCGTCGAAGCGCTTTCCCTGCGGGCAATCGGGATCTGCTTCTCGCGCTCATTTCGACCCAGCGCGCTCTCCGCGGAGACCCTGATCCTTTCAACAATCGTGGCACTCGCCACGATTGCCCCGCTCGGCTGGTACCTTTGGCAGCGACGGGTTCGATCGCATTGATCCGCCCAGCGACCCACGTAGCGTCTGCGAACTGCGGCGCCTGCGGGGGCGCACGTCCGGAAAGCCGGTTGTTCAAAGAGCTTCCACGTCGAAGCGATGCGTCGGCGAAACAAATTCATCCTGGGCCGTCACCGTCAGGATCTCCCGCGAGTTCGCCGCGGCTGTTCGTTTGAGAAGACCGTACACCGACGCACTCGCCCTGGCCAGCGCGTCAGCGACCGATCCGCCTCCCAGCCAGTGAACGAAAAACAGCGCGGCAATCGCATCACCCGCACCATTCACCGACACCGGCAGCCGGGGTGTGCGCACGCGAAACAGGCGTTCGGTGTCCGACGCCACCAGATCGATGCTGTCCTCCGGCGTCTCCTCGGTGTGAAGCGACGTCACGAGAATCACGCCCGGCCCCAGATCGTGCACCGCAGCGATCGCCTTTCGTGTTGCAGCGAGCGTTCGCGTCTCGAAACCCGACAGAAAATCAAGCTCCCAATGGTTCGGCGTGATCACATCGGCGGATGGCACCGCCCTGGATTTCATGAACTCGGGGATTCCGGGACGCACAAACACCCCGCGCCCGACATCGCCGATGACGGGATCGCAGCAATAGCGCGCCCGCGGATTGGCCGCCCTGACCTTGGCAACCGAACCGAGGATCGCCTCTCCGATGTCGGATGACCCCATGTAACCCGAAAGCACTCCGTCGCAGGAGCCCAGCACGCCGCGCATTTCAATGCCTTCGACGCATTCCTCAATCATGCCTCCATCGAAAACGCGGCCCTTCCAGGCGCCATATCCGGTGTGATTGGAGAACTGGACGGTATGGATCGGCCAGACCTCGTGTCCGAGTCGCTGCATCGGAAACACCGCCGATGCATTGCCAACATGCCCGTACGCAACATGCGACTGGATCGAGAGGATGTTCATTTCGAAGAAGTAGAAGCGTGTTTCCCCATATGAAAATCCTCAAAGTGAGCATTCCCGCGCCCCGCGACCTGCCAGCCTCCATTTTTGCCTGCACCCTCTCTCCTCCCTCTTTGCTTGCATTCCCCCCCCCCGCTGGAATCCCCCCCCTCCGCACGAGGGGCATGCTTTGTCATGCCCAGGGGACGCGCGTTGGTTCACAACGCCGGACATCTCGCAGTCGACCCTTCCATGAGGCCAAACCAGGATCCGCTGTCCAACGTAGGTAATTCATCTTAGACATGCATGCTTGCACCAAGGAAACTCCAAGGACTCCCTAGGACCGGAGCCTGCAATGGATTGACTCCTTCAGCCCCTGCCCTTTCCAGCCGAATAATGACTTTGCAATGGTCGAATCGCCAAACTTGCCGACACCAGAGGAAATCCACGCGCTCTTCTGGCTGATTTTTGACACGCTGGAGGATGAGGTTCGCGATGTATTGCGCCGCTGGTGGGCACGGTATGATGCCGAGGCACCGAAAATCGTGACAGATCCAGGCGCATTCGCCACGGATGTCACCTACATGGCCGGTTTCGGCACCACCATTCAACTTCGCATCGATCGACTGGCGGACCGCAAGCATTCCCTTCTGCGTGCCTTCTATCATGAGCTGGCGCACTTTTATATCGCCGCGGTGGGACAGCACGCTCCGGCCGAATATGACAACCGCCGGGATGTCCATGAAAGCGGAGCCACAAAGCTCACAAAGCGGTTCACGGATGAACTCAAGCGCTCGCCGTTGAAAAGAAAAGCGCTGCGCGCGCACCCCCTGATCGAGCGCTTCAATCGCGTGTTTGATTTTTCCCCGCTGTACATCGGAGATCGCGTCTTCGCCGCGCGGCTGGCCTCCGAGTGGGCCAGTGAGGCCCGGTAACGCCGACCATTCCCCAGTCAGCGCGTCGCGAATTCGCTTTGAACGCGCATCATCCCGCGTTCATCCGGTTCGATCCGTGGTTCCTCTCCGGTCTGCATCACCATCTGTGGCGCAATCTCATTTCCGGTTGAAAAGAGCGTTCACGGCAGCATGCGTGAAATCGCCTTGTTCAAGCGGGCTCGACTCACCACGGGCGCGCATGTCCTTTGCCATGCTCCAAACCAACGGCAGCGTGGCGCGCATCATTGCACTGCCAAAGGTCACCCGTCGCACACCGATCCGTTCGAGTTCGGCGATCGCCGGAGCCCCGTGCCCCGCCATGATGTTCACCGGGCAGCCCACATCACGAACGAATCGCGAGATGGTTTCACAATCTCTCAATCCAATCGGAAAGATCGAGTCCGCTCCCGCCCCACAGTAGGCCCGGGCGCGCTCCACGGCCTGATCAAGCAGGCCTGCGGGATCGCCGGGCGCTGCCCGCAGGAAAACATCCACCCGCGCATTGATCACGAGAGGAATGCCTGCGGACAACGCGACCTCGCGCACCGCTCCAATGATCTCGGCCTGATCCGCAGTTTTCGCGAGCGGCCGACCGGCACCCCGGCCATCCTCAAGATTGACCCCCACCACACCGGCTGAAATGGCCTGCCGCATGACCTCCGCGATTTCACCCGCCGATTGCCCGTATCCAGCCTCGAGATCGGCCGTCACCGGCACGGCAACCGTTTCCGCAATGCGGCCGACCAGCAGCAGCATTTCGCCGGCGCTGACATGCTGTCCGTCCGCATAGCCGAGTACGGCCGCCACGCCACCGCTGGTCGTGGCTATCGCGGGAAAGCCCGCCTCCTCGAAGAGCCGGGCGCTTGTGCAGTCCCAGGCATTCGGCAGCACAAGGATTCCAGGCCCCTGGTGAAGGTCCCGAAGCCTCGTCGCCCGGACGCGTTGTTCGTTTGAATTCATGATTCTGGTTGTTCGTCAAACGGCACGCGGCCCCCGGTCGCGCGCCGCCCGCATGGGTCCGGCGACCCCGCTGATCTCCCGGCAGGGCCGCCCCGGCTTGCGTTGGCTGCAGGAATGTTTCATGGAAGCGTCATGCCAACCGCCATCGTCATGTTGAAGATTGACCACCGCAAAGTGACGGGTACCGCCGAAAAACTGCTCGAGATTCCTGACATTGCGGAAGTCTACTCGGTGTCTGGTCGTTTCGATCTGATTGCGGTCATCAGGTCCGAATCGGTGGACAAGATCGAATCAGTGATCACGGATGCGCTGCTCAAGACGGAGGGCATTGTCGAAAGCGAGACGATGTTCGCGTTTCGGAGCCTCGACAAACGGGAAGGTGGAAGGGCGATCGATCTCGATTGATGCGCGACGGAGGAGGAATCCATCACGCTCCGCCGTGCGGTCGCTTCCCAGGAGGCTGATACGTGCCCGCCTCCTTGCGAAAGGCGATCGCGAGACGGTTCCAGCCGTTGATCGCAACAATGGCCATGGTCAGGTTCACGAGTTCCGGCTCATCGAAATGCCGGCGCACCTCCTCGTAGGCATCATCGGACACATGGCTTTCGCTGACCAAGGTCACCGCTTCGGTCCATGCCAGGGCCGCGCGCTCCCGCGCATTGTAGTAGGGTGCCTCACGCCAGGCACTCAGACCGTAGAGCCGCTGTTCGGTTTCACCGGCGGCGCGGGCATCCTTCGTATGCATGTCAAGGCAGAAGGCGCATCCGTTGATCTGCGAGGCCCGCGTCTTGATGAGTTCGAGCAGTGAGTGGTCAAGGCCGGACTGGCGCACATGGGTTTCCAACGCGCGCATCGCCTCGACGCCCTTCGGTGATACCGCGGCGTAGTTCAGACGTTCTTTCATGACAGCACAAGGTCGGCTGACCCTCAGTGATGTCAAATGGTGCGAATGCAGCACCCTGGCCCGTCGCGTCGATAGGTCGTTTACGCGACATCATTGTCGCCAGACCTTACACATCGCCTGGTTTGTCAATACCTGGCACCTGGCGATCGAATTGTGTTAAGCCGTGCATGTGAGCTAGTTGGACACCACTAGCGAACTCGCCAACGCAACGGCGCAATTTATGCTACCAGTAGTACGTTAGTTCGTCTAAACAATCCCAAAACTGTTACTGCTATGATATACGTTGCTCTTCATCTTGCGCAGACAGTGCCAAACAATGTTCCGGACTCAAACATCGCGACCGCGCTGCTGCTCGGCATCGGTGCCTTGGGTCTGGGCCTCTTCGCACGCTTCATCAAGAGCCTCCGCAGATAGCATCTGCGCTGGTTCGACCTGAATTCAGAGCCATCCAAGATTCATCTCGAATGGCTCTTTTATTGGTTTCCTCATCTCCACGAAGCTTCTCCACCGCCCCCGATTTATCCCGCTGACAGGTGAGCCCCGCTTCCGAACAACCACCCCCGAGTTCGCAATCCTAAGTTCACGAAAACATTCAAGCCGGTGACATCATTGATCGCATTTCTTGCGGCGGCCCCCGCGCAAACAGTCCCTGACTCAAACACCGCGACCGCGCTGCTTGTGGGAGCAAGTGCCCTGGGTCTGGGCCTCTTCGCACGCTTCATCAAAAGCCTCCGCAAATAGTTTCCCCGCGCCCACCGCGTTTTCACGCGGTTGGCAGCGACAAGTTGGCTTCCAGCAAATGGTGCCAGACTTTGCATCACAGCCCCCGAAATCATCCCGTCCATGACATCATTCATTCTTCAGCTCGCGACAAACGGCGTGCACGTTCCCGATACCAACATCGCTACCGCGCTTTTGGTGGGAGCTGGTGCGCTGGGTCTCGGCATCTTCGCACGCTTCATCAAGAGCCGCCGCAAATAGCCTTTCGCGCAGGTTAGCCATGCATTCAAAGCCATCCGGATTCGTTCCGGATGGCTTTTCATTTTGTCGCCCGCCGACCCTCCACCCGGCCTGCGCCGGGCCAAGCTTCACTCGGGCCGCGTGGACGCCCGTGATTTGGCGGCGTCCGCACGGCGGCGACGCTTGCGGGGAAAGAAGGGCTCCCACAACCGAGCCCAGATGCCGCCCGGAAAGGCACCGGCATCCTTCAGGCCAAGGCGATCAGGCGACATCCTGCCGGCCGGCCAGTGGGCGGTTCCAAAAATCCAGTCCCACAGCACAAGGGTTACGCCAAAATTCTGTCCATGCTCACCATGCATTTCGACATCGTGATGCCAGGCGTGGAATCGCGGCGAACTGACGACATACCGGAGGATTCCCCAGTCAAAGTTGAGATTGGCGTGACTCAGTTCGGAGATCAGGAGCGAAAACACGAGCATCCAGAAAATGACCGCGGGCTCCACCCCAAGCACGACCAGCGGGAGATAGATGATCATCTTGTAGATGATGACCTCGAACCAGTGAGAGCGAAACGTCGCAACCCAGTCGAGAACCTCGACGCTGTGATGGAGCCTGTGAAACCGCCACAGCCAGCGATGACTGTGAAGCGCCCGGTGAATATTCCATTCCAGGAAGTCCTTGACCAGAAGAGCGACGGCAAACTGGGCCCAGAACGGCCAGCTCGCAATGAGCTTCAACGTATCGGGTCGCTCCAGGCCAATGTGAAGGAAGGCCCGATTGAGCCATTCGGCGACATGCACGGATGCGAGCGCGAGCATCCAACTCACATACTGCACATTAAAAACCATCCAGAAAAGATCCTGAACAAAACCGGGCCGAAGCACCTCCTGGGTGCGCGACCGTGGCGCCAGGCGCTCCAAGGCGAACACGCAGGCGGAAACCAGCAGAAGCCAGAAATAATACTGCAGGTACAGGGGCACGGCGGAGGAATAAAAAAACCGCGGCTGAAATTCAACCGCGGTTCGAATTCAAGGCTGGAGCTTCGTCGGGACGAAGCGCGTGCAGGTCTAGCTGGGATTCTTTCCGCCGCACTTCTCGCAGTTCTTGCCTTCCTTTGCAGCCTCAACGCAGCAGGCGTGCGTGCAGGTCTCGCCCTTCTTGACAGCGGTCACGCAACACTTGGCTTTCTTACCCTTGGCGGCCGCACCGGCAGGCTTGCCTGAATCAGCAGCATAAGCGCTCAGGGCAACCGCACCTGCCGCAACAATGGGAAGTAGTAATTTGAAGAATTTCATTTGGTTTGATAACTGAGTTCGTCCACACGATCCCCCAAAAGGATCGGCAACTCAAGCGGTTTTGCATAAGTGCGTGTCCATGCAACCATAACCGACACTGTTAGATATTTCAGGACAATGTCTTAAGTAACTTATTCTATCGCATCCACCCTGGGCCAACCATGCGCCAGAGAACGCAGGACTACGCACAGCATGACTGAACCACCACACGACCTTCATGTTCGCAAACCTGCGACCCGCACGCTCCAGCCAAGGCTCGTTTCGCACTCTTCCCGCAATGCACAATTGAAGTCACGGTCCAACCATGGAATCATCCTAACGGAAGCTGCACGGTCATTCGTTAATACCAGCGATGCCCCTCCCCGAATCAGATCAGACCCGTTGGTTCGTTGCTGAAGTCCAGCCGCATGTGCCAGCGCTGCGTGCCTGGCTGCGGGGAAAGTATCCGGTGCTCACGGACATCGACGATCTGCTGCAGGAGACTTTCGTGCGTGTACTCCAGATGCACGCCCACGACCCCGACCGCATCTACGCGGTCAAGCCCCTGCTTTTCACGACGGCCCGCAATCTCGCTCTGGACGAGCTTCGTCGCATGCAGGTGCTCAAGCTCGACAGCCTGCCCGAAGCCGAGAACGAGCAGATGGCCGAGGACCGTCCGGGGGTATCGGACACGGTCGGCCGGAACCAGGAACTGCAGCTCCTGACCGAGGCCATCCAGGCATTGCCGCAGCGCTGTCGCCAAGTCCTCACCCTGCGAAAAATCTACGGCCTGCCGCAAAAGGAGATCGCCCGCCAGCTCGGCATCACAGAGCACACCGTGGAAGCGCAGGTTGTCATGGGCGTGAAGCGCTGCACGGCGTTTCTCGCCAGATTCGGCCTGCCCTAGGAAGCACCATGAACGCATCAGATTCCTCCTCCCAGGATGATGGCGCTCTGACGCATGAGGCGGCCGTTTGGCTCGCCCGGCGCGACCGCGGACTGAGCGCGGCCGAGCAGGACGCCTTCCTGCAATGGCTCCACGAGGACAGCCGTCACCGGGAGGCATTGGCCAGGCTGGACGGCACATGGACTTCCTTGGACTCGCTGACACAGTGGCAGCCGGAGCACAGCGCTCATCCCAACCCCGACCTGCTGGAGCCGAAGCAGTTTCGAAGGCGGCATTTCCTTCGCGCCGGCCTGCTCACCGCAGGTCTGGCCGCAGCCATCACCGCAGGTCTGTGGACGCGGTTCATGCCTCAACCCGTCTCCATGCAAAATGAAGCGGCTGCATCCGCTTCGCCCGGTCTTCATGTGATACCCGGCCCGGATCGTCTGGAGCTCCCGGATGGATCCATCGCAGACACCCGATTTGGCAGCCATATCGAAGTCGCCTTCACTGAGCACGAGCGACGCGTGCGCCTGCTTGAAGGCGAACTGCATGTGGAGGTGACCAAGAACCCGGCGCGCCCCTTCATCGTTGAAGTCGACCGCGCTGCCGTGCGTGCACTGGGAACAGCCTTTGCCGTGCGACGCGGCGCCGATGCCATCGATGTGCTGGTGACCGAGGGTCGCGTGCAGCTTGAACCCTCGCGGGCCGGTGAACTCCAGAAAGCGCAAACCACCGCTCTGGTGGCGGGCCAGCGAGCTCGCGTTGACACGACCTCACCGGATGCGCCGCCGCTCGTCACCCAAATCAGTCCTGCGGAGATCGATCGCGAACTCGCCTGGAGAAGCGTAAGACTGGAGTTCGAAAGCCTTCCGCTGTCAGCCGTCGTCGCGGAGTTCAACATGCGCAACCGGCGGCAGCTTAACATCGGAGATTCCATCGCAGGAAAAGTCCGCGTGGCCGGAACCTTTCGCGCCGATCAAGTGGAAGTGTTCGCACGCCTTCTGGAGGCCAGCTTCGGCATCGAGGTGGACAGACCGGCCGATGGCCCATGGGTGCTGAGAAAGCGGGAATAGCACCCGTGCGCCGGAGAGCCTGACGCACGAACAAATCATAGGCTCCCGAAAAACTTGAAAATCGGCCTAACGGAAACGCCTCCCCCGCTCGTTAGCGCCAGAGACGGCGTTCTCATCGTGCAATCCCTCCCTGTTTCCCTCAATGTCACCCCATGACCCCTTTCGGCCGCCACGCGCGGCTTAGTCGACGTGCACTGGTGGCAACCTGTGTATTCTTTTGGATCGCATGGGCCGCCAGAGCCGACCCGACAAAAAGAACCTTTCGTCTGCCGGAAGGCGACGCTGCCGTCACCCTTCAGCAGTTCGCTCGGCAGGCGGGCGAACAGATCGTCTTCCCGGTGGACTTGGTGCGGGGTGTGCGAACCAAATCCGTCCGTGGCAGCTTCACCCCGCGTGCAGCACTGGACCAGATGGCCGCCGGCACGGATCTGATAATAACACAGGACGAAACCACCGGCGCCCTCACCGTAGGCAGACACACTCCCCTCCCCCACAAAAAAACCTCAGATATCACCCATCCCCCCATGCATCCGATTTCAAACCCCATTCGACCCATGAAGAAAAAGAACCTGCTCGCCAGCCTGTTCGCAGGATTGCTGGCGGTATCCGTCAGCCCGGCCGATGCACAACAAGTCAATCCCCCCCTGCCAAAGGAGGAGGTCATCGAGCTGTCTCCTTTCACCGTCTCCTCCGAGCAGGACAAGGGATATGTCGCAACATCCTCCCTCGCAGGCACGCGCATACGCACGGATCTGAAGGACATCGCGAGCCCCATCTCCGTGGTGACACGCGAGTTCATGCAGGATGTCGGCGCGACGGGACCCGTCGGTCTGCTTGTCTACACCGGGAACACGGAGGCGGGCGGTCTCGGCGGAAACTATTCCGGCGCGTCAATCGGCAGTCCGGCCATCTTTACCGGCGTCACGCGGAACCCCCAGACAAACAACCGCGTGCGCGGCCTGGCGCGCGCCGATCTCACGCGCGATTACTTTCCAACCGCGATCGTCTTCGACAGCTACTGTTCTGTCGCGGAAATGACTATACATATATCATGCGGCCTTCTTGCGCGGCTTTCGCCGGGTGCAACCGGGCTGGATGGCCTCGAGCCGGCGACGACAGCGTTCGATCCTGGCAAGGATGTCCTCCGCCTTGGCGGTCCAAACAAATGGCGTGGGCTCCTGGTTCCATTGCTCGATGAAGCGGGTGATCGAGTTGATCAGATCGGGAACACTGGAGAAGCTGCCGCGACGCACCGCCTTGCCGGTGAGTTCGGCAAACCAGCGCTCCACCAGATTGAGCCAGCTCGAACTGGTGGGAATGAAGTGCAGTTTGAAGCGTGGACGCCGGGCGAGCCAGCGCTGCACCCGCTCGTGTTTGTGGGTGCCGTAATTGTCGACGATAAGATGGAGCTCGTCCGCCTCGGCATATTCCGCGTCGATTTGTCGCAGGAACTTCAGGAACTCGATGTGCCGGTGGCGCGGGAAGCAGTGGCCGCTGATCTTGCCGGCGGCCACGTTCAATGCGGCAAACAGCGTGGTCGTGCCATGGCGCACGTAGTCGTGCGTCCAGGTGCCGCAGCGACCGCGCTTCAGCGGCAGGCCTGGTTGCGTGCGATCCAGCGCCTGAATCTGGCTTTTCTCGTCCACGCAGAGCACCACCGCGTTTTGCGGTGGGTTGAGGTAAACGCCCACCACATCGAGCAGTTTGGGCACAAACTGTGGATCGCGGGAGAGTTTGAACGTCTCCTGTCGGTGCGGCTGCAACCCATGCTCCTGCCAGATACGCGCGACTGTGCTCGCATGCACGCCCTGCGCCTTCGCCAGGGTTCGCGCGCTCCAGTGCGTCCGCCCCGGCGGCTTCGTGTGCAGCGTCGCTTCGACGATCCTTTTCGCCAGCCCTCGGCGCGGCTTGCGCCCGCGGCCATTCGCCACGTCCCACAATCCTTGCGGACCTGCGGACACAAAGCGCTGGCGCCACAGCCGGCAGGTGTGCCGGTTCACCTCCAGCTCCTCCGCAATCGTGGCATCGTCCAGCCCTTCGGCCTTGCGCAAAATGATCCGGCAGCGCTTCACCACCTGCTGGGGCGTACCGTGCGCGCCCACCCAGCGCTCCAAAACGCCACGTTGGTCTGCCGTGACCGTCAGAATCGTCGGTTTCCTGCTCATGCTTGCAGGTTGAACGATAACGACTTTTAAGTCTAGTCATTTCAGCAACAGAACACTACAACACCTCGCGGGTGGAAATCAACCGCGGACCCAATGCCACCCTGTTCGGCCTCGGCAGTCCCGGCGGCATCATCAACAGCCAGTTGATCCGTCCAACAATGAAGAATGCCGCTTCACTGGAGTTCTCCATGGATCAGCATGGCTCATCCCGGGCGGTCCTGGATATCGACAGGCTTGTGATCCCTGGACGACTCGCCGTCCGCATTGCGGGGCTCAATGAAAGGCAGCAATTCGAGCAGAAATTCGCCTACGAGCGCGACAGGCGGCTTTACGCGGTCATCCATTTCTCCCCATTCAAGAACGGGATCCTTCACGCCAGCTTTGAGAAGGGTGCCGTCGACGCAAACAGGCCGCGCATGGATGCTCCCCGCGACAACCTTACCCGTTGGTGGAGCCCGGCATTCAACAAGATCACGCACAGTCCCGGGACCGTCGAGTTCAACACCATCAACCGCGATCTTCTCCGCGCCCCTGGCGAATGGTTCGAGCAGCCGGCTGTTGTCTACGAATCCAACGGTGCCCTAGTCCCGGCGCGCATGATGTACGCCTGGAATCTCCTTGTCGGAGTCCCTCGCACCCCTGGCGGCAACCCCACGCTGGGGTTCCAGGCCAACATGGTCTCCATCACGAAGGGAGACCAATGGTATCCATCGGCTACGGCAAGGGCGCTCGGCATCAAGCACGGTTCATTCTACTCCGATGATGTAATCGGCGACACTTCGATCTTCGACTGGCGCAAGAATCTGCTGGACGGCCCGAACAAAAAGGAATGGGAGGATTTCCATGTCGCCAACATCAGTTATGACCACAACTGGACGCATCCCCTGGGTTCCTTCGGCGTGGAAGGGGCGTTCAGCAGCGAAGTCATGACGCGCAGCTTCTTCGACATGTTTCCCGGCGGGCGCGGTTACCAGATCAACATCGATGTCAACACCACCCTCCCCTGGGGAGCCCCCAATCCGAACTTCGGCCGTCCGTTCATCGCCTCCAGCAATACGCGCGGCACAACAAGATCAGAACAGACCAGCGAACGCCTGACCACCTATCTTGAGCTGGACTTCGCCCGGAACACCAAGCGGCTCCAGTGGCTCGGCCGGCACAATCTCACCGGGTATGTCAACCGCTACGACATCAAGGAGCGAAATCTGTCAGGATCCAACTCGCTGGACTTGGAATGGACCCAGGCCAATCGGGCGTTCGTCAATCCTGCTAGCGCCCGCGACGACATAAATTCCTCCAACGGCCTTGCGCGCACCGCGGTCTACATCGGCCCGAGCCTGGCCCAACTTAGCAGCCCGACTGCAGTCAATCTCCAGGGAATCCAGACCGAACTGAAACCCGAGACCGTCACCGGTTGGTATTGGGATCGCGACAAGAAGTCATTCGTCACGCGGGAGGCGAAGGTGTCCAGCGCCCTGAATGACGATGTGTTTTACCGGACACTCACCGCTGGTTCCCTCTCCCGGCAGGTCATCGACTCCAAAGCGGTGATTTATCAGGGGCGGCCATTGAAGCAGGAATGGATCGTGGCAACCATCGGCTGGCGCAACGATCGCGTGAAGGACTATCGGAACAACGGTGGTCAGGACGTGCGTGACACGTACAACTTCGTCGACCTCAACAATCCGTTGTTTCGATATCCTGACCAGCCCGGGTCAATCTTTGAGGAAAGCATCTGGAGCAGGGGATTTGTCGTGCACAAGCCGCCGTTTCTTCGTTTCCCGAAGGGCATCGATTTTTCAGTTCACTACAGCAAGTCCCAGAACTTCCAGCCGGCCGACGCGCGCATCGACATCTACGGCACGCCCATCGCACCTCCCGGAGGCGAGACCGAGGACCGCGGCTTCAGCCTCGAGCTGCTGGACGGAAAGCTGCAGGCGCGCTTCAACTGGTACACGAGCGCCTCCAACCGCGCATCGCTGGGGCTGAGCGGCACGCTGATTGACGTTGATGCCCGCATCATCCGCTACAACACGCCCGCGCAGCTCGCCGCGGCAGGATGGAAGGGACCGTCCCAAACGGTGAAAGCGCTCGTCAACTGGCAGGAAGTCCAGACGCCCTCGCAGGTCAGCGGAGTCAATGTGACCTACCAGCTGCCCGGAAACATGTCCGACACTCAAAGCACGGCTTCAAAAGGCTTCGAATTTGAGAGCGCCTACAACCCAACCAGCAACTGGCGCATCGCATTCAACGTAAGCCAGCAGAAGGCGAAGCGTGCGAACATCGCTCCAGTCACCCGAAGGTATGCAGCGGAGCGGATCGGTGAATGGACAAGCGGCGCCACGGGCAACCTGCTGTCCGATGAATCCGGCGAATCTCTAAAGGTTCGTGTTTACGAACGGTTGCTCAACGACGTCAACTCCCTTGCTGCGCGCGAGGGCCAATATGTGTCCGAACTGCGCGAATGGCGCTGGAATCTGATAACCAACTACACCTTCGACCGCACCTCGCGCTTTCATGGCTGGAACATCGGCGGCGCGGCGCGCTGGCAGGACAAGGTCGGCATCGGCTACCCGATCATCGATGCCCAGGTGGAGGGCAAGACACTGGAGGTGCCGGATCTCGCCAAGCCGTATATGGGACCGTCCGACTTCAAGGTGGACGCATGGATTGGTTACAGCCGGAAACTATGGAACAATCGGGTACACTGGAACGTGCAGCTCAACATTCGCGACGTCCTCGACGAGGACGACCTTGTCCCGGTCATGGCTCAACCCGATGGATCCATTGCCGCGTGGGTGGCGCCGCAGGGCAGGATTTTCACCCTGCGCTCGACCTTTGCCTTCTGAGGTCCGCTGAGTGCGTTGAATTCACCCGTGGGACGAAGGTGCTCCGCGGGTGTTCCGCGCAGGCGGCAAACTGCGCCGCAGCGCGACAGTGGGAACGGAACGGGCTAGTTCCGGCGGCGGGACTTCGCCGTCAACTGAGCCACCGCGAAGCGTATCACACCCTCGAGGCGTTCGATCTCTCCAGGATCCAGATCACTGCTCGCCAGCAGCGCAGCCTGGGCCCGCTTGCGGGCCTCCTCGACCGCATTGACATCGATCTTCTCCTCCGTGATCGCGCTTTCCGCGAGAACCGAGACCCGGTCACCCTGCACCTGCGCGAACCCCTTGCCGATCACGAGCAGCTCCGTCACGCCGTTTCTGGCAACGCGCAGCTCCCCTTCCTCGACCTGCGTAAGCAGCGGAATATGACCCGGAAGAATGCCGATCTCTCCATCGACGGTGGGAATGACCACTGTCTCGACGGTATCCGAATAAACCCGGGCTTCAGGGGTGACGATCTCGAGTGCTAGCGGCATGTGAAAACAGGGAGGCAGTCCTACTTCTTTGCAGCAGAGAGCACCTCGTCGATGCCACCCTTCATGTAGAAGTCACCTTCAGCCACCTCATCGAGCTGGCCGTCGAGGATCATCTTGAAGCCGCGGACCGTCTCCTTGACGGGAACGTACTTGCCCGGCGCGCCGGTGAAGACTTCCGCAACCGAGAACGGCTGCGAAAGGAAACGCTGCAGCTTGCGCGCACGATAGACCGTGAGTTTGTCCTCCGGCGAAAGTTCGTCGAGACCGAGAATGGCGATGATGTCCTGGAGATCCTTGTAGCGCTGAAGAATGCGCTGCACCTCGCGCGCAACCCGGTAGTGCTCCTCGCCGACCACCGACGGCTCCAGAGCTTTCGACACCGAGGCGAGCGGATCGACCGCCGGATAAATGCCGAGTTCGGCAATCGAGCGCTCCAGCACGATGGTTGAATCCAGGTGGGCGAAGGTGTTTGCCGGAGCGGGATCGGTGAGGTCGTCCGCCGGAACATACACGGCCTGCACCGACGTGATTGATCCCTTCTTTGTAGACGTGATGCGCTCCTGGAGGAGTCCCATCTCGTTCGACAGCGTGGGCTGGTACCCGACAGCGGACGGCGAACGCCCGAGCAGCGCCGACACTTCGGAACCGGCCTGGGAGAAGCGGAAGATGTTGTCGATAAAGAGCAGCACGTCCTGGTTCTTCTCGTCGCGGAAATACTCCGTCATCGCCAGCGCGGAGAGGGCCACACGCATGCGGGCGCCCGGCGGCTCGTTCATCTGGCCGTACACGAGCGCGACCTTCGACTTGCTGAGGTCCTTCTGGTCAATGACACCCGCCTCGGACATCTCGTGATAAAGATCATTGCCCTCGCGCGAACGTTCACCCACCCCGGCAAACACCGAGTAGCCGCCGTGCGCCTTGGCAATGTTGTTGATGAGCTCGAGAATGACGACCGTCTTGCCGACTCCCGCGCCGCCGAACGCACCCGCTTTGCCGCCCTTCATGAACGGGCAGATGAGATCGATGACCTTGATGCCGGTTTCGAGAATCTGCGACTTCGTGTCCTGCTCGGCAAGGGCCGGAGCGGGCCGGTGAATCGGGTAGCGCTTCTCATGCGCAACCGGGCCGCGTCCGTCAACGGGGTTGCCGGTGACGTCGAAGATGCGGCCGAGCACGCCATTGCCCACGGGAACCGAAATCGGCGCGCCGGTATCCACGGCAACCATGCCGCGACGAAGCCCCTCGGATGAGGACATCGCAATCGCACGCGCAAGGCCGCCGCCCAGATGCTGCTGGACCTCCAGCGTCAGGATCTCCTTCCGACCGGACACTTCGAACTCGATGGTGAGCGCCTGATAGATGGGCGGAATGGTGTTCTCGGCGAACTGGACGTCGACCACGGGGCCGATGACTTGGACGATCTTGCCGGTATTCATAAAGGGCGTTTGAAGGAAAGAGGGTGAATGGTATCAGGCCGCGAACGAGGCTGCCGCGATTTCAAGAATCTCCTGGGTGATCGCCGCCTGGCGCGCCTTGTTGTACTCGAGTGTGAGGTCGCCCAGCAGCTTGGTCGCGTTGTCCTTCGCCGTCTTCATCGCCACCATGCGGGCGCTCTGCTCGGAAGCCTTGGCGGACAGCACGAGCTGATACAGGTGGCGGTTGACGTAGAACGGGAGCAGGGAATCCAGAACCGACTGCGCATTGGGCTCGAAAAGCATGTCGCGCGTGTCGTTGAACTCATCGGCAACCACGCCTGCATGGTGCTGCAGCGCGTCGATGAACTGGCGAAGGTTGCTCAAGGGAAGCACGGGGCGAACCAGGGGTTCCTGGACCAGCGTGTTCTTGAATCGCGCATAGATGACCTCGACGGTGTCGATCGTCCCTTCCAGAAAAAGCTTCACCATGAATTCCGCGACCACGCGGACCTCGGAGAAGGCCGCCCGGTCGCTGATGCTGAAGTCGGCGAGCAGATCACGCTTCGTGCGGGCCAGAAACTGCGCGCCCTTTTTCCCCGCTGCCACGAACTTCGCCGGCGTCCTGATGTCCGTGACCAGCTTGAAGAGGTTGGAGTTGAGCGGCCCGCACAGGCCCTTGTCGGTGGATATGAAAAGAATGCCGCGCGTCCTCACCTCGCGTCTGGCAAGAAAGGGATGCTGGGATCCCTCCACACGGGGTGCCAGCGCCGCCAGCATGTTCGCCATGAGCTGGGCATAGGGACGCCCAGCCAGCGCGGCATGCTGCGCCTTTTTCATCTTGGACGCCGCCACCAGCTCCATCGCCCGGGTTATCTGGCGCGTGTTCTTGACCGACTTGATGCGGCGTCGGATGTCGCGGGTTGAAGGCATTTCAGAAGTGACTCAATGGCTGGCGTTGCTGGAACCGGATCAGCGTCCTAGCCGGCATACGACGATTTCCAATCGTCCATCGCCGTCTTGATTTTCGCCTCAAGATCCTTGTCGAGCGCGGCCTTCGTGCGGATTTCCGTCAGCAGGGCATCCTTTCGGGTGCTGAAGAACTCGCGGAGTGAAACAGCGGCGGCCGTGACCTTCTTGATGTCCAGGCCATCGTAGTACCCCTTCTGCATCGCCCAGAGCGTGACCACCTGCTGCTCGATGGGCACCGGATTGAACGCGGGCTGCTTGAAGAGCTCCACGATGCGCGCGCCGCGATCGAGCTGGCCCTTGGTCTTGGCATCCAGGTCCGAGCCGAACTGTGCAAACGCGGCAAGCTCGCGGAACTGGGCAAGCTCGCCCTTGAGTTTGCCGCCAACCTGCTTCGTCGCCTTGATCTGCGCGGCGGACCCGACACGCGACACGGAAAGACCAACCGACACCGCCGGACGAATGCCCTGGTTGAACAAATCCGTCTCCAGGAAGATCTGGCCGTCGGTGATCGAAATGACATTTGTCGGAATGTAGGCCGAGACGTCGCCGGCAAGCGTCTCAATGATCGGCAGCGCCGTGAGCGAGCCCTTGCCATCGAGGCGCGCGGCGCGCTCGAGCAGGCGCGAATGGAGATAGAAGACGTCGCCCGGATAGGCTTCGCGGCCGGAGGGGCGCTTCAGAATGAGCGAGATCTGGCGGTAGGCGACGGCGTGCTTGGAAAGGTCATCATAAACGATGAGCGCATCCATGCCATTTTCCATGAACCACTCGCCCACCGCTGCGCCCGAGTACGGCGCGAGGTACTGGTTGGCGGGATTGTCGGCGGCGGGCGCCGCAACAATGACCGTGAACTCCAGGGCGCCGGCCGCCTCGAGCGCGCCGATGGTGCGCACGATGTTGGAATTCTTCTGCCCGATCGCGACGTAGATCGAATACACCGGGCGGAAATTCTTGTCGCCGCTCGCGAGGCCGACCTTGTTGATCTTCGCCTGATTGATGATGGTATCAATCGCGATGGTCGTCTTGCCCGTTCCGCGATCGCCGATGATCAGCTCGCGCTGACCGCGGCCGATCGGAATCATGGAGTCGATCGCCATGATGCCGGTGAAGAGCGGCTGGGAGACCGATTTGCGCACAATGATGCCCGGCGCGATTTTTTCCACGGGATAGGTCTCCTTGGACACGATCGGGCCCTTGCCATCCACGGGATTTCCGAGCGCATCGACGACCCTGCCGAGCAAGCCCTTGCCCACGGGAATCGAAAGCAGCCGGCCCGTCGTCTGGACTTCGTCGCCCTCCTTCAGGCGGGAAATGTCGCCGAGAACGACGCAGCCCACTTCATCCTGCTCGAGATTGAGCGCGATGCCGACGGCACCGCCGGGAAACTGCACCATCTCATTGTACACGACGTCGGACAGGCCGTCGATCTTGGCCACTCCGTCGGCGACAGTGCGGATGACACCGGTGTTCTTCCGGACCGCCTTGCTGGAAAGTCTGGCGATCTGCTGTTCGATTTGTTCGAGAACCGTGCTCATGCGGCGGTAAGGTTATGCTTTTGATGAAAGGGAGGGAAAATCACACAGAAAGGCCGGCCAGCTGGTTGGCTACGGACGACTCGTAGACATCGTCGCCCACGCGCACACGCACGCCGGCAAGCAGGCCGGGGGCGTCCTTGGCGACCGCTGCAATGGGGCGCTGATAACGGCGCGTCATGGCTGTTTCAATTGAAGCCAGGACTCCCGCGCCCAGAGGGCCGGCGTGCTCGACCACGGCGCGCCCGCGCGCGAATTCCGCGGCGACAAGGCGGCGGTAGGCGACAAGCACCGCCATCGGGTGTGCCGGAGGATGCTTGTCCAGGTATTCCAAAACACCCGTGACGCGCTCGGCGGAAAGCCTGCCGTCGGCAAGGCTCAGCGCGAAAAGCTGGCGGGCGAGTTGCTGGACTTGCTTCTTTTGCGCGGACATTGAAACGAAATTTGGAAAGCCTCGCGGGTGGCGTAAACCGAATGGTGGGTCGCTATTGGACGCTGCTGAGTTCACGCGCCGCCGCGTCATTGTAACGGCCGCGTTCCGCGTCGGTCAGCTCCTTCGCGAGCACCCGCTGGGTCGTCGCAATGACAAGGCGGGCGATTTCGCCGCGCGCCTGTTCGAGCATTTTCCTGTGTTCGAGATCAATGGCCTGCTGGGCCTTGGTGATGATGCCGTTGGCGCGCTCGGTCGCGGCCGCGGTTTCGCGCTCGGCGAACTCCTTGGCCGTCTTGCGCGCCTCATCGATGATGCGCGCCGCCTCGGCCTGCGTTTGCTTCAGCATCGCTGCGTTCTCCTGCTGGGCGCTGGCGAGCTGGGCCTTGGCGTCGTCGGCAAACTTGAGACCGGCGGCGATCTTCGCCTTGCGCTCCTCGATCGTCGCCATCACCGGCTTGAAGGCGAAATACCAGAGAAGCGCGGCAACGACCGAAAAATTGACGGCCTGCGCCAGAATGAGGGGCAGATCGATGCCGAAATCCTGGGCGATCTTGGTGATGTCGGAGGACGCATTGTGGGCCTGGCCTGCGGCTTCAACGGCAGCGACGAATAGCATCGAGGAGAGCATGGCGGAAAAGGGGCCGTGCGAAGCGCCAGGCGCCCCGCACGGTGATTGAACTCACGGATTATTTGCCGAGGAACAAGGCGTAGAACGCCACCGCCTCAGCGAGCGCCATGCCGATGATGGCCTGAACCAGGATCTTGCCGGAAGCGCCGGGATTGCGACCGACCGCTTCAACGGCCTTGGTGCCGACGAGACCTACGCCAAGAGCGGCGCCGAGACAGCCGAGCGCGCCCTGAATACTGCCGGAAACTTCGGCTAGGATTGTGCTGATCATATTGAGTTGGGTTTTTGGTTGGATTGACCGCCGTGCGCGCAGCATTGGCACGCTCCCGGCGGAAATGAGACGAAATTCAATGATGCGCTCCCGCAGCCTTGTCGTGACCGTGCCCCCCAGTCCCATGACCTTCCTCATGACCGTCGCCATGATTGCAGATCAGCCCGATGTAGACACTGACCAGGAGCGTGAAGACCAAGGCCTGGACAAAGCCGATGAGAATCTCAAGGAAGTAGAACGGGATCGGAAGTCCCCACTTCAGCATGCCGGACATGGTGTGCAGCAGGTTCTCACCGCCAAACACATTGCCAAAAAGACGGAAGGAGAGGGACACCGGACGAAACGCGATGGAAATGAGCTCTATGATGCCCACCGCAAAGAAAATGAGGAAGAGAAAGTAGTAGATCGCAGCCGGCACTTCCTTCTTGTCAGCTTTGTTGCCGAAGATGTCATAAATGATGACCTTCGGGCCCGCATAGCGGACGACGAAATAGATCCAGGCCAGGAAGGAAATGAGAGCGAGAGCGATCGTGCTGTTCATGTCCGCATTGCCCGGACGAACGAAGTCACGCCACAGGTGCCCATCGTGGTCGAATATCTTCACCGTGCCAACTCCGGGAAAAAGCCCGCTCCAGTTCTGGATGAGGATATAGATGAACAATCCCATCAGCAGCGGAAAGGTGGCTCGGGCAACCTTGCTGCCAACGATCGGCGACGTCAGATCCATCACTCCCTCCACCAGGCTTTCAATCAGCGATTGACCGCGGGATGGCACAAGTTTGGGGCGACCTACCGCCAGGCGGATGGCAATGATCAAAACCGCAGCGACCACCCAGCTCGTCACCATGCTGTTCGTCACCGGCATTGGCCCCAGCTGAAACAGCACCTCTGCCGCCGGTACAACACCATGGGAATCCCCCGCTGCATAAGCCGGCATGCCGAGTGCAAACAGGCTGGCAAGAAGGGCTGATTTATGGACCCGTGTCATGTACGCGTGAAGAGACGTGGAACGATTGGAAAGGTTCAAACGAAGCCAAACGCATCTTCCTCCGTCAACCTCAGAAATGTCATCGAACAATCGATGTGCACGAAATAAGATGACGCCAAAAGCGGCGCGCTGACACTTATGCTCCAACACCGGTCAGGCTATCGCCAAAAACCGCGCCACGTGCGTTCCCTGCTTCCCGATCCCGCACGCCAAAATTGCGGCCAATAACTTGAAACTAGTGCTCCGACTCCAAGCAGCTTTTCTTCCTCTCACAGGACTGTCACCGAATCCCAAGACCAGCTGGGGTTGCAGCTTGGTTCCCGCCAATCCTTCGGATAGATCTGCAGTACATGAACCCTTGGATGAATTTTCGCGTCGGACTCCTCTTCTCGTTCCTGCTGCTTCTTATCAATAGTTCACGGGCTTACGCCGAAGTCTTTCATGTGTATTTTGGTACTGGCGGCCGCGGCGCCGACGGAATCTACCACTCCAAGTTTGACACTTCATCCGGCAGACTCGAACCAGCCACGCGTGTTGCTGCCGCATCCAACCCGGGATTTCTCGCGCTGCACCCAAGCGGTCGAATTCTCTACACAGTGGCAACCCTCGACAGCATTCCAGTGGTGGCCGCTTATGGGATCAATGCCGACGGCTCTCTCGCATTCATCGAAAAGTCCCCCATCGGGGACGGTGCTGCCGCTCACATCGCCGTGCATCCGTCCGGCAGGTTCCTGCTGACGGCTCAATACGGCGGGGGATCGGTCGCGCTTTTTCCCTTGGACGCCAATGGCCGCCTGGGATCCGCACAACTGACCAGGCACTTGGGAGCATCCCGGACCTTCGCGAGGCGCCAGGACTCACCTCACCCCCATTGGTGCGGCTTTTCTCCAGATGGGAGATTCGCGCTCGTTCCCGATCTCGGGGCCGATCGCATCGTCATCTATCGGGTCGATCCGGATAAGCCTGCAATCACTCCGCACGGATTCGCCCAATCCACTCCCGGCGCCGGACCACGCCACCTGCGTTTCTCCCCGGACGGGCGTTTCATCTATTTGCTGGAAGAGCTGTCTCTCACAGTCACGACGTTTGAATGGGACGCCGCAGCAGGCACCGCGCGCAAACTCGCGACAGTCCCCACCCTGAGCGAGGACGTGAAAGCGCAGGAAACCTCCAACCTCGCGGCGGAAATCCTGGTTCATCCCGGCGGGCGTTTTATTTATGCCTCCAATCGGGGCAATGACTCGGTGACAGTGTTCCATGCGGATCCCGCGACCGCAGCTCTGAAAGTCGTGCAGGTCCAACCTGTCCGCGGGGCCTACCCACGAAACATCAATCTTGCACCCGGAGCCGCATGGCTGCTCGCCGCAGGACAGGATTCAAGCACCGTCTCGGTGCACAAAGTGGATCCGGAATCCGGAAAACTGACCTTTCAAACGAGGGGCGTGATCAATCTGCCGGCACCCATCTGCGTCCTATTCGTGAAAACTACGGCGCAAGTTCAATAACCCCGATCGAAGGCTGTGGCCGACGGGATCCGACATCATTGAGGGATGACAACCCAAAACCAGCGCATCAGGAGAAACCCCCACTTCAGCCGGGGTCCATACCGCAGACTACGCGTTTTTACTCCCGCAGTGGCATCAACTGCCGTTAATTAATGGGATAGACGGCGCTGCATCCGCTCCCGTGTTCACCTGTGGCAAAAAGTCCAAGTTCATTTCTCAAGTCCCTGCGGCCCTCCGCGAAACCTTCGTCAACCCCCGCTGCGGACAACGTCAGTGCAACCGGGAATGTCGAATCGGTCTCCCTTCCCGCGTCACCCTACCACCCCGCGCTCGCACTCTTTGCGAGCCAGAAGCAGGCGCAGGCCAGCGCAGAGCTCCTCGGCACATCCTGGGCTCCCATTCCGTTCGCATGCGGCTATCTCATCACTGATGGCTGGCACTTCCACGACACACGCGGCGTCGTAAAGACTTTCTGCCCGGTGCCGCACGAATGCCTGGAGGCAATCCAGGACATCGTCACGCAACTTCAGAAATCCGATCTCGATACGAGGTTCTATCCGATTCACATCACGCAGGCGCTCCGGGACAACCCCGCGCTTGCAAAGCTCAAGCAGGCGGCGTTCGACAGCATCTGCCTGTGCACGTTGATGCGCATCGCGCACGCTCCCTACACAGGGGACAGAAACGACTGGCTGACCATTCCCGCGTGGGCTCTGCGCATCCCCAAGCGCCGGTCCTGATCACGGAGACTTCAGGGCTCAACCAACACGGGCAGCCCCACCCACGCCAGGCGCAGCAGCGTTTCCGCATCCCAGTTGGCAAGGCGGAAGCATCCATGGGACTCGGTTCGGCCCACCTGCTCCGGAGTGGGCGTTCCATGAATGCCGTAGCCGGGACGATTGAGGCCGATCCACGCAACACCCACGGGATTGTTGGGGCCGGGAGGCAGGATCAGCCTGCGGCCGAGTTCACGACCCTCCTCAGATTCAACAAATACCGCGGGATCGAACGTATAATCCGGATTCGGTATCACCACCGTGACATGCAGTTCGCCCACCGGACGCTTGGCCACTTCGCGGCCAATGCTGACTGGAAAGTGAATCACCACACGCCCGCCGTGATCTCGGGCTGTCAGGGTGCGCAGACCCAGGTGGATGTGGATTTCGCCAATGGGCCCCTCCACGGCGACGGAGGGAACCGAAGGCACTGTGACAACCGTGCCTGCGGAGACATGCTCCCAGTCGATTTCAGGATTCAAACTGCGCACGAGTCTGTGGCTTGCCCGCGCACGTTCCGCGACAAGTTCCAGGATCGTCGCAAAACTGAGCCGGGATTGCTGTGACTTGCCCAGCCACGTCGGACTCAGCGGCTGCAGGCTCGCCAGATCCGCATCGGTGACCGTAACTTGGGTGAGCGCGGGAGAATCCAGGGTCAGGTGCGTCCGCGTCACGGCATCAAGAGCGCCGGTGACCGGGATGCCTTCCCTTTCCTGATACGCCCGGAGCGCACCCTGGGTCTGTGGGCCCGGAACACCATCGATGGGACCGGAGGAAAATCCAGCCCGTGCAAGCGCAACCTGTGCCTCGAGCCAGGACTCCGCGCCCGCACCCGCGAGCACAATCGAACTCGAAAACAGGATTCCCAGAACCCGGAGTCGTGGAGACATGATGGTTGAAAACGGCATGGATCGCGCGTCTCCACGCCTGCCACCGTGAATGACGCGCCGCGCGCAGGCGTCAAATTTCAATACAGCCAGAACCTTCGCGTTTCCTGCCGGAACGCATCGGCCCTTCCCCTCCATTTTCGTTGAAAGGCCTCCACGTCGACATTCGCCCCCCTGATCAGAAGGGCCTGCCACCACTCGGTGGATCCAGCGTGAATGTTGAACAGCCTCACCTCGTGCGGCCCCAGTTTCGCAAAAGGGTTTGGCGGATCGTAGCGGCACGCGAGACGGAGCAGGTGAAAGCTCAGCTCCGTCGGATTCCACGCATCCCAGTCCACGACATCCACCCACACGCGGGTGACCGGCGCACCCTTGACCGCTGCGCCGGCAATGAGTCGATATCCAAGACCCGGCAATTTCCATGAACTCATTTCGTTCATGAGTTCGGAGGCATTCATGTCCTTGTAAACGAGGCTGCGAAAGGGATGGGGCGTGCCAATCCCATGGGTGAAGCCGCTGTACTCGCAGCCCAGCCCGCACATGGCATAACCCACCACTGCATCAAAATCCGGGATGTTCGGTGAGGTCGGAACGAACTTCAGTCCCGTATCCGGCCAGCGCATCGCCCGGCGCCAGCCACGCATCGGAATGACCATGAGCGATCCCTTTGCACGAACTTCATCGGACAGGTCCATCACGCCACTCGTGCCGACGGCATAACGCGCAAGCTCTCCGAGGGTCAGCCCATGGACATACGGAATCGGATACGCCCCCACTCCACTGCGCCATTCGGGATCCAGCAGGGGTCCATCCACCTTGAGTCCACCCAGCGGATTCGGGCGATCGAGCACGATACATGTGAGCGACTGAGCGAACATCATGGATTTCTGGCGGATAAGAAGTCGATAGAGGAGGGAAAGGACGCCGATGGCGGGAAGCGCCATCGGCGGCGTGGATGGATCAGGAGGGGGATTCTTCTGGGCGGCGGTCCTTCATGCGGTAGGATTTTCCTTCGATGACAACGGTGTGAGCGTGGTGGAGGAGGCGATCGAGGATGGCGGAGGTGATGCCGGCGTCGTTGTTGAAGATCGTGGGCCAGCTCTTGTAGGCCTTGTTGGTGGTGACGATGATCGAGCCTCGCTCGTAGCGCTGGCTGATGATTTGGAAGAGGAGGTCGGCGCCAGCCTTGTCGAGGGGAAGATAGCCGACCTCGTCGAGAACGAGCAGTTTTGGTGCGACGTACTTCTTGAGTTCAAGGGCAAGCCTGTGCGCCGCCTGGGCTGCGAGCAGCGAGTTGATGGCGTCGACGGCCGTGGTGAAGAGCACGGCATGTCCTGCCTGGCAGGCTGCGTAACCGAGTGCGGAAGCCAGGTGTGTCTTTCCCAGGCCGACGCCGCCGCAGAAGACCGCGTTGGTGTGTTCCTCGATGAAGCGCAGTTCGAAAAGATGGCGCACCTGCGCCTCGTTGATCTGCCGGGGCCAGTCCCACTGGAACTGATCGAGGGTTTTCTTCACGGGGAAACGAGCTGCCTTGATCCGGCGAAGGAGTGCGTGCTGCTGGCGATCGTGCGCCTCGGCCTCGACGATTCTGCGCAGGAACTGGGCATGGGACCAGCGCTGCTTTGCGGCGTCGGCGGTCAGCTCCTCGTGATGACGGCTCAGGTGGGAGAGCTTCAGATACTGAAGCTGGGATTCAAAGGTCATGGCGTTGCTCATGGGTGTAGGGGGTCAGATCGGGTGCGGGCAGTTCCAGTTCGAGCGCTCCGGGAGCGCGGGTCAGATGCAAGGGGCCGGGCTCGGGCAGTCGCCGTGCGCGCTGTTCGAGGAGATTCACGATGTAGTCGCTGGAGTAGGCTCCGAGTTGGTGGGCGCTCTCGATGGCGTGCGCGAGGGCTTCGGCGCCGTAGGCGGGGATCAGTTCGACGATGCGATGAAGGTGATGGCCGGCATTCATGCGCCGCTCCACAAGCGCACGATGATACGGTCCGGCTGCGGGAGTCAGTTCGAGGAATCGAATCAGCAGCCGCTGCCGGGCGCCGGATTTCCTCTGTGCCTCCAGTTCGCGCACATGATCGGGGTTCTCCATGTCCAGCCTCCGGCCGAAACGGCGGACATGCTCCGCGACCAGGCTCGTGCCGGCGTACAGCCGCACCAGTTCGCTGGAAAGCTGCGCGGTCAGCAGCGCTCCCGCATGTCTTGGAGGAACCGAGTAGCGGTTGGTGTCGATCGTGACGCGGAAGCGCCGGGAGGCGCGCACGGTGCGTGTCTGGACCGCGGCGTAGGGCTGGGGGCTGAGCGCAAGCAGGTGCACGCGCTCCTCCGCCAGCCGGTCGAGCGGGCGGACCTTCGTTTCACCGTGCTCGCGCACGTTGGCCACCGTGTCGAGCCACAGCTTCACGGCCGGATTGAGTTCGGCAAACCGTGTGATCGCGCGGCCCGAAAGGAAACTCTTCTTCACATACGCGACGGCGCTCTCGACGATGCCCTTGGACTGCGGATGACCCGGCCCGCAGGCCTTGATCCGAAAGCCGTGGTGCCGGGCAAAATCGAGGTACTGCGGGTTGTACACCGGCTCGGTCCCGGGCGCGTGCGAAAGAACGGCCGTCTTGCAGTTGTCGACCATCACCTCCTGCGGCACGCCACCGAGCAGTTCGAACGCGCGCTGGTGGGCGCCGAGGAACCACTCCTGACCTTGACCCAGTGTAAACTCGACGTGCAGCCACCGGCTGTAACCGAGCACCAGCACAAAGAAACTCAATGCGCGCCTGGTGCCGTCCACCTCGACCGCGCCGAAGCTGCCCCAGTCGACCTGGGCGCACTGGCCGGGCGCAAACTTCAGCGTCAGGAACGCCTCCGTGCGGGGTGGACGTATCCGGCGAATGTACTCCTTCACGATCGAGTAGCTGCCCTCGTAGCCCTGCTCCTTGAGCCTGCACCAAACCTGCATCGCGCTCAGCGGATGCGCCTCGATCAGCCGTGCGATCGCCGCGCGGTACGGATCGAGCTTGGAGCGGCGGGGTCTTTGCGCGCCGCGACTGCGCTCGTACTTTCCGCGCTTGAGCCATGTCCTGACAGTCTGCCAATGCAGCCCGAGTGCGGCCGCAATCTGCGTCATGTTCATTCCGGACGCCGCCGCGGCCTTGATCTGGCAGTAGTGTTCGTAGCCGATCACGACGCCACCTCCAATCCGAGCACCTGATACAACGGTGCCTCGTAGGCGATCACACCTGCATCGATGAGCTGGCGGCGCGCTTCACCGATCGACTCCTCACCCAGGGAAAGCAGGCGCGCGAGTGTGCGGTCGGCGTAGTAGCTCAGCCCGTGTTCGTCACCGACGGTGACGAGCACAAGGTACAGCGCCCACGCTGGTGCCGTTGCCTTCATCAGGTAGTTTCCGCGGACCAGTCGATGGTCCACCCAGCTAAACTGGTGAGGCACGCGCCGCACCCGGTTGATTGCAATCAAGTGTTTTTCCATAGGCGGGCCGCGGGATGTCCTTGCCCAATACGGCCCGGCCCCGGGAGTGCAGCCGGCGCGTCATTTGTGCGATGTCGTCTTGTAAGACACTTCCGGTGAGATGCGCGATAAGCCCCACCATCACAGGGGTTTGCCTCGCCATGATGTCTTGTAAGACAAGTTCCTCGTCTTGTGGCGCAATACGCTTGTTCGCAGCAGGTTGTGAATCCAGGCGGTCTTGCAAGACAACTTTCCGCCTGCGCCGCCGCTTCCAATACCCCGGATGCGCCGCCTGCCACGCCCGCGCTCGCGCCGCATTCTCCGGTCCGCAAAAGTAGTCCGCGTTCTGCCGACGACTCAGCCATCGACGCTGACTGTCGGCCTTGCGCGCCCTGCGACACGGCACCTTGCAGCAGTACCGCTGGCGCGCGCGATTGCGCACATCCGGAACGAAGAACTCCCCGCAATGGCGGCACTTGCACGATCCCTTCGCATGCATCGCCGACCAGTTTCACCACCTTCACCCCGCTCGACGATCCCACCCTCACTCACTATCCACCACCCATCCAGCAGGAAGAAAAACCACCCATTCGAAGAACCTCCACCTGCCTCCACCAAGCAAGAAAATCGCCCCAAGAAGACGTGGATTCCTACCCGCCACAAAACCATGACTTCTCTCTCGCCGCTGACACCAAGGACGGCTATGACGAAACAGGGAGCTTGGCGCGCTTCAATCCGAGCACCCGATCGAATTCACCATCCAAATAGACAAGGGTCGCCGAATTCAGCAGCGCAGTCGCGGCGATCCAATTGTCGTTCTCGCCGAGCCTCCGCCCAATTTTCATCATCTCCTTGTCCAGAACCCCCGCCCTGTAGGCGACAGCTTCGGATACCGGAATCTTCCGGAGGCGTTGCAGGAAAACACGCGTTGCAGCCTCGCTCGCGCGGGAGGCAATCTCGGCCACCGTGACAGTGCTGCAGGCGAGATCCTCACCTTTGTGCCGACCAAGGTAGGAGCGAATGGGGCCAATCGTTCGCTCCGCGAGCTCACGCTCAAGTGCGATCAACGCACTCGTATCAAGCAGAAGCATGGGGCTTGCGGCGCGAACGCGAGTCCCGGGTCGTGCGCTGATCCTTGACCAGCTGCTCGCGCTCCTCGGGCGTGAATAGGCTGCGGCCTTCCATCGGTGCGAGGGATGCGAGCCACTCCTCGGCACACTTTGCCGGCTGGTTGTCCATGAGGCGGGTGATCACATCGCTGTAGCTCTCTCCGGTGGAACGGACGCCTTTCAGGCGTTTGGCCACCTCGTGTCTGACGGTAAGGGTCGTGTACGGCATACATTGAAAATGCATTTTCAATTGATCCTGTCAATACCGATCCGTCGAACAATCTCAACTTCCTTGGGTCGGGCATCCGCATTCTGCGCACCATCGGTTGCACCGCGGCTGGAGCATCATGGCGCGACAGGCGCGTCCGAAAAACATGAAAAGGGTCTGGCTCGACGAAGGTGGAGCGTTTCGCCACATTGCAGCCCATGTCATCCCTCATGCTGGCAAAGTCCGCGGTCACAAGGATGCCCCACCCGCGAGCGGGATACTGGCGCAGGTCGCCGGTTTGCTTTGGAATTCTCATCGTGGCGGCGGGCATGCTCGCCCTGCCTGGCGCGAAAGCGGGTGATGTCCGGGTGGAGCGCGATATTGACTATCTGGAGCCGGGGCGGAAGGAGAAGCTCGACCTGTACCTTCCCGACGCCGAATCCGGAGCAGGCGTTCACGGCAAGGCGCGCCCGGCAGTGGTGTGGATTCATGGCGGTGGTTGGATCAACGGCACGAAAAGCGAAGGCCGCGCCAAGGAATTCTGCACGACCATGGCCAGGGCCGGATACGTCGCCGCGAGCATCGATTATCGCCTTGGCAGGGGAGCCTGGCCCCAGAATTTGTACGACTGCAAGAATGCCGTCCGTTTTCTCCGCACGCAGGGCGGTCGCTATGGAATTGATGCCGCACGCATCGCCGCAGCCGGGGGCTCCGCCGGCGGACATCTCGCTCTCATGGTCGGCTTCACTGCGGACCAGCCGGAGCTGGAGCCGACCGCACCCTATGCCGGCGTTTCCAGCTCCGTGCGCTGTGTTATAGACATGTACGGGATCACCAACATTCTCACGCGCCAGAAGACCGACCCGACGGGTCAATCCACCGGTGTGCTCCACTTGGGCAGCGCACCATCGGTCTTCGGCACGGATGACGAGAATGCGCCGGTCCTGAAGCTGGGATCGCCTGTCAACCACGTGACGCCACGCTCACCGCCGGTCCTCATCCTTCACGGACGGGCTGACGCGACCGTCGACTTTCCACAGTCAGAGGAACTGGCCCGGGTGCTCGACCGCCAGGGCGTGCCCCATGAGTTGATGCTCCTCGATGGAGTGGGCCACACGTTCACGCTGGAAACCTGGCGTAATCGTCCGCTGCCACGCGACCTGCGGCCAATTGTGCTGGATTTCCTCGACCGGTATCTGCGTTGAGCCCGCTTCCGACAAACCTCAGAACAACGCGCCAGCCACGACTCCCACCGCCGTGATCGGCCCCTGGTCTGAAAGCCCGTCCACGGCGCGATCCACCTTGCGCATCACGCCCTGGGCTTCCTTGAACAGGCTGTCATCGTTGATGAGTTTGCCCAGCGTTCCCTCCCCTGTCGTCAGTTTTTCGGAAAGGATGCGCAGATTGTTCGTCACAACCTTGATGTTCTTTGCGGCCTCTTCGTCGTAGATCAGCGTGCCCAGGGTGCCCTTGCCGCTCTTCACCTGGTCGATGATCCCCTGCGTGTTCGTGATGAAGGTCTTCGCATCCGTGGCCGCGCCGCGGATGTCTCCGAGCGTTTTCACAAGCGTGTCATACGCCTCGGTGTCGTTCACCAGCTTGCCGAGGGTCCCCTGCCCGGTGTTCACCTTGTTCGTGATGTCCCTCAGGTCGCTCGTGATCTGGCCGATCCTCGCGCTGTTTTCGTCGACCAGTTTGTCGAGTTTCCCGATCAATCCCGGTCCGTCCTTGCCTCCGCCGCTCAGGGCACCGGTGAACTGGCTCAGGGCGCCATCGATCTTCTTCCCGATGTCGCCAAGCTGCGACACGATCGTGTTGAGATCGGGGGTGTCCACGGTGCGGATCTGATTCTCCGCCTGCAGGTAGCCGTTGCCCTGGGTGCCGAGATCTAGCGACACGTAGTTTGCGCCCAGCAGGCCCGCCATCGCGATTGTGGCCACCGAATCCTGCGCGACCTGGACCTTGGGATTGATCAGCAGAACCGCCTCGGCCTGGCGGCCTGCGAGCCGCGTCTCCCCAACGGCCCCCACCTTCACTCCGGCCATGCGCACTTCATCGCCCGCCTTGAGCTCCTTGAGGTTGCTGAAGTGCGCGATCAAGCGATACCCTCGATCGCGTCTTACCTGGCCGCTGGTGAGCGCCTCGAAAGTCACCCAGATGAGGGCGACCCCCAGGAGAAAAAACAGGCCCACACGGGCCGACATTTGTGCGTTAGTCATGGTTCTCGGTCTCCAATTTCCTGAAACGGGGATTCCTGATGTCGATCTCAGGGTTGAGAAAGGCTTTGACGACCGGATCCTGGCTTTTCGCCAGGGAATCCGGCTTCTCCACCGCGCGCAGACGCCCTTGATGCACCAGCGCGACGCGGTCCGAGATCGTCAGCGCAAGAGCTCGATCGTGCGACACCACGACTGTGGTGACAGCGATCTCCTCCTTGAGCGTCGCAATGATCTCGGCGATCGTCGCGCTCATCAGGGGATCCAGTTCACTCGTGGGTTCATCGAAGAGGATCAACTGCGGTTCCATCACCAGCGCACGCGCGATCGCCACGCGCTTCTTCATGCCTCCCGACAGCTCCGAGGGAAACTTGTGCGCTGCATTCTCAATCGACAGGATCTTCAGCGCGCGCATGACACGATCACGAATCTCCGGCTTCGGGCAGAGCCGGTGTTCCAGCGGATAGAGCGCCAGGTTGTCATACACGCTCTGCGAATTGAAGAGCGCCCCGCTCTGGAAAACCATCGCCACGGCAAACCTGTCCCGCGTTTCCGGAAGCTGGGGGTCATGCCCGCTGATTTTCACGCTTCCCGAGGTGGGCGATTCCAGCCCCGCTATGTGCCGCAGAAGGACGGTCTTCCCCGAGCCGCTCGGCCCCATGATCGTGAAGATCTCCCCCGGCTGCACTCCCAAGTTGACGTCGATCAGGACCTGCTGGCTCCCATAGGACTTTGAAAGATTCTCCACGTCGACAGGCACCGCATTGCGATCGTCGCGAACGAGCACCGGACGGCGGGCTTTCTGGAGCCTGCCTCCCCGTTGCGGGAGTGATGCGGAGGAAAATTGCGCGCTCATGACAGGGCCTTGGTGATGAAGTAATCCAGCGTCAGGATCGCAATGAGCGAGTACACTACCGATTTGGTGACCGCGAATCCGATCTCGCGCGGCCCGCCCCGCGTTCTCAGCCCCGTGGTGCATGCGATCAGCATGATCACAAAGCCAAAGATCTCCGCCTTTATCAGCCCGTCCATGACGTCCTCCACGGACAGGTATTGCTTCAGATTCTGGAAATACATCTCCGTCGGCACCCCGATCATTTTCACCTGCGCGCTGACAATGGCCCCGCCAAACCAGCCGATGATGTTTCCCATCATGGTGAGCAGGGGCATCACAAGCATCACGGCAATAAGCCTCGGCAGCACCAGCAGGCGCGCGGGCGGAATGTTCATCGTGACCAACGCGTCGATTTCACCGGAGACTTTCATGGAAGCCAGTTCGGCTGTTACCGCGGACCCGACCCTGCCCGCAAGCAGGATGGCCACCATGACAGGCCCCAGTTCGCGAGCCATGGATTCGCCGACAAGCGTGCCGATCAACTGCTTCGCTCCAAAATCGCGAAGCGTGATGCCGGCTTGCAGCGCCAGCACGGCACCGATGAAGAAGCAGAGAATCGCCACTATCGGAAGCGTCGTGTAGCCGACAAGAAACCCCTGCTCCGACACGCGTTTCAGGATGCGTGGCGCGGCCGGAAGTGAAATGAAAGCCCTCCCCGCCAGCAGAAGTGAGCTTCCCAAAGCCTCAAGTAGGTCGGTGATGCGTTTCATGGTTCGGTGGTGTGTGACAGCTTTGTGCCCGCGGCCTTGAATTCCCCAAAGAACGGACGCCAGCCTCGACCGGTTTCACGCTTGAATCCAAACAAACCGCATAGCAATGCAACACGCCTGCCCGCGGTTGTTCGGGTGTCGCTGAACAACGGTCCCAAGTGAAACTCATGCGCCTGCTTCGCGGGCTCGCCATGATAGGTGACTCCATTCCAGAGAAAAGAATGGCGCACCTCGCCGTCGGGCTGCCGATCATAGCGGTACAGCGCAAACAGCGGCGACCAGGCCAGGCGCGTCGGCCGGTTCTGCGGAAGAAAAACCTCGAGTGGACTCAGCACCTGGACCTGACGATGACCGGCACCATTGTCCCATACCGAAGCCAGCGGCCAAAGGTGGGCCTTGTAGGCGGGAGCCGCCTGCGGATTCCCAACGCTTCTCTGCTCCGTGGCATTGTACAGGAAGTAGAAAAACTGGGATTTCGTCTGGTCGACCTCGCCCTCACGGGAGGAAAGCCGACGCCAGAGCGGCCAGAGCACCCACTCCTTCTCGACACCCTTGATCACCGACCGCGTGTAGAAGGGCGCCCAGCGGTTGACCATGCGATCGTCGCCACGACCCTGGACGAAAAGCGGCCAGAAATAGTTCCGGGCATGGTAGCGATACGGCTCCGTCCGGTCGACGTATCCAAAAAATGGCCACAACCAGGTTTCACTGCGATACCCTTGAGCGCGATCACGCGCATAGAAGGGCAGGATGCCCAGCTTCTCATCCGGCTGCGCCTTGTTGAGTCCGGATTGATTGCGATAATAAAACGGCCACAGCACAAACTGCTCGCGGTAGTCGCCGGGTTTCCCCCGTTCACCATACAGCGGCCAGATCTCAAATCCTGAATTGCCTCCGCCGCGCACCACCTTGATGAACGGCCAGGGCGCCGTCGTCGTTGTGACACCGCGCTTTTCAAAGCGCCCGTAGAGCGGAAACAAGACCCAGTTGAGACGATCCTGCCCGAACCGCTGCTTAACCTCGCCCGCGATCGGGAAGACAGCCTGGTAGTCGAGTTCAGGATTCCCGGTCCGCCGCGAAAAATAAAACGGCCAGGCATCAAATGCGCGGTACGGCACGGACGCCTGTGTCGCGGGCCCGTTTTCCGCCGAAGGCACCGTGCTGAGGTTGATCAGGTTGAAAAAGCTCCATCGCCGCGCACCGGCCTCACCTTTGCGGTAGGTGAAGAATGGATACACTCCGAAGGCCTCCCTCAGACTGCCTTCCGGATCCTTCCGCGTCAGGTAGATCGGTCGAAAGCCCTCCACACGATCCATGGCTCCTGGCGGGAAATCTGAAGCAACGGGTCGCATGAAAAGCAGCGGCCCCATCGCGGTCCAGGACTGCGCCTCTCCCGCCTTCTTGTCCGAATACTGACCGACAAAAAACGGCCAGACATTCAACTCTTCCCCTTGAGTCCTCGGAAGGACAGGCCCGCACAACAGCCCGGCCAAAATGCCCGCGGCGACGCGGTGGCGGGCGATCAGGGTTGGCGGGCGGTTCATGGTTGGTAAATTGGCAAACGGGTTCAACAACAGCCATCATGGCTCACTGTAGTCGAGTCCGGACACAAGGAATAGTTAGGCTCCTAATTAAAATATATCGGGAGCGGGATGCAATCGTCATGTTGCACCTCTCAACCCAGCAATGGGCCAGAGGTTCCAGAAATACTGAAACTTCAACTCAATCTCATCTCCCCGAATCGGAATTGACCGAAGCGCTGTGGGACAACAGAGGTTCAAAGCACTCCAATCGACGAACTGCGCCGACTCGCATGAGCTGCAGCACTGGAAACAGGATTCTTATCAATCTATCCATCATCGGGATATTCGAACTTACACGCGACGCGATCTCGGGTCGACGTGGCGAACGGGTGGGCGCATCAGCAATAGATTGAATGGAAACTTCTCCAAAAGTATGAACCGCATATCTTTCACTACGAATGAAGTTCGCTGAAAGAGTCATCCCAGCTCGGAGTTTTTTCATTCTTTTGAGGTAGAACATGCGCATCAGCGGTGGAATTGCAAAAGGCATATCCCTAGTGGTGCCATCCGGTGACACCGTGCGTCCCGCAACTGATGGTTTGCGTCAGGCTCTATTCTCGAGCCTCGGCTCAAGAATCATCGGTGCCAGGTTTCTCGATCTCTTTGCCGGAAGCGGTGCCTACGGGCTCGAAGCTCTGAGCCGGGGTGCCACGCGCGGCACATTCGTCGAGAAAAATGCCCGAAGCCTCACCTCTCTCCGACGAAACCTTCAGGCTGTTGCGAAGTCGCTGGGGAAATCCCCCGATGACCTCGCCCGCATCTCTGCTCACGATGTCGCCTCCTGGCAACCGTCACTCGAAGACCCTCCCGCCAACCTGATTTTCGTCGATCCGCCGTACGACCTGATTCTTGAATTGTCGCCCGCGCTGCTTGCCCGCCTCGCTGACTGGGTGAATCCGGAGGACGATCCGCTCCTTTTTTTCGAGACTCCGGGTGAAATCACTCTCGAATCGCCCCAATGGATGGCGTTCAAACGCATCGGCGGCACCAAGCCCCGGCAGCCCGGTATTTCGGTCTTCCGCCTGCGCGAGCTGGCACCAGGCTGAGCCCAAGCGCTTCATCCGCCGGGCTTCCCTTCAGCACTGCTCAGGCTTCGTCCCATTACATCCGGCCCTGCCTGCCTGCCAGGATCGCCAGCGCCGCGACGACCGCAGTCTCCGTGCGTAGAACAGACTCGCCAAGGTGGGCCAGCACAAATCCGGCTTCCCGCAGGATCTCACGGTCGCCCGCACCCCAACCCCGCTCCGGTCCCAATGCCAGGCAAACCGGACGCAACGGCCCGACGTCGACCTCGCCGAGGCGCATGCTCGCTTCGTAATTGTCGAGCGCCAGCAGCAGCGGGATGCGTTCCCTCTCGCCTGAATCGTTCGCACCCGCAACAATCCCCATCGTCTGCTTGAGCGACTTGTCCCAGCTCACGTCTGGAATACGTGTGTCAAACGCCTGCGCTGCGCCTGCCAGCAGGTGACGTCGCCACTCTCCGGATGTCCACAGCGTGCTTGCCGCGTAGTTCGGATCGCTGCGCTCCGTTGCGACAAACTGCAGCGTCGTCACCCCAAGGGTCGCCGCATCCACCAGAATCTTCCGCGCAGTCTGGGGCCGCGGCAGGCCAGCCAGCAGTGCCAATGGCAACCGCGGGGGCATCGGAACACCCCAGGCAAATTCCAATTCGAGGTGCTCCGGAGTGATGCGTCGCAGCACCGCTCTTCCCCTCGGACCGTTCACCTGCCCCACATCGAAAGAGTCGCCCTCCGCCCTGCGCAGGACCTCGAGCACGTGCATCGCACGCGCATCCGTGCGAGGCAGCGGCGCGGCGATTTCAATCGAATCAAAAAGGACAAGGTTCAAGCGATCCGGCAATGCAGCCGGCCATGCGACGCTGCCGGGCGACATCGACCTCGACAAGAACGCGATGCAATCGACTGCTCACAGCCCGCCAATGGCCTGCGTCAACCAGGCTTGACGTCCGCAACGACCTTGAAAATCGTGATGCCCTTCCTGCGGGTGTAGTTTAGTGGTAAAACTCCTCTCTTCCAAAGAGGTATCGTCGGTTCGATTCCGTCCACCCGCTCCAATCGGAAGCCGCCTCCGCCAACGGCGCTTGGTTAACCCCAAAAAAGTCACCACCCATGACTCCATTCACCGCCGAGTTGATCGGCACCGCTCTCCTCGTCACGCTTGGCAACGGCGTCGTTGCCAACGTCGTTCTCGGAAAAACCAAGGGCAACAGCTCGGGCTGGATCGTCATCGCGACCGGCTGGGCGATGGCCGTCACGATCGCCGTCTATACGGTGAACTCCTTCAGCGGCGCGCACCTCAACCCCGCTGTGACCATCGGCCTCGCCGCCATCGGAAAATTCTCGTGGGCGCTCGTGCCTGGCTACGTCAGCGCCCAGATGCTTGGCGCGATCACCGGCGCAGTGGTCGTGTGGCTGGCGTATCTTCCGCACTGGGCGGCGACCACGGACCAGGGCGGCAAGCTCGCGGTCTTCTGCACAGCGCCGGCGATTCGCCACCCGTTCGCCAACCTGCTTTGCGAGATCATCGGCGGCGCGGTCCTCGTCGGAGGCGTGCTGGCGATACTGCGACCGGAGAACCTTCAGCCAAACAGCGGCTTCGAAATGGGCTTTGCACCGTTTCTCGTCGGGCTGCTCGTGTGGTCCATCGGCCTTTCGCTCGGCGGACCCACCGGCTACGCCATCAACCCCGCGCGCGACCTTGGCCCGCGGCTGGCCCACGCCTGGCTTCCCGTCGCAAACAAGGGCGGAAGCGACTGGAGTTACGCCTGGATTCCCGTCCTCGGTCCGATCATCGGCGGCGTGGCGGGCGCGATGTTCTTCAAGATCTTTTGGTCAGCACTCCCATGAAATACATCCTCGCTCTCGACCAGGGTACGACAAGCTCACGCGCCATCATTTTCGATCACAGCGGCGGCATCGTCGCCGTGGCACAGCAGGAGTTTCGCCAGATATTTCCCAGACCAGGCTGGGTCGAACACGACGCCAGTGAGATCTGGGCTTCCCAGGCCGCCGTCGCCGCCGAGGCGCTGCGCAAGGCCGGTCTCAATGGATCGGACATCGCAGCCATCGGAATCACAAATCAACGCGAGACCACCGTCGTATGGGATCGAGCGACAGGAAAGCCCATCTGCAACGCGATCGTGTGGCAGGACCGCCGCACCGCCGGTGCCTGTGACCGTCTGAGGAAGGCAGGTCATGCCGCCGGGATTCGCCGCAGGACCGGTCTGGTGCTCGACGCGTATTTCTCGGGTACAAAGCTCGCATGGATTCTGAAAAACGTCCCGGGCGCGATGGCCCGCGCACGCGCCGGAATGCTCGCCTTCGGAACCATCGACTCCTGGCTTGTCTGGAATCTCACGGGAGGAGCAGTCCACGCCACCGACGTCTCCAACGCTTCGCGCACGATGCTCTTCGATCTGAAATCCTGCGCCTGGGACGACGGACTCCTGAAGCTGCTCGGCGTGCCGCGCGCCGTGCTACCGGAGGTGCGGGGTTCGAGCGAGGTGTATGGCGAATGCACCCTGTGGGGCGGCGCGATTCCCATCGCCGGCATCGCTGGGGACCAGCAGGCCGCTCTCTTCGGCCAGGTCTGCACGCGCCCCGGCATGGTCAAGAACACCTACGGCACCGGGTGCTTCATGCTGATGAACACGGGGTCGAAGCCCATCGTATCGAAGAACAATCTGCTCACGACCGTTGCCTGGCGCATCGGCGGCCGCACGGAATACGCGCTCGAAGGCAGCATTTTCATCGCCGGTGCCGTCGTGCAGTGGCTGCGTGACGGACTCGGCCTGATCAAGTCGTCCGCCGAGGTCGAATCACTCGCCGCACAGGTCGCCGACAACGGCGGCGTTTACCTGGTGCCCGCGTTTGCCGGGCTCGGCGCTCCGCATTGGGACCAATATGCGCGCGGACTGCTGGCGGGTGTCACACGCGGCACGACAGCCGCGCACCTCGCGCGCGCCGCGCTCGAAGGCATCGCCTACCAGGTCTACGACGTGCTCCATGCCATGCAGTCGGACTCCGGCATCCGCCTGAAGGAACTGCGGGTGGACGGAGGCGCCTGCGCGAACAATCTGCTGATGCAGTTCCAGGCCGACGTGCTCGGTGTGCCCGTCGTGCGTCCGCGCGTGGCTGAAACCACCGCGCTTGGAGCCGCATACCTCGCCGGACTCGCCGTCGGCTACTGGAAGGACACCGCCGAAATAGCCGCACAATGGCAGGTCGACCGGGGCTTTGCTCCCGCGATGAAACCATCCCATCGCAACAGTCTTCTCGACGGCTGGAGAAAGGCCCTTTCCCGCGCAAGACACTGGGAGAAACCCACCGATCACTAAACTAACTCAGCTTCGTCGACCGCGATTGCTCGTGCACACTGTGGGGCGGACATTCTTGTCCGCCCAATCCTCATTGAACAATGATGGCCACGCCCGATGATCGGGCCCTCATGGCCTCTCCGTGCCTGAGTCCGGCAAGGAGACGTTCTCATTTTCCATGTTGATACGCCCGCCGCTTCGTGTCCTTTCCTCCTCATGCGCAACTTCATCGTCCTCGGCGGCCTCGGCCTGATTCTTGCAACCATCGCCATTGTCGTGCGGCAGGGCTGGCTTGCGCGCAAGGATCCCGGCACACCGATAAACAGCGCAATGCGCGAGACCCTCGCAGCCAGGACACCGCAATGGAGCCGTGCGGAAGCCGACGTTCTCGCCCGGGATTTCGCGAGCGCGCACGAGACAAAATCCGGCATGCGCTACGTCATACGCGATCCCGGAACGGGCGACGCGACACCGAAGAAGGGCCAATGGGTCACCGCCCACTACGAGGGCCGCCTCTTCGACGGCACCAAGTTCGACAGCAGCTATGATCGCGGACAGGGCCCACTGCGATTCCAAGTTGGCATCGGACGGGTCATCGCGGGCTGGGACGAGGCGCTCCTGACCATGCATCGCGGCGAGAAGCGCACCCTGGTGATCCCCTACTGGCTCGCCTACGGGGAGCGCGGTCAGGGCAAACTGATTCCACCCAAGGCCGGCCTGATTTTCCACGTCGAGTTGATCGACTTCCAATGAAAACCTGCCGCCCAATGCATTCCGTCTAAAATGAGCACCTCACTGACCGGTGCCGAAAAGAGCCGCCTGCGCAGTCGAGGCCAGACGCTCGATGCATCCCTCAAGATCGGACGCGAAGGGGGGTCCGACGCGGTCGTCCAATCCCTCAATCGCCTGCTGGCCGCGCATGATCTCGTCAAGGTGCGCTTCACCGCGGCGGATAGAAGCGAACGCAGGTCCCTCACGGCGTTGCTTGCGGCTTCCACCGGCAGCAGTTGCGTGGGATCGGTCGGCGCCACCGCACTTTTCCATCGCGAAAGTCCCCCGGACGAAGCCTGAACGGGCGACCGGACCTGTCTCGCCATGGTGGCAGCAGCAAATTCACGCCGCGAAATCACCCGCATCCCAACCCCGGAGTGGCAGCGGCGCCGTGATGCGCATGAACAGCGCCTGCGATCATGGCTCGATCCACACCAGGAGCGGGCTGCACGCGGGGAAAAGCATCCAGTGTGGGATTTTCTTTTCAGCTACTACGCGTTCCGACCCGCATGGCTGCGGCAGTGGCATCCCGGACCGGATGTTCTGCTCGAGGGGGAAGAGGCGCGCGCTTTCCTTCGCTGGCCCGAATATGAGGAGACCATGGGAGGAGTCCTCCTCGATCCGACGCACCTCCCGGAAAAGCGCCGTGTATTCGTTTCCTGGTTACACGGACTTCTCGCGGCCATGGTCGCGCGGCCGGCGTACTTCGGCTGTCACGGCCTGCACGAGTGGGCCATGGTCTACCGGCAGTCTCCGGATGAAATCCGCCACAACGCCTGGCCCTTGCGCTTCGATGCGGATGGCATCGCTGCAGTGGTCGAGCGCGGTGCGCTGGCCTGCACGCATTTCGACGCATTCCGATTTTTCACTGGATCCGCAGCTCCGCTGAACCGCCACAAACCGACCCGGGAAACCGCTCCCGCTCTTGAACAACGCGGTTGTCTGCATGCCAACATGGATCTCTACAAATGGGCGTTCAAGCTGGCACCGTTCACGCCATCAGAATTGATCGCGGATTGTTTTGAGCTGGCGTGCGACATCCGGGAAGTCGACATGCGCGCGAGCCCCTACGACCTGCGCGAATTGGGTTTTCAACCGATTCCCATCGAGACAGCCGCGGGACGAAACGAGTTTGAGCAGCATCAGCGTCGTTTCGCAGCCCGGGCTGAACCGTTGCGCGCGCGCCTCATGGACCTGTGCGTGATCCTGCTGGATTCAGGATCACCGCGAACCGCGGAATCAACTGGGAGAACGCAAATCCGAATCTCCTGAAACCCGGGAGAAAATCCCCGCAAAAAAACTCCGGGTTGTTCAACCCGGAGCGCGATTTCTACTCAAACTTGAAACTGCGTCAGCTCGCGCTTGCGGCAGCGGCCTTGGGACGGGAATGTTTGGCGATATGGCTCTTCGCGCGGGCGGCGGCGTTGCGATGCACGACGCCGGACTTGGTCGCACGATCCATGGCCGAGGCATAAAGGCTTCCAGCCGATTTGATTCCCTCGAGGTCTCCCTTGGCCACCGCCTGCTCAAACTTCTTGTGAAGCGTCTTCAAACGAGTCTGAACCGCGCGATTGCGGGTGGTGAGACGGGCGGACTTACGGGCGGCCTTGATGGCGGATTTGGTGTTGGCCATAGCAGAAAGTGAGATTGATAGCCGGCCAAAAACCCAGACGAAGCGTCCTGAGTCAAGGGGGAAATCCGACGGCCGCTGTCCCAAAACCGATGCATCGGGCAATCTCCCCCGGAGATCCGGTTCACACCGCACGCGCCATGGCATCGACCCCGAAGCCACGCGGACCGATGTATTCCTCAGCGATGAAACGCGCAACCATTCGTCACAAGTCTACGCCCCAGGTTTTGACTCCCCGGCTAGCCACACCATCGAAAAATGCCGTTCTCGACAAAGAGGATCTCGACAGCGACTTCCATCAACCACAAAGATTAGGGGCTGACCCCATAGCTCCATAGCTTCGCGAACCTCGAAGGGGTCGGCCCCTAATCTTTGTGGTTGAATTCCGAGATTCTCAATTTTCGAAATCGCTTCTCCGGAGCCAAACTCGCCGTTGAGACTCCCTCGCGGGTGTCATGACCATGAATGCGTCGACCAAGATTTTCACGTGTTGGGAAGGCGCATGCGGCTTGGTTTTGGGGCCGGTAAGCCGGATTCTGTTCCACGCCTCGCGGCGCTTCAGTCGTCATTTCTCTCGCCGGTTTTCACCGACGCCCCGCTTGCGCGGGGTGCGGCATACCCGCAACTATCGAGCGGGCCGCTCAGTTGCCTATTTTGCCTTGCACCCGATGGGGTTTTTCGTGCCGCCTCCATTGCTTTCGGCGCGGTGGGCTCTTACCCCACCTTTTCACCCTTGCCAGCCCAGAACCGAAGCTCTGAACCGGCGGTTTGATTCTCTGTGACACTTTCCGTCGCCACGCCTTGAAACGTGACGCCCGCACTTGCGGTAAGGCTTGTGCGGCATCGTGCCCTGTGGTGTCCGGACTTTCCTCTCCAGGAATGCAAATCAGCGGGCGGCGTTTTCCGCCCACATGGGATCAAAGAACCTGGAGCGACGACTAGGCCCCAAAACCAAGACCGCGTTCGCAGTGCAACCGCGGAAGAACAGCGATCACACGAGAGATCCAAAATGGCAAGTCAGCAGCCAATTCAAGACATCCGAAGCAACTCCAACCGCAATTTCCCGCCCGTCCGTTGCAGTTCGGTGGCGCAGCTCGTCACCGCGTCATTCCGCGTACACTATCCGCCCACATTGGTCGCACACCGGCATCTGGCCGTTCGGATCGGCCTTGAGGCGCACGGCTGACTCCACCTCGGACGAAACCTTGAGGTGGCACCCTCCACACTTTCCTCCAGAAACCGGCACGCACACGGGCATGTGACGCGAAGCGATCCGATCGTAAATCCTAAGCAAGGGCTCGCCAAGCGGCAAGCGCGCCTCGGCGACGTCCCGCTTCGCCGCCTCCAGCTCCGCGGCGAGTACGCTTTCTCGGTCGCGGTGGGAACGGATTCGCGCCTCATGCCCCGAGATATTATTTTTCAACTCCCGCTCCGCACCGGCAAACTTCGCCTTCGCCGCCTCGATTTCATAGAGGACATTCAACTCTGCCTCTTCGAGCGCTCCTATCTGTGTTTCAACTGTCTCAATTTCATGACCCAAGGCGCGAAACTCGTCGTTCTTGCGAACTTCCATCTGCTGGGAGCGATACTTGGCTGCCTTCTGCTCGGCGGTGGCGATTTCGTTTTCGAGATCCTTCCTGCGCGACTCCAGCTTTTGCCATTCGAGTTTGGCCGTGTCGATCGCCGTGCGCTCAACCAGAATCTTCCGCTCAATCGCTGCAATATCGCCGGGCACCCCTTTCAACTCCTTCTCCAAATCGAGACGTCTACGATCGCGCCCTTGGAGGATGAGGAGTTTTTCGAGTTGGGGTGTCATGGAACGCTGGGAGGATCGCCAACCTTCAGATAATTGCAGATCAATTAGATATAGTACATTGCATCACCTGCCTTCGATGCAAACTTGTCCAGCGTGCACGCCCGGCAGCTTTCCTCAAGCTTCGTGCGCACCTCGCGCCAGACTTCCGTCACGCGACGCCCTGATTGCCCGACGCTGGCGGTATTGAGCTCCAAAACATCTCCTTCGATCACCTTCAAGATGTCGTAGAGGCTGATTTCCTCAGGCGGTCGCGCAAGCGCGTAGCCACCCTGCTTCCCGCGACGACTGACAATCAGCCCGCCATTGCGCAATTCCGTAAGAATTTGAACCAGGTAATTTGCAGGAACGGCTTCAACTCGGGCCAACTGTTCAATGTGAGCCAGCGTCTCGGTTCCCCGCAAACGCGCCATGTGGGCCAGAACCCGGCAGGCATAGTCGACTTTCACTGAAAGCTTCACCAGGCCGAGGCTTCTGCAAAATCTTAGGCTCGCAACCTAAAATGAACAGTCCGCAAAAAAACGACCCATTTGACGACTTTGGCGCAGCCTCATTTCGGACTACAAAAACGGGTAAATAGTCGTTGTCCCCGCTCCCGTTTTCGGATGCAATTTACCTCTGCCATTTTCATCTTTTCCCAGCCACATGTCCGATTCCTCCGACGAGCAAAAACTTTCCAAGGCACAGGCCGGCGCCGCCGACTACGACGCATCAAAAATCCAGAAACTGGAGGGGTTGGAAGGGGTTCGCAAGCGACCCGACATGTACATCGGCGACACCAACGAGCGCGGCCTTCACCACTGCGTTTTTGAGGTCGTCGACAACTCGATCGACGAGGCGCTCGCTGGGTTCGCCACCATAGTCCGGGTCACGGTTCACTTGGATGGATCCTGCTCAGTCGAGGACGACGGCCGCGGCATCCCTGTCGACATCCATCCTGTCTACAAAATTCCCGCCCTTGAGCTGGTCCTGACAAATCTCCATGCCGGAGGAAAATTCGGAAAGGGCGCCTATCAGGTTTCCGGCGGCCTGCATGGCGTCGGTGCGAAGTGCGTCAACGCCGTGTCGGAATGGTTCGAAGCCGAGGTCCGTCGCGGAGGCAAGGTCTACCAAATGCGATTCGCCCAAGGCATCACCACGCAAAAAATGCAGGTGATCGGCGATACAAGGAAAACCGGGACAAAGATCACGTTCAAGCCCGATCCCGAGATCTTCAAGACCACCCGTGAGTTTCAATACGACATTCTGGCAAAGCGGCTGCGCGAGCTGGCGTTTCTCAATCCAGGCATCCGCATCGAGCTGAATGACGATCGCGCCCAGAAGACCGACGCCTTCTTCTTCAAGGACGGCATCACCGAGTTCGTGCGCTTTCTGAACACCAACAAAAACGTTGTTCACGAGAAACCGATCACGTTCGGCGACAGCGTGCCCAACGAGGTGAACGCCAGCCTTCCCAACATTGTCGTCGACGTGGCGATGCAGTACAATGACAGCTACAACGACCAGGTCTTCGCCTACGCCAATTCAATCTACAACATCGAGGGCGGCACCCACCTGAGCGGTTTTCGCACCGCGCTGACCCGGGTGATCAACACCTTCGCCCGCGGCAACAATCTGATCAAGGAGAAGGACCCTTCAATCACCGGCGACGATGTTCGCGAGGGCCTGACCGCCGTCATCAGCGTCAAGGTGCCGGAGCCGCGTTTCGAGGGGCAGACGAAAACCAAACTCTCCAACGGAGAAGTCGACGGCATCGTGCAGCGCATCGTCGGTGAGAAGCTGAAATTCTTCCTCGAGGCGAATCCCGCCATTGGCAAGCGCATCATCGAAAAGACCCTCAACGCCGCGCGCGCGCGCGAAGCGGCCCGCAAGGCGCGCGAAACCGTGCGCAAGGGAGCCCTCTCCGGCGGCGGCCTGCCCGGCAAGCTGGCCGACTGCTCCGAACGCGATCCGGCCCTCACCGAGCTCTACATTGTCGAGGGCGACTCCGCCGGCGGCTCGGCCAAGCAGGGCCGCGACCGTCGGTTCCAGGCAATCCTTCCGCTGCGCGGCAAACTCATCAACACCGAGAAGGCCCGGATCGACAAGGTGCTCGCCAACGAGGAAATCCGCACGCTCATCACCGCCTGCGGAACCGGAATCGGCGAGGGCGACGAAGCGGTCGGCGGATTCAACGTCGAGCGCGCACGCTACCACAAGATCATCATCATGACGGACGCCGACGTTGACGGATCCCACATCCGCACGCTGCTGCTCACGTTCCTCTTCCGCCAGATGCGTGGGCTCATCGAGCGCGGCTACGTCTACATCGCCCAGCCACCGCTCTACAAGATCAAGCGCAAGAAGCGCGAGCAGTACGTCGACAACGACGAACAGCTCAACCGCATCCTCCTCGAGCTCGGTTCCGAGGACGTCACACTCACCCGCCTGAAGGACCAGCACGTCTTTTCGCCGGAGCAGATTGACAGAATCGTCGAAGCGCTGGCGGCCCTGGAAAAGCTCGGCGCAGGCGTCACACGATACGGCGCCAACCTTGCCGACTATCTCGGCAGCCATGATCGCACCACACGCGCGCTGCCGCGCTACATCGCGCGCATCCGGGAAGGCAACAAGGAGGCCCATGAATTCCTGAACGATGAAAACGCCCGCGCGCTGTTTGTGCAGCAGCATGAACTCGACGCCGGCCTTTCGGAATCCACGGAATCAACCGCCGTCAGCGAGAAAAAAAGCGGCGCGCCCGCCCGGCGCATCACTGTGCACGAAATTTTCGAAAGCACCGAGATGTCCAAGCTTCTCAACTCCATCGCCGCATCAGGCCTCGATGTGCGCCGTTTCGGCCCGACTGAGGAAGCCCGCTTCCTCATGGTCGAGAATCCCGGTCAGAAATCGGAAAACCGCATCGAGCTGCACTCGCCGCTGGACATTGTTTCCCAGATTCGCGCCAACGGGCGAAAGGGCCTGAGCATCCAGCGGTACAAGGGCCTCGGAGAAATGAACCCGAAGCAGCTCTTCGAAACCACCATGGACCCCGAAAAGCGGCGCCTGCTCAAGGTCTCGATCAACGACGCAGCCAAGTCCGATGCGCTGTTCACCCTGCTGATGGGCGACGAGGTGCCGCCCCGTCGTCAGTTCATCGAGGACAACGCCCTCAACGTCCAGTACCTCGACGTCTGACATGCGGATCAAACGCGAAGGCGCAAAGAGGCGAAGAAACGCGAAGTGATGAAACGGGTTTTGGTTCCTGAAAGGATCGAGGCGCTGGTCACCCAGACCTGCCATGCGGCGCTGGCAGTTCACCGTGCGCTTGGTCCAGGGTTGCTCGAAAGCGCCTATCAGGAATGTCTGGCGATTGAGCTTCGTTATCTTGGACTTCCGATCGAACGCGAAAAACAGGTCCCCGTTGTCTATCGCGGGCAAACAATCCCTCACGCCTACCGACTGGACCTGATCATCGACGGTTTGCTCCTCGTTGAGTTGAAGGCCGTGGAGGTGATTGATCCGATCCACCGGGTGCAGGTGCTCACCTACCTTAAATTGCTCCAGCTTCCCCTCGGCCTTCTCATCAATTTCAACGCACCCCTGCTCAAGGATGGCATCCACAGAGTCCTGAACCTGGACTTCCAATCCGACGCAATGGCCACCTCAACTTCCCCGCGTTCCTTCGCGCCCTCGCGCCTTCGCGTTTAACTCTGCCTCTCCTTCCAATTTTTCATGTACGCGTCCAACGAGAAACTTTTCACGGCGAACATCACCGACATCATGCAGACAGCCTACATCGACTACTCGATGTCGGTCATTGTCGCCCGCGCGCTGCCTGATGCCCGTGACGGACTCAAGCCCGTGCAGCGCCGCATCCTCTACGCCATGCTGCGCCTGGGCCTGCTGCACAATCGCAGCTTCAACAAGTGCGCCAAGGTGGTCGGCGAGGTGCTCGGCAACTATCATCCCCACGGCGACGCCTCGGTCTACGACACGCTGGTCCGTCTCGCCCAGACCTGGGTTGTGCGCTACCCGCTGATCGATCCGCAGGGCAACTTTGGTTCAGTCGACGGCGACATGCCCGCCGCCTACCGCTACACCGAGTCACGCCTGGCGGCGATCGCGGAGGAGTTGCTGCGCGACATCGATGAGGAGACCGTCGACTTCGTTCCCAATTACAACGAGGAGACAACCGAGCCGACGGTCCTTCCCGCCGCCCTGCCCAATCTTCTGCTCAACGGCTCGACGGGCATCGCGGTCGGCATGGCCACCAACATCCCGCCGCACAACATCAACGAGATCATCGACGCCACCTGCGCCATCATCGATCGCCCAAGCGTGACCCTCGACGAGCTTGTCCAGATCGTCCGCGGACCGGACTTTCCCACCGGCGGCGTCATCGCGGGCCGCGAGGGGATCGACAGCTACCTGCGCACCGGCCGCGGCATCGTCCGCATCCGCGGCAAGGCCCACACCGAGGAGCTCAAGGGCGGCATGGAGCAGATCGTTGTCACGGAGATCCCCTACAACGTCAACCGCTCCAACCTCGTCTCGCGCATCGCCGAGCTCGTCGGCGACAAGCAGATCGAGGGCATCCGCGACCTGCGCGACGAATCCGACGAGAACACGCGCATCGTCATCGAGCTGAAGCGCGGCGAGCAAAGCCGCGTCGTCATCAACCAGCTTTTCCAGAAGACAGCCCTCGAATCGTCCTTCGGTGTCAACCTGCTTGCGCTCGACCACAAGCGCCCGAAGCAGATGAACATCAGGGAACTGATCGACTGCTATCTTGAGCACCGCCGGGAAGTCATCACCCGACGCACCCGCTTCCGGCTCCGCGAGGCCGAGGACCGCGCGCACATTCTCGAGGGCTACAAGATCGCCCTCGACAACCTCGACGACTTTGTCCGCATCATCCGCTCCTCATCCAGCCGCGATGACGCCAGGGAAAAGCTGATGGCAAAGTATCCCCTGACCGACCGTCAGGCGATCGCCATACTGGAGCTGCGCCTCTATCAGCTCACCGGACTCGAACGTGACAAGATCGAGGCCGAGTACCTCGAGCTCATCAAGCTGATCGAGGAGCTGCGGAGCATTCTGGAGTCCGCCGAAAAGCTGAACGGAATCCTCAAGTCCGAACTGCTCGAAATGCGCGCGAAGTACTCCTCACCCCGCCGCACGGAGATCGTCGGCGCGCTCGGTGACTTCCGCATGGAGGACGTCATCCCGAACCAGGGCTGCGTCATCACCGTCTCCCATCTCGGATTCATCAAGCGCACACCCGTCGCCGAATACCGCTCGCAGAAGCGCGGCGGCAAGGGTGTCATCGGCACGGAAACCTACGAGGACGACTTCGTCGAACGGCTGTTCACCGCAAGCACACACGACTACATCCTGTTCTTCACCACCCGCGGCCAATGCCTGGCCAACAAGGTGTATGACATTCCGGAGGGCAACCGCACGTCGAAGGGCAAGTCCGTATCGTCGTTCCTTCGGCTCGATGAGGGCGAAAAGATCGCATCCATGCTCTGCGTGCAGGATTTCGCCGCGGATCGCTACCTGGTGATGGCCACAAAGCGCGGAATCATAAAGAAAAGCGCCCTCTCCGATTTCACCAACGCAACCCGCGAGAGCGGATTGATCGGCATCAACCTTGCGGAAGGCGACACCGTCATCGATGCGGTCCTCACAACCGGCGACGATGAACTGATTCTCGTTTCGCACGAGGGCCTGGCCGTTCGCTTTCGCGAGCGCGACCCTGAAACCGGAAGCGACCTTTTCCGCCCCACAGGCCGGGCAACTGGAGGCGTCACGGGCATGCGTTTCAAACTCGAAAGCGACTTCCTCCAGTGCATCGAAGTCGTCGACCACAAGGCAAAGTTCCTCGTGGCCAGCGAGGCCGGACTCGGCGTGCGCACGCGTTTCGAGGACTACCGCCTCATCAACCGCGGCGGCAGCGGGGTGTGGGCGATCGATCTGCCGGAGGACGGCTCGGTGAAGCTCGCCGGCGCCCTCAGTGTCCGGGACAATGACGAGGTCATGCTCCTGACCGTCAAGGGCCAGAGCATCCGCTGTCCGGTGAAGGACATCCGCGAGACCAACCGCGGCGCCAAGGGCGTGAAGCTGCTCACGCTGGCGGAAGGCGACAAGCTCCTGAGCATCGCCCGAATCGTCGAAACCGAGGAGGAGCAGGATGCCCATGGAGGAGACGACCCGGGCGACGCCGCACCGGAAGCGCCCGCCTCCTGATCCTTCCGCCCGCGCAGCGTCGATCCCAGTCAGGTTGATGCTTCCCGCCCTCATGCCAGAATCCGCGCCACGACACATTTCTCCCGGCACCTACTCGGTCGACTTCGGGAGCTTCTTCAGCCTCCGCGGGCAGGAGCTGATCGGGCGCGGTGAGCTGGAGATTTTTCCGATGGAGCCCATTCTTGAGCTTCGGGGCAGGCGGAACGGACTGTTTCCGCGCGCCATGCGCCGGGTGTTCGCCTCGTCCGACATCAGGAATCTGCGGGGAAACGGCTGTATCCTGGAATTTGATACAGGTGGCGCTCCGGGTTCGCCCTCCGGTCGCAGCATTCGATTCACATGCGCGACGCCCGGGGACGCCGGCATGATCCGGCGGTCACTTCCCGCGGAGACGGACGCGGCGTTTCACGAGATCTCTGCGTTCCACGCGAGACTGGATTCGCTCGATCGCGCCGGGCGGTCGAGCCCGGGGGTCACCACGATTCTGATCGCGCTGAACGCGCTCGCCTTTGTTGTCATGGGGTTCCTGGGCGCGGGCTGGATCGAGACCGCCAGCATGCAGCCCTACATTGACTTTGCGGCCAACAATGGCGCGGCCACGACGCAGGGGGAATGGTGGCGGCTCGTCACGGCGATGTTTGTCCACTATGGCATTGTTCACCTCGCACTGAACATGTGGGCGCTGCTCGACGCGGGACGAGTGGTCGAGCGCCTCCTCGGGCGGCTTCCGTTCGCGTTTGGGTACATGGCGAGCGGCATCCTCTCCAGCTTTGCCTCGCTTCTCTGGAATCAGGATCGAACCTGGAGCGCGGGCGCCTCGGGCGCAGTGTTCGGCGTCTATGGCATGCTCCTCGGATTCCTGCTCAAGGAAAAGGCGTCCACGCCCTCGCTGATTTTGCGGCCGATCCTGAAAAGCGTGCTCATTTTCGCCGGCTACAATCTGGTCTATGGCCTGATCCACCCGCGCATTGACAACGCCGCCCACATCGGCGGCTTTGTCTCGGGTTTCGGCCTGGGCTGGATCCTCGCGCTCCCGCCGGACCCCGCGGTGCGTGCGCTGCGACAGCGCGGCCGTCTGCTGCTTGCCGCAGGCGCGACAGCTTCGCTCAGCGCCATCGCAGTCGCGGTCGCTCCACGCTACGATTACATCTTCCGCGATCGTGTCGCACTTGAGCGGACGTACGGCGCCGCTGCCCACAAGAGGGAAATGGCCATACGCGCCGAACAGAACATTCTCTTTGCGAAGATGAAGAACGGAAGACTCTCACCCGAGGTCGCCGACTGGATCACCGGGACCGTCGTGCCGTTCTACAAGGAGAGCGCTCGAAAACTGGAGTCGCTCCAGCTCACTCCCGGGTATCGCACCGACGACGATCGAAAGGCGATGCTCTACGTGGCACACTCCAAGATTGAACACTACCAGCGCCTGGCGTCGGACATCCGCATCATGGATCCCATGGCGCTCATCCGATTCGAGGCTGCGGAAAATGCGGTGGCGAAGGCGGCGGCGGAGAACCGCGGCAAGTAGATGTAACAAGGCTGTTACCGTTCGCCACTTTTCGGTGGTCGGTGCTCCGGCGAAACTGCCCGGCAATGCAGCAGCCGTCATTTCCCCGCAGCCTCGCACTGCCGCTGGCCCGCGCCCTGTTCGCTGCGTTCCTCGTCAATCTTCTGTCGCGAAACTCCCGGGCTGAGAATTCGATTTACTGCAAGTTCCAGGACTATCGCGAGTCGGACGGGCGAATTGCCGTGAAAGTGTACGGCGCTGCAGTGGAGGCGCACGTGGGGTCCTCGACCACTTTGAAGGCTTCCGGCGTGCTCGATGCGATCTCCGGCGCCACACCCGATGGGCGGCCGCCCCCGGCCCCGGGCGAACCGGTGCCGTTTTCACATCTCGAGGAGGAGCGCCGTGCGTGGACGTTCGAACTCGGCCATCAATTCCAGCGCGTCAATCTCATGGCCGGCGTCGCGCAGAGCCGGGAGAGCGACTACCATTCGATCGGAGGTTCGTTGAATGCACTTCTCGATTTCAACCAGAAAAACACGGCGTTGCTGCTGGGTCTGGCTGCCACTGATGACGACGTGAAGTCGCCCTTGCAGGTGCCTTGGGAAAAGAAGCGCTCACTCGATGCGATCCTCGGTTTAACCCGGCTGCTCAACCCACTGACTTCGTTTACCGTCAATCTCAGTTACGGGAAGGCGTCCGGCTACCTGAGCGATCCGTACAAGCTCATCCAAAAAGACACGGAAATCATTCCAGGCTTCTTCCTTCCGCTGACTTTCGCGGAGAACCGCCCCCGTTCGCGGACCAAGTGGGTGCTGCTGGGCGGATTCAACCGCGCCTTCCCCAGGCTGCATGCGGCGCTGGACGCCAGCGTTCGAATCCATGCGGACGATTACGGGACAGATTCGCAATTGCTGCAGGTCGAATGGTTTCAGAACCTGGGCGAGCATGTCGTCCTGCGCCCCTATATCCGTCTTTTCCAGCAGGATGCGGCTGATTTCTACCATGTCTCGCTCGATGACACCCCAATCACTCCCCTGCGCAGGCCTGCGGGAAACGCACCCCACTACTCAGCCGACTATCGACTCTCGGCGTTGCAGACGGCGACCTATGGCCTCAAGCTTGTGTGGATGCCAAGCGAATCGATCCATCTGGATGCCGCATTCGAACGCTACGAAATGAGCGGCCGCGACCGGGTAACCTCGCCGTCCGCCTATCCGGCAGCATCCGTCACGACCGTGGGAGTGCGGTTCAACTTCTGATCAATCCTCGCGATGAACTCCCCGACCCGTCAATTGTCTGAAAGGATCGCCTCGCGCTTCATGTCGATCATTCGAACCCTTTTCGCTCTTGCACTCCTGACATCAGTCCTGCCCTTGGCCGGCTCGCTCCACGCCGAGCTGAAGGTGGGCGATGCCATGCCTCTCTGGGGAAGCTACGACCTCAACTCAACGACCATTCCACCCACAGAGGGAAAGGTCGTCCTGCTGGATTTCTGGGCCTCGTGGTGCGTGCCCTGCAAGGCCTCCTTCGCGGCATACTCGCGGCTTCAAGGCGAGTTTCGCGACGCAGGATTGGTTGTCATAGCTGTCGGCGTGGATGACTCGCCCGCCGCCTACAATGCATTTGTCCAGCGACTCAAGCCCAGCTTCGCCGTGGTACATGACCGCATTCAATCCCTGGTCAAAGCGGTGAAGGTGCAATCCATGCCCACAGCATATGTCATCGGCCGCGACGGCAGGGTGCGGTCAATTCATGTCGGCTACTTTGGCCAGAAGTCCGAGAATCAACTCCGGGACGAGATATCCGCATTCCTCAAGGAGAAGCCCCCAGCCTCATGAATCGTCCATCCATCGATCGGATCGCCCTCCTTGTGCTGGCTGCCATCGCCGCCGTGCTCGCGTCCGGATGCACGACCACGACGGTCCAGCCCTGGGAACGCGGCACGCTGGCGAGCTACGCCATGCGGCCGGACCGCGATCCGCTGGCCACCGCGATGAACGAACACATCTACTTCTCCCGTGAATCAACGACTGGAGGGAGGGGAGTCGGCGGCAGCGGGTGCGGATGCAACTGATGGAGATTCCTGTGCACGAGCGATGCGTTCATCGGACCGCTCACCATTCATCCCACGGATAGTGCCCGGCCTTCCCCATGCATGTCCTGATCATAGAGGATGAGGCGGAACTCGCCCGGCATGTTTCACGGGCGCTCATCCGCACCGGGCATCTCGCCACGATCCGCCACGACGGCAGGGAGGGCCTCGCGGCCGCATTGAGTCTGCTGCCCGACCTGATCGTGCTGGATCTTGGACTTCCGGGCATGGACGGTTTCTCCCTCCTTGCGGAATTGCGGCGCCGGGGAAATCCCAGCCGGGTCATCATTCTAACCGCTCGCGGCGAGGTCGAACTCCGAGTGAAGGGCCTCAAAGCCGGCGCCGACGACTATCTGCCGAAACCATTCTCACTCGACGAACTCATCGCGCGCATTGAAGCCATGGGGCGCCGCGGCATGGCTTCAGCGCCATCCGACATCCTCAAAACCGCGGATCTTGTCATGGACGTTCCTCATCGCCGCATCACCCGCGCAGGCGAAACCATCACGCTGTCCCCGCGCGAATTTGAGCTGCTTCAGGTTCTCATGCAGGAACCCGGCCGCTATTTCTCCCGCACGGAACTCTGTGAAAGAGTATGGCAGCGTGAACACACCTACGACACCAGGACAGTCGAGATATTCATCACGCGGCTCCGCAAGAAGATCGACCTGCCCTTCTCGGCTCCATTGATACACACCATGCGGGGGGTCGGTTATTCCGTGTGCGAGAATCACGAGGCCGGGCGCGTGCAACAAAGCATGAAAACGCCCGAATCAACCGAACCCACGCGCAGCCCTCCGCAACCCCGTTCCCGGTGACGCACGGCCACCACATCCCATTGACGAGGATGCTGAAGATCGCCGCCAGCGCGTTGGCCGCGGGTTCCGCGCTGCTGGCCGGAACCGCGATTGAGGGGCGGGTTGCCCTTCCACAGAAGCGAACAGTCTCCGTACCCAGCCAGCGCTACGAGATCGTCGCGAAAAGCGGCATCCTCGCGGTGAGTCCACCGCTCGCCGTCGTTTTCCTCGAAGGGCATTTTCCGCCGCCCGCCATCCAGCCAACGGCACGCATGGAACAGAAAGACCTGGCCTTTCATCCGGCGATTCTTCCGATCCGTGCCGGCACGCGGGTCGAATTCCCCAATCTCGACGACACCTACCACAACATCTTCTCCTACTCGTCTCCCAAGCGTTTCGACCTTGGCCGCTACCGCCCCGACGAGCGCCCCATTCCGTCGCAGGTGTTTGACACTCCGGGACTCGTCACCCTGCGATGCGACATCCATGAGCACATGCGCGCCTTGATCATCATCCTGGACACCCCGCATTTCACCCTGACGGACGAGGCTGGACTCTTCCGCTTGGAGGGCGTGCCGGCGGGCAGGTACGTGCTCAAGGCATGGCTGGACAGCAGGACAATGCGCGAGCAGCCCGTCGAAATCATCGAAGGCAGCGTGCATCGCGTGGATTTCCCGTGAACCCCGCCCCCGCCGACGCGCGATTCCGAGCTGTCGGCTACCGCATCCGGGTGATGATCACAATCATGCTCGTGGTCACGGCGCTGACCGCGATCGCCATCGTCCTGGCCGAGCATGCGCTGACGCAGCGGGTGGAGGAGCAGCTGCGGCAGTCCTTCCAGAGCGAGATGGCGAACCTGCATCGCTCGCAGGAGCTGCGCCAGGCCGCGCTGCTTGAACGCGTGCGCACGCTCGTGCGCCGGGCACGGATCCACGCAGCGATCGAGGATGACGCCCTGGATCTCCTGTATCCAAGCGCCAAGGACGAACTCCGGGATGTCATGGATTTGGGCCGCGACAGTGAATCCGGGCCCCGGGCGGGTCATTCCCTGCGCGCCAGATTCTATCGCTTCCTGGATCGCAACGGGAAACTTATTCCCGCTCTCACAGCCAGCGGAGCCGGCACTCTCACGACCGCGGATGCCTTCAGGCTCGAGCTTCCCCAGCCGCCTGCGTATTCCGTTCAAATCGGCTACATCGACCGGCATGAGGCGGACGGCTCCACGTCACTCGCGGAAGTCATAGCCGCGCCGATAGTCTCGTTTGAACACGGGGACGTAATCGCCGCGCTCGTGCTCGGTTTTGACGCCAGCGCGCTGGCAGTGCGCACACCCGGAGAGGAGCTCCGGCGCGGGCTCTGGTTCGGAGACAGGTTGCACATGGAGTCGATCAGCACGGAGCAGAGGTCCGCACTGGCCGCCACGATCCGGCAAGCGCTTCGTGCAGGAATGTTTCCGGAAAACGGCCTCCGCCAAACCTTCGCGGGTGAGGCCCACCTGGTTCTTGTCAGGCAGCTCAATGCGGGATCCCTTTACCCTCCCGCTCATGACGTCTACGTGTACCCCTTGTCCACACTGGCCGCGCAGAAGTCGCGCGTGCGATGGCAGGTGATCGGCGTTGGATTTCTTCTTCTCGCCGCAGGGCTGACGACAAGTCACTTTCTCTCCCGCAGGCTGACCCTGCCCGTTGAGCGCCTCGCCGACGACTCGGCCCAGAATCGAGTCGGTCGGGAAAAGGCCGAAGCCGCGCTGAAATCGACGCACGAGGAGCTCCAGCGCGCGGCGCGGTTTTCCGCGGACGCCTCGCACCAGTTGAAAACACCCGTCGCCGTTCTCCGCGCGGGGCTGGAAGAGCTGCGGTTGAACAGCGAACTCGCACCGGAGACAGTCGACGAAATCAGCGCTCTCATCCACCAGACCTATCGACTGTCGGGCGTGATCGAGGATCTCCTGCTCCTGTCCCGCATGGATGCGGGCCGGCTCAAACTCAACTTCCGACCCGTTGACATCAGCCTTGTCATTGATGCCGCCCTCGACGACCTGGGTGTGCAGCCGGAGGTCGCGAGCCTGACCATCGAATCCAACTACCCGCGAAGCCTCGCTGTTTCAGGAGACCGGAAGTACATTGCCCTCATCCTCCAGAACCTGCTCGACAACGCCCGCAAATACAACCGCCCGAAAGGCCGCATCAGTGTCTCGGCGCATCAGGAGAGCGACGCCATCCGCGTCAGAATAGGCAACACCGGACCCGCAATCAGTGGCGAAGGGCAGAGTCACATCTTCGAGCGGTTCCATCGCGCCGCGATTGGCGAAAACATCCCCGGCTACGGGCTCGGTTTGAATCTGGCCAGGGAACTCGCGAGGCTTCACCGTGGGGACCTGCGCCTGCTTCAATCCTCGGAGGATTGGACAATGTTTGAAGTGTGCTTCCAGGCGGAGCATCCTTCCGCCACATCCACCAGGCCTGCATGAAGGCAATCCGCAACGCGCTCCTTCTCGGACTTCTCCTCGCGGCGGCACCGTCGAGATCCGAGGAGCTTTTCGAACGGATCTCGCAGGCTCTCACGGTTCAATCGCCCTCCGGGACCGCCACCGCCCGCTTGAGCGGCACGCTCGATCTTGAGGCTTACGCCTTCACCTCCCTGCCACCCGGCCTGATCGTCACTTCAAGCAGGAGGCTCTTCAGCCCCCGTCTTTCACTCAACCTCGATGCCTATTGGGGCCCGCGCCTCTACGCATTTGCCCAGGCGCGTCTTGACCGGGGATTTGATCCCTCGGACAAGCATCTCCAAGGGCGCATCGATGAATTTGCCTTGCGCGTGAAGCTTCGCAGGAACGGACGGCTCGGGGTTCAGCTCGGCCAGTTCTCGACCGTGGTCGGACGCTGGAATCTCCGGCACGGCTCCTGGGAGAGCCCCTTTGTCACAGCTCCGCTGGCTTACGAACACCTGACGGCGATGTGGGACTCCGCAGCCGCCCGTTCAACCGAAATCCTGCTCGGTTGGGCGCACCTGCGAGGCAGTTCCACAGCCGCCAGGGAAAACGCCGATCGAATTCTTCGGCTTCCGCTTATTTGGGGTCCGAACTATGCCACGGGCGCAGCCATCTTCGGTGTCTCCAACCACTTTGAGTTCGCGGCCGAATTCAAGAACGCTTCCCTGTCCTCACGTCCCGAAGCCTGGAATCTGCATCGGGATGCCTGGGAGAATCCCACCGTCAGCGCGCGCATCGGCTATCGTCCCTCGCTGATCTGGAATTTCGGTTTCTCCGCCAGCACGGGCGGGTACCTGCTGCCCACTGCGCGCCGAAGCATCGTCGCCCGGGCGAGCATTGCCGACTATCGTCAGACGGTGGTTGCGATCGACGCAACCTACGCGTGGAGACATCTGCAGGCATGGGTCGAAATCATCCATGGGCGATTTGAGATCCCGCGGGTCGGCCTGGCGGACACCGTGTCCTCGTTCCTTGAGATGAAGTACAGACTCGCGCCCCGGCTGGCCGCGGCTGTGCGGGTGAATCGCCAGACGTTTGACAGACTTCGTGACAGTCGCGGTGCTCTGGTTCCGTGGGGTCGTGATATCTGGCGGTTCGATTTTGCACCAAGCTTCCGCTTCACAGCCAACCTTCAGGTCAAGGTGCAGTATTCGCTTCAAGAGGAGGCAGGACGAAACCGCCTGCAGCACACCGGAGCCGCCCAGCTTTCAATGAGGTTCTGAACAGCGAACGTAATGGCCCGTCGAATTTTCGCCGGCCATGGCACCGGGAAATTCCCGCGAACCATGGCTTGAAAAATCCAGGCGGTAACAGGGCTGTTACCGTCTTTCGCTTTTCAGGTGCGCATGGATGGGGAAGGGTCCCTTCAAGAACGGAGCCTCAGATCGAGGTGCTCCACTCACGGCACGTTTTCAACGCAGTCATCATGACACTTTCCCACGCCTTTCAACGCCGCTTTGTCTGGTTCAACGTTCCCGCAATGCTGCTGGTCGCCTTGCTTCAACGCATGCCGGCGCTTCGTTTCGGATCGTTCTCATTCGCTGCAGCCACCCTCTCTCCAGCAAGTGCGATTCTCCGCTCAGTGTTCACCAGCGCCGCAGCACTTGGCGCGGTTCACACGCTCGCCGGCGCGACGCAGCTCGCCACGACGTCGCCAAGCCCGCTGAACGTCTCCGTGGGTGCGAATGTCACGATCGGCTTCGCAATCACAGGCACGACGTCGGGCGCTGACTCATGGACACACAGTGGTTCGGTGCCGCCGGGCCTTTCCTTCAGCGGACTGGATTCCGAGACGCTGAAACTTACCGGCGTTGCGACAACCACGGGAAGCTACACGTTTTCTGTCCAGGCACACGATGCCATAGGGGGCGACACGACCAACTATCCGTTCACCATCAATGTGTCGGGACCAGCCAGCGTCGCGCCCTCCATTTCCTCCCAGCCCGCGACGACCGTCGTTAATGTCGGAGGCACGCTGACTCTGTCGGTGACCGCGAGCGGCACACCCGCACCTTCCTACCAATGGCGGAGAAATGGTCGAGCATTGAGCGGGGAGACGAGTTCCGTTCTGACCCGCAGCAACGCCGGTCCCGATGTCGCCGGCGTCTACACGGTCGCGGTCAGCAACTCGGAAGGCACCGTGAGAAGCATCGGCGCCATCGTTGCAGTTTCCACCGCGGAGCTCTTTGCGGGGCCCGCCTTCTCCGATCCTTCCTGGCGGACAATCAATCATCCGAATGGCAACGTCTACACGCAGGTGCTGCTGACGGGCCCGGCTGCAACCGTCACGGCGGATCCGGGAAAAACCACCCGAATCTCGTACATTGATCTTCAGGACGACATTGTTCAGTTGGAGTTCTCCGGACCCGGCTCCCTGACTGTGACTCTCGACAATGCATCCGGCCCTGCACTGCCCGCAAAGTACAATCAAAACGTGCAGTACATGAAGGGCCACGCCTCCGTCATTCTCCAGGGAACAGGACCCAACTCATTCTTCTCCGCATTCTCCATTGGCCGCTTGACCGCGGTGAATCAGGCACTGTTCAAGGACGGCGAAACCTACGACGGCCATGCGGACCTCGCACGCCTGGCGATCCAGAGCCCCACCAATCAGTTTGCGGGTCTCTTCATCGGAAATGGCGCGTTCAATGACATCGCCGGCGACACCGGCATCTATGCGCCCGGCGTCTCATTTTCCTTTAACATTCGTGTGCGCGACATCAGTGCGTTCGACAACGCCCGCCCCGTTCTCCTGCTCGGGGGCACTCCCAATCCGGAGAACGGTCTGCGTATTCTCGGCGGAGATCTCGAGCAGCCGAATGCCCGGGCCATCGAAGTTTCAGGCGTCGGCAAGGTGCTGATGTCAGCCGGCACTGACTCCCACAATCGCTTTGAGCCGGCGCAAAACAACAAGGGCCGCCTTGAAAGCAACGGTACGGACGTGACGACGGTCCTGATCGTCAATCCCACTCCGTAGCCCTCGCGGAAATCTCGCCCTACTCCGATGGCACCGAAATTAGCCCGGCCTGCCAGGGCAGCAGCACATCGCCGATCCTGTCCGGAGTGCGCGCAATCTGTGCGAGCTGGCTGCGGTTGGCGATGAGCGTCGGTTCAATCTCAAGCTTCGCTGCCACCCGGTCCCTTTCGGCCTTCAGACGGTCCTGAAGCGACATCTCCTCAGGCGTCAGCGGAACATGGCTGGGATCGCGCCCCCGGCGTCTTGGCAACGAATGCGGATCGCGTTGAAGCCCCGAGCGCACCGCGGCGGTGAGCGAGGTGATGAGCCGGTCATGGCGCCTTCCCAGATGGTGCGCGGCCAGAATCGCCGCCTCACCGCCGCCATCCTCCGCCGCCTGCGCATAGTGAATCAGCACGTCGTTCGAACACACCTTGAAAGGCGGCACATCGAGGCGCTGCGCGGTCTGCTCCCGCCAGTGCCAGACGGCATGCAGCACGGTCAGGCCCTTGCCGCGCAAACGTTCCGACTTTCCAATGCGCCAGTCATTCTCGTCAGGCGGCGCGAAACCTTCGGAGCCCGCATCGATCTGACGCCGGCACTGCTGGTCCAGCCATTCCAATCGATCTCGTTTCACCAACTCCCGCGTGAGCAGATCACGAAGAGCGGGCAGATGGGCGACGTCGCGGGCGGCGTAGTCCCGAAGCTTGGGTGTAATCGGACGCTTCGACCAGTTTGCCTTCTGGCCCGTCTTGTCCAATGCGACGCCAAAATGCTCCTCAAGAAGCGAGGCGAGACCCACCCGCTGCCTGCCGAGCAACTGTGCCGCAAGCATGGTGTCGAAAATGCTCTTTGCGCGAAAGCCGCATGCCGAGTGAAGCAGGCGCAGGTCAAAGTCGCTGCCGTGCATCACCAGATGTTTGCGCGCCAGACGCGGCCAGATTTTCTTCGTGTCCACACCTGGCGCCAGAGCGTCCACGAGAAAAATCTCCCCATCGACGAAGAACTGCAGCAGGCAGATCCGCGTTTTGTAGTGATACATGTTGTCCGCCTCCGTATCGAGCGTCACCTCATCCACCCGGTCCAGCGCGGCGATCAAGGGTCCAAGCGAACCGGGTTGATCGAGCAGATGAAAGGCTGGTTTGGGAGACGGAACCCTGACGCCAAGCAATCGGCGCACAGGCAGCGGAAGAAAATGCAGTTTCATCGAATCAGGTGCTCGGTACTTTGGCTCACGTCCAAGCGTCATCCACCCCGCGTCCGGCTTCAACGCCCAATTGGATTGTCCCAAGACGGATATCCTCGCCCAGCATGCGGGCTCCGGCGGCAATCATTTTTCTTGAACATTCAACCTCGGTGGCGGCAGGCTTCCGCACCCCGTGTCATCCCAAGATCTGGAAACCGCCCGCTGGTTCGAAGAGGAAGTCCGTCCTCATGCCAACGCCCTGCGCGCGTGGCTGCGGGCGCGATTTCCCTCGCTGGTTGATCCGGACGATTTGGTTCAGGAATCCTACCTGCGGCTGCTCCGCGCCCGCGGTGCCGGGGCGATAGCGAATACCCGGGCCTTTCTTTTCACAACGGCGCGCAATGTCGCCCTTGATCTGGTGCGCCGAAACCGCGTGGTCTCAACCGAGCCCTTAGTTAGCGGGGAGCCCTCGTACGTCTTAGCTGAAGGAAGCGACGTTGCAGAGCAGGTCAGCCGCTCGCAGGAGATTGAGATTCTGCGCGAGGCAATCCGCCAGCTGCCCGCCCGCTGCCGCGAAATCATGACCTTGCAGAGGATTCAGGGGCTCTCCAATCGCCAGATCGCCGAACGTCTGGGACTCTCCATCCATACGGTGAATGCACAGATGGTCATCGGTCTCATGCGCTGCCGCACCTACCTGAGCGAGCGGGGCGTGCTGGGGAGAGTCCCGTGATGACACCCCGTCCATTCCCGTCCTCCGATGATGCCCACGCGATTGAACGCGCAGCGGCAGAATGGACATTGCAGCTGCGGGCAGGATTGAACGACGACCAGCAGCAGGAATTCATTGAATGGCTGCAGCGCGATGACCGGCATCCTGCGGTCTTCGCGGAGATGGACAAGACTTCCCGCCTCCTGGACCAGCTCCGGGAGTCCCCACCGCTCGCAACCAACGTCATTCCATTCGAGACTTCGGCCATCCCCGAACCTGTTTCGCAGTCCAGACGCCGCGGCGGGGTCATCGCGCTATCCATCGCCGCGGCCTGCCTGATGATCGCCGGCGGAATTTTCAGCCTGCGGCCGGATCGCGCGCCACAGAACTACACCGCATCGCTGGCAACAGAGATTGGAGCCACGCGAACCATGCAGATGCCGGACGGTTCCGTGCTAAGACTGAACACCGACAGCCTGGTTGAGGTGGCTTACACTGCGGCGGAAAGGCGTGTTAATCTCAAACGGGGCGAGGCATTCTTTTCGGTGGCGAAGAATCCCCAGCGACCCTTCTGGGTCGACGTCGGCGCGGTTTCCGTTCGTGCAGTTGGCACCGCATTCAACGTGCGCTACCGTCCCAGCTCCGTCGAGGTCCTCGTCAAGGAAGGCAAAGTCAGCCTGAAACAGGCGGTTGCGGCAAAGGCCGCGCCAACCAACACTGCTGCCGAAGAGAAAAGTGATCCTGTTTCCGCACATCTGCTCGTCGCCGGCGAGCAGGCCACCGTTTCCCTTCCCGCCAATGACACACGCGAAGCTCCCATCGTACGGGTCGCCACATTGCCCGCAGAACGCCTGGAGAGCACCCTGGCCTGGCAGGAGGGCAGGCTCGAGTTTTCCGACACGCCTCTCGCGGACGTCGTCACTGAATTCAATCGCTACAATCGCAGCCAGATCGTGATCGGCGATGCGTCACTGGGCGCCGAACTGTTCGGTGGGAGCTTTGCACCGCACGGCTACGACGCCTTCATCGAAGTGCTTGAGCAGAGCTTTGGCATAGTCGCCGAACGCCAGGGCGATGAGATACTTTTGCGACGGAATCCGATCGCGGCGCGATAGGATTGAAGGCAGCCGCACCTGCATTCCCATATTTTTTGGGAAACCCGCGCCCATGATTAGTTAGGCCATCCGGGTTGGTTCGTCTAAGTGGGGTGTGTCGAGGGCTTCTGCGCCCATGAATTCATGCCCAACCTACGCTGCCATCAAATTCTGACACGCGCCATCCACATCGCCTGCATCCTGTGCTTCGGATTCAGTGCAGGCGCGGCCCTCAATGGCGAATCGCCGGAAACCGGCGATTCAGCCACACGAGCGTTCGATGTTCCAGCCGGAGACGCCCACATCACGCTCAAGCAGTTTGCCCAGCAAGCCCGCTTGGAGCTGCTCTATTCCGCCCGAGAAATTGAAGGCACCCGGACAAATCCAATAAAGGGCGATTTCACACCGCGCGAGGCCCTCAACAGAATGCTGAACGGCACAAAGCTCATCGCAACCCCCGGCAGGAACCGCGGGGCCGTCGCCGTGACAAGGGCCCCCGACCCAAACGACTGACGGGCGGCGCCGGCAAAGAACGGCGACCGCCCGCGACTGAGCCACCGTCCATTTCCCCTGACTCCCCACCGACAACCATGAAACCCAAACTATCCCTCACCCTGCTCGCCGCATTGCTCGGCGTGCTTTCAGGAAACGACTCTCACGCGCAGGCAAAGTCAACCGACACACCACCCGATAAGCCGGATGTCATCCAGCTCTCCCCATTCGAGGTGACGGAATCGACAACCGGCTACCTCGCGACGAACACCATGTCCGGCACCCGGCTCAATTCCAGCCTCGAGGATCTCGCCTCTTCGATCTCGGTTGTCACCAAGCAGCAGATGGAGGACTTCGCGATGCTCGATATAAACGACATCTTCGCCTATGAGGCAGGGGCCGAAGGTGCGGGCACTTACACGGAGTTCTCGATCGATCGCAACGGCCGCGTCACTGACCGCGTGCTGTCTGATCGCGAGTCCGCAAATCGAGTCCGCGGCATTGGCTCCGCAAACATCACGCGATCCGGTTTCGCCACCAGCGGCAGGGTGCCTGTCGACCCCATCGACATTGACGCCGTCGAAATCAGCCGAGGTCCCAATTCCAGCATCTTCGGCCTCGGCGAAGGCTCGGGCACGGTGAACATGGTCGCGTCCTCCGCCAACCTGAACCGGGCGATCTCGACCACACAGCTCCGTTTCGACGACACTGGCGGGTGGCGCACGTCGCTCGATCTCAACCGCGCGCTCATTCCGGGGAAACTCGCCGCCCGCATCAGCGCCGTCTACCAGCACGACGAATATCACCAGAAGCCCTCCGGCTACAATACACGGCGGCTCAACGCGATGATGCGTGTCCAGCCCTTCAAGTGGACCTCGCTGCGCGCCTCCTTCCAGTCGTACCTGGCGGACGGCACCCGGGCCAATACCCTGACTCCCCGTGATGGAGTCTCCTACTGGCGCGATCTCGGCAGCCCCACATGGGATCCGGTCACCCAGATCGCCACAATCAACGGCGTCGCCACACCCTTCACGGGCACGACAAATCCCCCGGGGCTCGGCAATCAGAACAGGCCCGGGCCGGTTCTCTTCGTCGACAACGGAGGAATCAAGCTCTGGGAAATCAGCCGGATGCCCGGCGCCACCGCCACCAACGGTCCCAGCAGCATCGCAGGAGTCAACCGCCTCCTCGAGAGCATAGCGGAGCCGGTTCGCGATGGGCGGCCCCTGTTCGCGGTCGTCCGAGGCATCTCCGATCGCTCGATCTTCGACTACGCAAACATCAATCTCGCCGGTCCCAATTATCAACGGGAGGAGGTTGCAACATCGACGATCGAGTTCGAACAGTTCCTCCTCGACACTGGCCGCCATACGGCTGCGTTCCAGTTTGCCTGGCAGAGGGAGGACGCCGACCGCACCCGCAAGACCACCGTGGGCTCAACCACGCCCGTGGGCACAAGCGGCTACCTCTACGTCGATCCCAACAGCCGCCTGCTCGACGGCAGTGCCAATCCCTTCTTCCTGAAACCTTATCTCGGCATCGCTGAACCGGTCTGGACCGAAACACCCTACGAACAGGACAGCTACCGCGCACAGCTCGCCTACATCCTCGATTTGACGAAGGAAAAGTCGAAATGGCTCCGGTTTCTTGGGAAGCAGCAGGTGCTCGGATACTATGAAGAGCGCAAGTCCAAGAATCACGTCTATCGTTTTCGCGATGCGATGATCTCGGACCATCCGATCTACGCGCCCGCAGGCCAGCCGAAGGGAAACCAGGCCAACACCAACGGATTCGTCACCTCCCAACTGGCCACCCGACCCTATTACCACTACTATGTGGGAGACGCCAACGGCCAGAATGTGGACTACGCTCCTTCGCGGGCCGAGTATGGAAACTACAATTTTGTCTGGTATGATCCGATCGCAAAGAAGTGGGTGACTGACCCGGCGACTTTCGGCCAGGCCGGCATCACGGAGGCAAGCGCGGGTGAAAATGCCGATTCTACGGTCAATCTGATCCAGACGAAGGGGGCCATGCTGCAGAGCACCTTCTTCGGAGGCCGCCTCGTAACCACTTTCGGACGCCGTCATGACCAAAGCGGAAACAAGCGCCAGAACCGGGCGTTCCTCATGCCCAATGGTTACGATTTCGACTATGCGAGAATGGACGGCTGGCGTGGAGACTGGGATATCCGCGAGGGCGACACAAAGACGAGCGGCGCAGTGGTGCGGCCGTTCCGCGACTGGGGATACATTGAAAATGCCAGCAACGGAACCGGATGGACGGCCAAACTTGCCTCCGTGTTGCAGGGCACGGGCCTGTACTACAACCAGTCCAACAGCTTCCGTCCCGAGGATCCGGCCATCAATATCCTCCAGCAGGTTTTGCCCAACCCCACCTCAAACGGGAAGGACTATGGGCGTGTGCAAAAATAACTTCATTCAATGGAGCGTAAAGAGTACAATTGGACGGGCGTGCTCGGAAGAAAGACTGGGCAGATCTATGGATCCGGTTAGAGGAGAAACACGAGGGCCGGTCGTGTGGTGATTGAGATGGAGTGGATGTTATATTAACGCTCGACTCGCCGGGTTTTGGCGTTAAGCTAACATTATGAATCGGATTCACTATTCTGCGGAGCGACTCGTCGAGGTTTTCCAACGTCAGGCCGTGGCCACCTTGCCTGAACTGAAAGCGGCGCTGGGGACCGAGGTTGACCTCACGGTTTTCCGCAAACTCGCCACGCTGGACTACACCACCAGCTATTCGCATCGGGGAGCGTATTACACTCTCCACTCGATCGCTCGTTATGATGCTCAGGGACTTTGGTCGTATCAGGACGTTCGTTTTTCCCGGCATGGCACTTTGCTCGACACCGTGGCCGTGCTCACCACTCAGGCGCCGGCCGGGTACTTCACCGAGGAGTTGGATGCCGTCGTCGGCGTGCCGTGCAAGGATGCGTTGCGCCAGCTGGTGCAACGCGACCGCTTGCAGCGCCGGCCCTGTCCGGACCGTTACCTCCACGGCGCCGCCGAGCGCGCCCGCTGGCAGGAGCAGTGGGCGGCCAGGCAGGGCCGGGACGACGAACTGCCGGCGGCAGTCGCCCTTTTCTACGGCCTGCTCGACGAGCAGCAGCGCCGGCTCTACGCCGGGTTGGAAAGCCTGCAGCGCGGTCATGGCGGGGACCGACGGATGGCCGGGTTGCTGGGCCTGGATGCGGCGACCGTGGCACGCGGCCGGCGCGAACTGCTCACCGGCCAGGTATTGCACGGGCGCGTCCGCCGGGCCGGAGCCGGACGCCAGCCGGTGGAAAAAAAACGGCGGAGATCCTGACGAACCTCCGCTCGCTGCTGACCGCCGACACCGCCGGCGATCCGATGGGCCGGCGCGGATTGTGGACCGGTCTGCGTTTGCGTCAGATCAGCCGGCAATTGCGCCGGCTGCACCTGCGGGTCTGTCCAAACACGGTGCGCCGCCTGTTGGAAAAACTTGGTTACGCACTGCACGCCAACCGCAAGAGCCTCGGCCAGTCCTGTCCTGAGCGCGATCGGCAGTTCCGTTATCTCACCCGGCAGCGCCGCCGCTTCACCGCGGAGCACGCTCCCATCATCAGCGTCGACACCAAAAAACGCGAACTGGTCGGCCAGTTCAAGAATCCGGGCCGCGTGTGGAGTCGCGCGCCACTGCCGGTGCACGACCACGACTTCCCTTCGCTCGGCTTGGGCATCGCCATCCCTTATGGCATCTACGATGGCGCGGCCAATCGCGGTTACGTCTCGATCGGCACCTCCCGCAACACCCCTGACTTCGCCGCCGAGTCGATCCGGCACTGGTGGCTGCACGACGGCCGTCGCCGCTATCCCAACGCATCCCGCTTGCTCATCCTCGCAGACAATGGCGGCAGCAACGGCGCCAGTTGCCGGCTCTGGAAACACGCCCTGCAAACGAAGCTCGTCGACCCCTTCGCGCTGTGCGTCACCGTTTGCCACTATCCCACCGGCGCTTCCAAGTGGAATCCCATCGAACACAGGCTGTTCTCCGAAATCAGCAAACAATGGGCCGGCCAGCCGCTGCGCGACCATGCGACGATCGTGCGTCTCATCCGCCAGACCCGCACCGATTCCGGGCTCACCGTCGCCTGCGAACTGAATCCCAAGCGTTACCTGACCGGCATCAAACTCGCCCCGGACCAAATCGACAAAATCAGTCTTCATCGACACCCTGTGCTCCCCGATTGGAACTACACTCTCCTGCCAAACGAAAGTGGGAATTAAATTTTGCACACGCCCTATGGATTCACAATCAGTTTCGGCCGCAAATTCATGCTGCGTGCGAACCACTACACCACGCACCAGATCAATGCCCGCGCGGATCAGAGCACGAACATAGCAAATCGCACACTCCAGGTTGACTTCGCGGACACACGCACCACCCAGCCGTTCACCCTGCAGCGTCAGGCACGCAACTGGATCACCCAGCTCAACCCGGGAACCTCCGACGCCGCCCGCGAGACGCAGGTCTACGCCATCATGGGCCTCACCCAGGCTGATCTGGACGCGTATGCGGGCCAGACGGTTGCCGACATCACCGACATCGATGCCAAGGGCGAGGAATATGAGCTCAACTACAATCCGAACAATTTCTGGACGCTCCGTGCCAACGTGACTCGAGCCGAGTCGATTGACGGAGCTCAATCGCCAAGCAATGCGCAGTGGGTTGAACAGCGGTTCAAGCAATGGGAGACCATAGTTGATCCGCGCACAGGCACCAAGTGGCTCGACACCTCCTACGTCGGGGAATTTCCGTCACCCGGAGCGGAAACGGCCCGGGGCTACATTACCCGGACCATCATCTCTCCGCTCAGGATCGACAGGGCAACCCGCGGCACGGCGCGTCCGCAGATCCGCGAATGGCGCTTCAACCTGGCTACAAGCTTCAAGCTCTCCGGAATCACCGATCATCGCATCGCCCGCAATTTCACGGTCGGCGGTGGAGTGCGTTACGAAAGCAAGGGAGCCATCGGCTACTACGGCATACCCATCAACGGCAACATCGACATCGCGGAAGAGTACGATCCGAGCCGGCCGATCTGGGACAAGGCGCACACCTATTTCGACGCCTTTGTCACGTACCAGGCTCGTTTCTTCGGCGACAAGATTCGCGCCCGTTTCCAGCTCAACGTCCGGAACATCCAGGAGTCCCACGCACGTCTCCAGGCTGTCGGAGCATATCCCAACGGGGAGGGTCACACCTTCCGCATCATCGATCCGCGCACCTTCGTCTTCACCACAACCTTCGAGCTTTGATTCCTCCCATGAATGACCTCACCCGGCGCGAGATGTTGACGCGAAGTGGCCTTGGCCTCTTCAGCGTGGCGCTCCCTTCTGTCGCAGCCGCCGCCGAGCCAGTCCGGCCCGGCAGGCGCTCCCGCCCGCCCGCCGAAGGGGCTGGCGAAGACGGAGGCGCAGATCCCAACGAACCGGTTTCTGCGAATCTTGTCCGACAGAATCGTTCACCGCGTTCGGTGCAGGAGTACTATGTGCGGCGTGTGCGCGAAATGATGCGCGAAGCCGACGCGCGACGCGCGGCCCTGCGCACAAAGGCGGACGCTGAACGATACGTCAGAGACGTACGCTCACGCCTGAGGGAATGCTACGGTCCCCTTCCCGAAAAAACCCCGCTCAAAGCCCGTGTCATGGGTGTGCTCGAACGCGATGGCTACCGGATCGAAAAAGTCATTTACGAAAGCCGCCCCAACTTTCCTGTGACGGCCAATCTCTACGTCCCGGCGAACCTCCGAGGCCCCGCGCCAGGCGTGATGGTTCCAGTCGGCCATTTTTCCTCGGGCAAGGCCGGCTCGGCATCGATCGCCCAGGCACTCGCCAAACAAGGCTACGTGGCGCTTGCCTTCGACCCGATCGGACAGGGCGAACGCGTGCAATACGTGGACGCGCAGTTCAAGGCGACAGTCGGCGCCGGCACCAGCGAACACACGTACAGCGGGGTCCGCATGCCCCTGGTCGGTGAAAACCTGCCGACTTGGTTCATGTGGGATTGCGTCCGCTCCCTGGACTACCTGCTTTCACGGCCGGAGGTCGATCCAAGGCACATCGGCATGACCGGCAGTTCCGGCGGCGGCAATCAGACGATGCAGCTCTGCGGATTCGACTTCCGTCTGACGATGGCTGCACCGAGCTGCAATGTGACCTCGGTGCGTCGAAACATCGAGAACGAGCACTCGCAGGATCCCGAGCAGTGGCCGTGGGGTCTGCTCGCGCGCGGTCTCGATCACTCCGATTTTCTCGCTGCAATGGCGCCGCAGCCTGTGCTCCTGGTCGGACAGGAAGGCGACTATTTCGATGCCCGCGGCTTTGAAGAGGCCTGCGCCCGTCTGCGACGCCTCTACTCGCTCCTGGGTGCGCCGCAGAACTTCTCCTTCTTTCTGGGCACGGGTGGACACGGCTTCGCCCAGCCCAATCGCGAGGCAATGTATCGGTGGTTCAACCACCACGCGGGCATGCCCCAAGTGCAGAAGGAACCGGAGCTCAAGCGTGAGAACTGGGAGGACCTCCGATGTCTGCCCCACGGGCAGGTGGCCGAGCTCAAGCCAATCACGGAGTTTTCATATGCAAGCGATCTGTCTCGAACGCTGCGCAAGTCGCGATCGTCGTTGAGCGGCGATGCACTGCGGAAACAGCTCGTGGCGTCGCTCAAGCTGCCCGCCCGCGAGGGTGTGTGTGAATTCCGCATCATGCGCCAGCCGCACCCGCGCGGCTACCCCAGGCGCAGTCAGGGCGAATACCTCCTCGAGACCGAGCCGGACGTCCATGTCTACGCCTACCGCTTGAATGACACCCCCATTGTATCGCGCCCTCCACGCGGACCCAAGCACGCGATTCTCTATGTCTCCCATGAGTCGGCGGACGAGGAGCTGCGCACCGAGCCCTGGCTCAAGGAATTGTGCACCTCCAACCCGGAATCGGCGTTCTACGCCTGCGATGTGCGCGGCATCGGGGAGTCCCATCCCGTGCTCTCCACGCCCGGCAATCCCCGCAAGGGCGGCACCGACTACCTGCACGCGGGCATCGGACTCATGTTCGACTACCCGTCCGCCGGCCAGCGCACCTTCGATGTGCTGCGCGTGATCGACTGGATGGGGGCCTATGGCCACGAGGAAATTCACCTCGTAGCACGGGGCTGGGGCGCAATCCCGGGCACGTTTGCCGCAGTGCTGCACGATCGCGTGAAGCAGGTGACCTTGAAGCACGCCCTCACGAGTTTCGCCGACGTGGCGGAAACCGAGCGCTACCAGTGGCCCCTCTCCACGTTCGTCCCAGGAGTGCTGCAATCGTTCGACCTGCCGGACTGCTACCGCGAACTTGAACGGAAAAAGCTTCGTCAGATCGAGCCCGCCTCGGCTGCCGGTGTCCCCGCATAAGGCAATGCGTCCTTCCGTGGTCCATTACCTTGGCGTCCTGCTCCTGGCCGGTGCGATTCATGCCGGCGAGCTCGCTCCATCACTCCCTGCAGAACCCACGCGACATCCAGCCTTGTTCCTTGTCGGTGACTCAATCATGAAGACCGGCACGGGAAACGGCGAACGCGGTCCGTGGGGGTGGGGCTCCGAGCTCGAGGCGTTTTTCAATCCTGCGCGGATCCACGTCTACAACGAGGCACGCGGAGGCCGCAGCAGTCGCAGCTACATCGAGGAAGGATCGTGGGCGCACGTGCTCGAACGGATGCAGCCCGGCGATTTTGTCCTCATTCAATTCGGGCACAACGACACGTGGAACTCCCCGAACAATCCTGACCGCGCAACAATCACATCCAACAGTGACGACACCATCCAGATCGGCATCAAGGGTCAGCACAAGGTCGTCCACTCCTATGGGTGGTACCTGCGCCAGTATGTGAGCGACGTCAGGGCAAAGGGCGCGACACCCATCATCTGCTCGCCGGTGCCCCGCAACGAATGGACCAACGGGCGAATCAATCGTGGTTTCGATGGCTATGCGGAATGGGCGGCTGAGGCGGCCCATGCCGGTGGGGCGGCATTCATCGCCCTCAACACGCTCGTCGCAGACCGGCTCGACGCCCTCGGTCAGGAAAAGTCCCGGGACATCTTCAACGACCGCCAGCACACAAGAAAGGCTGGCGCCCGCATCAATGCCGAATGTGTCGTCGAGGGCATTCGAGAACTGGCGGATCTGCCACTGGCCGCCGCCATCAAGCGGTAGCAGCGCAGAGGCTGACCCTGCAGCTCTCATCCCTCGCGACATCCGGCCAAGCCCATTACCATGAAACAAACCTCGCACAGCATCCATCCTTCAACACGGCTCCGGCATGCCATCCTGTGCCTCGCCACATTGTTCACGCCGCTCCTGCCCTGTTCGGCACTCGCGGCACCAGATGCCTCCAAGCCCAATGTGCTCATAATCGCCATTGATGACCTGAATGACTGGGTCGGGGAGTTCGGCGGCAATCCTCAGACACGAACCCCGAACCTGGATCGATTCTGCGCAGAGGGGGCCGTGGCCTTTCAGAACGCCTACTGCCCGGGGCCGATCTGCGGTCCATCGCGCTCGGCTTTCATCTCCGGCTTCATGCCCAATCGCAGCGGCGTTTACGGCAACGCCTCGAACATGCGTAGTTCAGAACTCATCCAAACCCACGCGACGATGCCCGAATACTTCGCCAAGAACGGCTACCAGACGATCAATCGCGGAAAGTTCTTCCACAAGCACTCCACGCCCGAGGGAGGGGATGAAGGACAGTGGGCCTTCATGGATTGGAGTCCGACTGGAGGGAAAGGAGGCGTCGATCCGACTCATCTGTTTTCACGCCAAAAGGGCGTGTACGACGGCAAGAAGGGGACACCTCTGCGGAGCGACGACCCAGCCGAAAGAAATGACGACGGAACCGAGTTTTCCTGGGGCCCAACGAAGGAGAGGAAAGAGGACACCATGGACTACCATACGGCGCAGTGGGCTGCGGGTGTGCTTGCGGCGGCCCATGACAAGCCGTTCTTCCTCGTGGTTGGCATCAAGAAACCTCACCTGCCCTGGTATGTTCCGCAGGAATACTTCGATCGCTTCCCTTTGGAGAGCATCAAGATTCCGGAATACCGGCTAGATGATCTCGATGACATACTGACACCGTCAGGAGTAAGAAAATTCAGCCCGTCCGCGGACTTCAGGTGGGTGACCCAGAAAGAACGCACCGATCTCTTCAAACGCGCTGTGCAGGCGTATCTCGCCAGCGCAGCCTACGCGGATGACTGTGTGGGCATCGTGCTCGATGCCTTCAACAAGAGCGCCTTCAAGGACAACACCATCGTCATGATCTTCGGCGATCACGGCTGGCATCTGGGTGAAAAACTCCGCTTTCGCAAGGCAACGCTGTGGCAGGAAGCGACGCGGCTTCCGCTAATGGTGCGGGTTCCCGGTGTCACGACCACGCGTCAGGAAAGTCAGCGTGTTGTCAATCTCATGGACCTCTACAAGACGCTCATCGATCTATGCGGGCTCCCCAAGAACGCGGATATCGACGGCCGCAGCTTCGCACCCCTGCTCAGGGATCCAAAACTCCCTTGGGAGTTTCCAACGATGACCGTCAACGGCCTCGGCAACGCATCCATTCGCGACGAACGCTGGTACTACATCCGCTACGAGGACGGCACCGAGGAGTTTTATGACATGCAGGCCGATCCGATGCAGTGGAACAATCTCGCGCAGTCAAAGGATCCGGAGATAGCGGCCGCCAGGAAGCGACTTGCTGCACGCTACCCGGCCGATTTTGCGCCTTCCATTTCCAGGGATTTCTCCAGAGGTCGGACAGACGGCAATGTCACGCCTCTCCCCAATCCGAACAAGAAGCGCGATCTGTCCCTGCTCAAGTAGTCTCGAGCGCCGTGGGTCCAACCAGGCCGAGCTCTCGTTTCCCATGACATTCACCTCCCTTCTCTGCGTCTTTTCCGCCGCGGTGTTTGTCGTCGGCACAAACGCGGCAACGATCTTTGTCGCTCCCTCCGGACGGGCCGGGGCCGGGGGCACCGAGGCCGCCGGACACGAGCGACCGGTGTTCGATTTCTCCGGCGCAGGCAAGGACCGCCGCGCTCATGGTTTCTCTGTAACTGGAGACCATTGGCACCTCACCGGCATCGAAGTCACCAGTGCCGCCGGCTTCGGCATCTCGGTCACCGGTCATCACAACACCATCGAGCGCTGTCGCGCGCACGCCAATCAGAACACCGGCATCAACCTCGGTGCGCCCGCAAGCGATACGCTAGTCCTCGACTGCGAATCCTACCGCAATGTCGACTACCCCACCCGTGGCCAGAACGCCGATGGCTTCGGCGCGAAATTTGATGTCGGCTCGGGAAACGTCTTCCGCGGCTGCCGCGCCTGGGAGAATGCCGACGATGGTTTTGATCTCTGGAAGGCGCCGACGGCTCAAGAGTAGCCGCGTCCTACATCGAGTCCACCGCCCTGACGCGGCAAGGGCAGGTGCCCTATCATCCGGCCAAGTCCGCGGGTCCTCCGCCACGGACGCCGCCCGCGAGAAACTCCAGGAAGTAGAACCATGCCAATCAACCTGTCCGCACGTCTCATCTCCCCGCTTCTGATCGGCACGGTGGCCGCGCTGGCGGCTTTTGGTGCGCCGGAGGCGGGCCGCCCCAACATCGTCTTCTTCCTCACCGACGACCAGCCGTACGATGGAATGAGTGCGACCGGCCATCTCGGAACCCGGACGCCGGCGATGGATCAGCTCGCAGCCGAAGGCATCCTCTTCGAAAATGCATTCGCAACAACCGCAATCTGCTGCTGCAGCCGCGCCAGCATTCTCACGGGCCAGTACATGCGCCGGCACGGCATCGAGGATTTCAAGAAGCCGCTTTCGGACGCCCAGCTCTCGCTCACATTTCCCGTGTTGCTCCGGGAGCAGGGCTATCGCACGGCCTATCTCGGAAAATTCGCCGTGGGTTCCCCCGAGGTCGACGAACGCCGCGCCCTGCCCGCGCACCTGTTCGATCTCTGGTACGGATTTCCCCAGAGCGTCTCATTTCGCCAGACGGAGAACGGGCACACCCGTTATCTCACGACAGTCATGACTGAAAAGGCGGTCGAGTTCCTCGACTCCACGCCTCGCGACAAGCCGTTCTGCCTCATCATGGCCTTGAAGGAACCGCATGGTCCGCTCAACTACCCGGATCCCGAGTTCACCCCGCCGCCCGATGCAGGGCCCATCACACCACCTGTCACACTCACGCGCGCAGCATTTGAGCGGCTGCCCGCGGTCGTGCGCGAAAGCCTCGCCGCCTCGCCGCGCCTCATCGGCTCGCGGAGTGCCTTCGAGAGCAACGTACGACAGCGCAATGCCTACATCGCGCGGGCCGATCTCGCCGTGGCCCAGGTGCACGCGGCGCTGGCCGCACGAGGACTCGATCGCAACACGGTCGTCATTCTTGCCTCTGATCATGGCGTGTTCATGGGTGCGCATGGCCTCTCCGGGAAATGGCTCATGTACGAGGAATCGATCCGTCTTCCACTCATCATCGCGGACCCGCGCCTGCCCGCCTCCACACGCGGACGCCGCACGGCCATGGTGCTCAACATCGATCTGGCTCCCACGATCCTCGCGCTTGCCGGAATATCCATTCCCTCAGGCATGCAGGGCACCGATCTTCGCCCGGTGCTTCTCGACCCCGCAGCGCGCGTGCATGCCGACTGGTACTACGAGCACGTTTTCACCGACCCGGGGCGCCGCCCGATCCCCAAGGTTGAGGGGGTTCGCACCGAACGCTGGAAGTACATCCGCTATCCCGATACGCAGCCGCTGGTGGAGGAGCTCTTCGACCTCTCCGCCGATCCGCACGAGGAGCGCGACCTCTCGGAACAAGAGGGAGATCACAAGGCTCTCGACGAACTGCGCGCCCGCTGCGATGCCTACCGTGCATCGCTGGGCCAAGCCAGCGCCGCTGGGAGGTGATGCACCCGGCAGGGGTGCCACGCCACAAGCTTGCCAATCACCCATATTCCCATACTCTCACCCAGCATGAAGACCACGCTCGATCTTCCCGACGACTTGCTGATTGAGGCGAAGACTGTCGCTGCCCGCAGGCGCACCACCCTCAAAGCCATCGTCGAAAGCGCCCTGCGCCGTGAAATCCGGCCGCCTCCCGAAATGGACAATCCCGATCCCGACAGATGCGAGGTCAACGAACTGGGGTTCCTGGTTCTTAGGCGCAAACGCGGTTCGCCCGTCATCACGACAAGAAAGATCCGCGCAATCCGAGATGAAATCGAAGAACAGGACTCCCAGCGAACGCTCCGCGCCCGTTCACGATGATCACCTTGCTCGATGTCAATGTGCTGCTCGCTCTGACGGACTCGCGGCACGAGCACCACGTGCGGGCCAAGGCCCTGATCCGGCAGGTGCGCCCCGCGGGATGGGCCACCTGCCCGATCACCCAGAACGGCTTTCTGCGCATCTTCGGACACCCTGGCTATCCCGATGGACCTGGTTCACCCGAAAAAGCCCGCCGATTTCTGGCGAGCCTTCTGGCCGATCCTGCCCACCGGTTCCTGCCCGACGATATTTCACTGTCGGACTCCCGGTATTTTCCCAGACTCCCGGCCGCCGGCAACCTCACTGACATCTACCTGCTCGCGCTCGCGATCAAACACGGCGGCCGGTTCGCCACGTTCGACCAGGGCATCGACGCCTCCCTGATTCCCGGCGGTCCCTCCGCCTGCGTCGTCATTGCCGCCAAATAGGGATGACCGCGAATTGGCCGTAAAGGCGCGGCTCTCCACACCTACCTTCCGACTCTCCTCACAATGAACGTTGTTGTCCTTTGTTCCGGAGGCATGGATTCGGTCACCGCCTTGTACTGGGCCCGCGCCCGCCATACGGTTCGGGCGGTGGCCAGTTTTGACTACGGAGCCAAGCACAATGCACGCGAGCTGCCCTTTGCACTCGAACATGCGCAGCGGCTTGGCTTGCTACACGAGAAGATCGCGCTGCCATTCATCAACCAGCTCTTCGCCTCTGATCTGCTGCAATCCGGGGGCGCCATCCCTGAAGGTCACTACGCAGCGGAAAACATGAAGCAGACGGTGGTGCCTTTCCGCAACGCGATCATGCTCAGCATCGCCTGCGGTTTCGCTGAAAGCGCCGGAGCCGAGGGGCTGGTCATCGCTGCGCACGGTGGAGACCACGCAATCTATCCCGACTGCCGCGAGGACTTCATGCGGGCGATGGGGGACGCCATGCGACTCGGAACCTATGCGGGAGTGCAGTTGCTCCGTCCATTCATCGCGATGACCAAGGGTGAAATCGTTTCGGAAGGACACAGGCTCGGAGTCGACTTCTCGCGCACCTGGTCCTGCTACAAAGGCGGCGCCGTGCACTGCGGGAGATGCGGAACCTGCGTGGAGCGGCGCGAGGCGTTCGTCGCCGCGGGACTACCCGATCCAACGCCCTATGACGACGTCAGCCCCCAGCCCCCTGCCCCCGCCAGTCAGCACACTTGAACCTTTTGAATTCGCTGCGAAGAAGGCCCGCTCAATTGCTGCTGACGTCGAACGGAAGATATTTTTCCTGCTTTGCACCCGCGCCAATGACCTCAAAAGCCTCTTCCTCCGCCTCCTCAGGCGGCAGTTCGTCGAGCGGAGCAAATCGTTCTGACGAAAAGCCGAGTTCCTGCTTTCCCTGATGAAAGGGATCCGGTGGATTCTTCAGTTCCTCCAACAGCAGTCCGACGGTGGCGGTGTCGCCGCCCTTGACCACCTTTTCCCTGCCCAGGAACACCTCGCGAATGGTGTAGGTGTCGCCCTTGACCGGCAACTGCTTGTACAGCGCCCGAATCAACGCGGGAAACGTGTCATTCGTGCAAACCACTCTCTGTCCTTTGACCATCTTGGGCCGCAGTGTAGCCATCCACGCCCGGAGGTCACGAATAGAGTGTTCCCTGTTTTCTCGACGGACCTACTCGATCCGGCCTTCGTCGAAATCAATCAAGTCCGGGACCGTCCGAATTTCGCCGGCGCGATCGGCACAGCCCATCGCCGTGAGTGCCTCGGCAAGAAATTTCTGGCCCTCGGTGGTTAGCCCCTTCTGGACAAGTTCCCGGTTCCAGGCGGCAGCGCGCACATCCGAGGGGAGGAGTCGCTTCAAACCAGCTTCGACAGCGGCATCGTCCGGCGATTCGGCCACCAGGCGCTCCACTTCCGCAGGATCAATCCGGAGATGGAGACAGAGAAACCGGTCGAGTCCGCGCTTGAAGTTCTTCGCGTAACTGGGCGGAAGTGATCCGTGCTCCTTGACGTAGCGGCACTTGGCAAGAAAGCGCGGCAAGTAAAGCAGGCCGGTCCCCGGATGCGCAACATAGGGGGACGGCAGGCACGTCAGAACGGCGCCGGTTGAACCAGGTATCGGACGGGAAGGCATGAGCGCCGATCATTCAAGTTCGGCGGGGAGACCGCGATCTGAAATGATTTGCCCGCGGCACCCCAGCGTCGGAGCACCACGGACACGGGCAATGGTTCAGCCAATCACGGAAGATCCGTCGATCCCATCAGGTAACGGTCGCACTCGCGTGCCGCACCGCGGCCTTCGTTGATCGCCCAGACCACCAGGCTCTGGCCGCGACGGCAGTCGCCGGCGGCAAACACGCCCTTGATGCTGGTGGTGAACTTGCCGTGTTCAGCCTTTATGTTGGAGCGTGGATCAGTCTCCACCGCGAACTCCTTGAGCAGCGCCTGCTCGGGTCCGAGAAAACCCATCGCAAGAAGAACGAGTTGGGCGGGACGCGTCCTTTCGGTGCCTGGCACCTCCTTCGGAACAAACTGCCCCTTCTCGTTCTTCTCCCACTTGATCTCGACGGTGACCAGTTCCTTCAGGTTGCCCTGATCGTCACCGATGAACCTCTTCACGGTTGTCAGATAGATGCGCGGATCAGCGCCAAATCTTGCCGCCGCCTCCTCCTGCCCGTAGTCCATCTTGTAGACCTTCGGCCATTCCGGCCAGGGATTGTCCGCAGCGCGCTCCTGCGGAGGCTTCGGCAGAATCTCAATCTGCACGAGACTCCGGCAGCCATGACGCATGGACGTGCCGACACAGTCGGTGCCGGTGTCCCCTCCGCCGATCACCACCACATCCTTGTCCCTTGCATTGATCGGAGCGGTCCTTGCATTGAGCAGCGCCCGTGTGTTCTCGGTAAGGAAATCCATCGCGAAGTGCACGCCCTTGAGCGACCGGCCCTCGATCGGGAGATCGCGCGGCTGTGTTGCCCCCGTGCAGATGACAGTGGCATCGAACTCGCGGAGGAATATCTGCGGTTCGACGTTTTCCCCCACGTTGGCGTTGCAGATGAACTTGATGCCTTCCTTCTCCAGCACCTGGATGCGGCGCAGCACGACGTCCTTCTTGTCCAGCTTCATGTTCGGGATGCCATACATCAGCAGGCCTCCCGGACGGTCCTCCCGTTCAAAGACGGTGACCGTGTGGCCCGCGCGATTGAGCTGCGCCGCGGCCGACAAACCCGCCGGACCCGAGCCGATGACAGCAACCTTCTTGCCCGTGCGAGTCTTGGGAATTTCAGGGGTGACCCAGCCTTCGTCGAAGCCGTGGTCGATGATGGAGACCTCGATGTTCTTGATCGTGACCGGCGGCGCATTGATGCCGACAACGCATGATCCCTCGCAGGGGGCCGGGCACACGCGCCCCGTGAAATCCGGGAAGTTGTTCGTGCTGTGAAGGCGGTCCAGCGCCTCCTTCCAGCGCCCCCGATAGATCAAGTCATTCCACTCGGGGATCAGGTTGTTGATCGGACAGCCGGAGGCCATGCCGTTCAGGAGCTTTCCCGTGTGGCAGAAGGGGACTCCGCAGTCCATGCAGCGCGCACCCTGCTGGCGGAGCTTTTTCTCCTCCATGTGCTGGTGGAATTCCTTCCAGTCGCGCACACGCTCGGTGGGCGTGCGGTCGACGGGCAGTTCGCGCAGGTAGTCAATGAATCCAGTTGGCTTTCCCATGGGAAATTGTGTCTGAGGTGTTGGGTCGTGTCAGTTGCCGCCCACGCGCGAAAGGTCGCGGGCGTTCTCTTCAAATGCAGCCATGATGGCCTCGTCTCCGGTGAGGCCCTGGGCCTGGGCGCGCTCAATGCAGGCGAGCATGCGCTTGTAGTCCTTCGGCATCACCTTGACGAACTTGGGCAGCATGCTGTCCCAGGTGCGCAGCACTGTTTCCGCACGCCGGCTCCGGGTGTGGGAGAGATGCTTTTCAATGAGCCCCTTCAGTTCTGCCACATCCCTGGCTGACTCGACTTTCTCGACGGCGACCATCTGCAGGTTGACCCGCTTTGCGAAATCACCGGCTTCATCAAGCACGTAGGCCACGCCTCCGGACATGCCGGCTCCGAAATTGCGCCCCGCCCGTCCAAGCACAACGACACGGCCGCCCGTCATGTATTCGCATCCGTTGTCGCCGATCGCCTCCACGACCGCATTGACCCCGGAATTGCGCACGGCGAAACGCTCGCCCGCCATGCCGCAGATGTAGATCTCGCCGGCGGTGGCTCCATAGAGCGCGACATTTCCTGCAATCATGTTGTTCTCAGGCACGAACGTGGACTGCCTCGGCGGATACAGGATGATCTTTCCCCCGGACAACCCCTTTCCGATGTAGTCATTGGCGTCGCCCTCAAGGGTAAAGGTCATGCCGCGTGTCATGAAGGCGCCGAAGCTCTGGCCTGCGGATCCGTTGAAATGAATCCGGATCGTGTCGTCTGGAAGCCCCTTGGCGCCATGCCTCCTGGTGATCTCGCTGCTGGTGATGGTTCCAACGACGCGATGCACATTCCTGATGGGCAGCTCGGCGATGACCTTCTCGCCGCGCTCAATCGCCGGTTCGCAGATCCTGAGCAGGGAAGTCAGATCCATCGAGCGGTCGAGGCCGTGGTCCTGCTTGATCTGGCAGAATCGACCGACCTCCGGTCCGACATCGGGCTGGTAGAGGATGTTCGAGAAATCGAGCCCCTTCGCCTTCCAATGACTGACAGCCTTCGCAGCCTCTAGCCTGTCCGCGCGACCGATCATCTCCTCAATGGTGCGGAATCCGAGCTCGGCCATGATTTCGCGCATGTCCTCCGCGATGAATGTCATGAAGTTCACAACATCCTCGGGCCGGCCCGTGTAGCGGGCCCGAAGCTGAGGATCCTGCGTGGCCACACCCGTCGGACACGTGTTCAGATGGCAGACGCGCATCATGATGCAGCCCGTGGCGACGAGAGGCGCCGTGGCAAACCCGAACTCCTCCGCACCGAGGAGTGCGGCGACGACCACATCGCGCCCCGTCTTGAGCTGTCCATCGGTTTCAACAGCTATGCGCGAGCGCAGATTGTTCAGGACAAGCGTCTGGTGCACTTCAGCCAGCCCGAGCTCCCAGGGAAGTCCCGCATGATGAATCGAAGTCTGCGGAGACGCGCCGGTGCCTCCATCGTAACCGGAAATCAGAACGACATCGGCATGCGCCTTCGCAACACCGGCAGCGACGGTGCCCACGCCGACTTCGGCCACGAGCTTCACGCTGATGCGGGCATCGCGGTTCGCATTCTTGAGGTCGTGGATGAGCTCCGCAAGATCCTCGATCGAGTAGATGTCGTGGTGCGGTGGCGGCGAAATCAGGCCGACACCCGCGGTGGTGTGCCGGGTCTTGGCGATCCAGGGATACACCTTGGTTCCGGGCAGCTGGCCTCCCTCGCCGGGCTTCGCCCCCTGCGCCATCTTGATTTGAAGCTCCCTCGCGCTCACCAGGTATTCGCTCGTCACGCCGAAACGCCCCGACGCGACCTGCTTGATCGCGGAATTCTTCGAGTCTCCATTCGGCAGCGGCTTGAAGCGCTCCGGATCCTCCCCGCCCTCGCCCGTGTTGGACTTTCCCCCGATGCGATTCATCGCGATCGCCAGCGTCTCGTGCGCCTCCTTGGAAATGGAGCCATAGGACATCGCGCCGGTCTTGAAACGCTTCATGATCGAGGCGGCGGACTCAACTTCCGCGAGCGGAACGGGCGCGCCGGCCTTGAACCGCAGCAGACTGCGCAGTGTGCACAAGGTCGCCGACTGGTCATTGATCCGCCTGGCGTACTCCTTGTATGCGGAAACACTTCCCGTGCGCACCGCCTTCTGGAGAAAGTGAATGGACTCCGGCGTGAAAAGATGCGCCTCTCCGCTGGAGCGCCATTGATAGAGACCGCCAGTGGGAAGCACTTGATTTGCCGTGCGATCCGAAAACGCAGCCCGATGACGGATGAGCACCTCCTGTGCTATGACATCCAGTCCAATGCCGCCGACGCGCGAAGGCGTCCAGGTGAAGTAGTGATCAACAACGTCCTGCTTGAGCCCAAGAGCCTCGAAAACCTGTGCGCCGCGGTAGCTTTGGATGGAGGAAATGCCCATCTTCGACATCACCTTGATCACGCCCTTCGAACCAGCCTTCACGAAATTCTTGCAGGCGGTCTTGTGATCAATGTTGGTGAGGTGGCCCTCGCGGATCATGTCATCGATCGTCTCGAACGCCGTATAGGGATTGATCGCGCTGCAGCCGTAGCCAATCAGCAGCGAGAAATGATGAACCTCGCGCGCCTCGCCCGTTTCCAGCACCAGGCTGACACGCGTGCGCAGGCCTTCGCGGATGAGATAGTGATGCAGACCAGCCACGGCAAGGAGCGCGGGAATGGGCGCATAGTCATGCGTCACCCCGCGATCGCTGAGGATGAGGACGTTGTTCTCCTCCTCCTCGATCATGCGGCGCGCCATGATCGAGAGCTCCTCCATGGACTTTGCGAGACCCTTCTCTCCACGAGTCACGCGGAAGAGAATCGGCAGCACACCCACGCGCAGGCCCGGCAGGTGGGTGCGGCGGATCTTCGCGAACTCCTCGTTCGTGAGGATGGGCCACTTCAATTCAACGCGACGACAGGCGGTGGGCTGCGGATTGAGAAGGTTTCCCTCTGATCCAAGACGTGTCTCGGCCGAAATGACGATTTCCTCGCGGATGCAGTCAATCGGAGGATTCGTGACCTGGGCGAAAAGCTGCTTGAAATAGTCGTAGAGCAGTCGCGGCTTGTTCGACAGGACCGCGAGCGCCGAATCGTTGCCCATGGAACCGATCGCCTCGACACCGTCGCGGGCCATCGGCGTGAGCAGCAAACGCTCGTCCTCATGAGTGTACCCGAAGGCGATCTGCCGTTGCAGCAGCGTCTCATGATCGGGAGGCTCAACCTTGGGCGCCTCAGGGAGATCATGCAGCTTGACCAGATGCTCCTTGAGCCACTTCGCATACGGTTGCGCACCGCAGATTTCGCGCTTGATCTCCTCATCCTCAATGATGCGGCCCTGCTCGGTATCGATGAGAAACATGCGACCCGGCTGAAGACGGCCCTTGGTGACGACATCCTCGGGAGCAACATCGAGCACGCCGGCTTCCGATGCCATGATGACAACGCCGTCCTTGGTCACGTAGTAGCGCGATGGGCGAAGCCCGTTGCGATCCAGAATCGCCCCCACCTGCCTGCCATCGGTAAAAGCGATCGAGGCCGGGCCGTCCCACGGCTCCATGAGACAGGAGTGATACTGGTAGAAGGCGCGCCGCGCTTCATCCATCGACTCGTGATTCGACCAAGGTTCTGGAATCATCATCATCATCGCGTGCGCGAGCGGGCGTCCGGCGAGCACGAGCAGCTCAAGCGTATTGTCGAACATCGACGAGTCGCTGCCGTTCGGATTGATGATGGGAAGGATCTTCTGAATATCCTCGCCGAACAGCGCATTCTCAAAAAGCGCCTCCCGGGCGTGCATCCAGTTGATGTTGCCCCGGAGAGTGTTGATCTCCCCGTTGTGGGCGAGATAACGATAGGGGTGGGCGCGCTCCCAGCTCGGGAACGTGTTTGTGCTGAAACGTGAATGAACCAATGCCAGCGCCGAGTCCATCAGCGGATGAGTGAGGTCAGGAAAATACTGCGACACTTGATCCGTAGTCAGCATGCCCTTGTACACCAGTGTCTTGTGAGAAAGACTGGCCACATACCAGGATTCGGCACCCGAAAGAGTCGAGGTTCGGATTTCCGAGTAGGTGCGTCTCCGAATGACGAACAGCTTGCGCTCGAAGGCGGCGGAATCAGTCACATCAGGCCCGCGCCCAATGAAAGCGTGGCGCATGAAGGGCTCGCATGAAAGTGCTGTATCCCCGAGTGAAGCGCTGTTGGTTGGCACGGTTCTCCAACCCAGGAAAACCTGCCCCTCGGCCTGCACGATCTGCTCAAAACGCTCTTCGATCCTGCGGCGAACGTTCGGGTTGCGCGGAAGAAAAATCAGCCCGCATCCGTACTCACCCGCCGGAGGAAGATTGATGCGCGTGTTTCTGCAGGCATCTTGAAAGAATGCATCCGGCATCTGGATCAGAATTCCCGCGCCGTCGCCTGTATTCACTTCAGCTCCGCTGGCGCCCCGATGATCGAGATTGCGCAATATTTGCAGGCCGTCCTGAACGATTTTGTTCGATTTCCGACCCTTGATGTCCACCACAAAGCCGACGCCACAAGCGTCATGCTCAAACCATGGGTCGTATAGCCCCTGCTTCTTTGGAAGCCCGGAGGGCCGTGAGCTGGTTTCGGTCGTTTCGACGGTGCTGCTGTTCATTTCAGGAAAAGCCGGTGAAGATGCCGTGTGTCTGGCGGAAGTTGAACGAAGAGGACTCCATGTCGCTGGCAGTAGAGCAAAAAAAGGGCCGGTTACGCGGATTTCGCGATGCCGGCCCGGAAAATTGATGCGGGTGAGCGTTCGCGATTAGAAGAAGCGGATCGTTTTGGGGGCCATTTTCGCATGTTCCTCGTCGCTGCAACCCGAGTTGGTCACAGTGTCGACGGAACGGCCCGTTGGCGAAACCAGTTGATTTGAAAGGAGATAGTTTTCCACTTCTTCTCCTGAAATATCCGCAAGCATCACACCGTCAATCTCCACGCATGGAGAGAGGGGCTGGCCGGACTTCTGGACCATCTCCGCATACAGCGCACGGTTGTTGATGATGTCCAAGTCCTCAAACGAAAGGTCGTACTTCCGCATTATGGCACGCACGCCATTGGACCACCCACAGTGGGGCTTGAGATAGGCTTTGATCTTCATGAAACGAACGGTGCGTGCTTACAAAAACGAAGCAACATAGTAGAGATGGAATTCCAGGATCAAGCGGAAGTTTACAAAGTCGTGAAATTTCCTTCAGCACCGCTCAATCGCATCGGCAGCCCTTGCGTCGCACGCTTTTCCTCTAGCCGGTTCATGCTGTTTGCCGTAAACCGCACGGGATGAAAGTTCTTGTGACCGGTGCCGCCGGCTTCATCGGTTACCACGTCGCCAGGCGCCTGGCCGACTCGCGAAAGTGCGAGGTTGTCGGCATCGACAATCTGAGCGACTACTATTCCGTCGATCTCAAGCGGGCCCGAATCGCCGATCTGTCCCTGCGGGAGGACTTTCGTTTCATCCAACTCGATTTTTCGGATGCCGCCAGATTGCAGGGGCTTTGGAATCACCTGAAGCCAGACTACGTCGTCCATCTGGGCGCTCAGGCCAATGTCCGCTACAGCGTCGACCACCCCGCCGCCTACGTTCAGAGCAACTTGATCGGTTTCTTCAACATGCTCGAAGCCGCGCGCATGCAGCCTCCGAGGCACCTGGTCTTCGCCTCCTCCAGCAGCGTTTACGGTGCGACGGCCGCCACTCCCTTTGTCGAGGACGGCGACACGAGCCGGCCGCTCTCGTTCTATGGCGCCACCAAGAAGAGCAACGAGGTGATGGCTCACAGCTACGCGCATCTTCACGGATTGAATCTCACCGGACTTCGCTTCTTCAACGTCTATGGTCCCTGGGGGCGGCCAGACACAGCCCCCACACTCTTCGCGGAAAGGATTTTCGCCGGAAAACCCATCGACCTGTTCGGCGCGGGAAAATACCGGCGCGACTTCACCTATGTGGACGACATCGTTGATGGTGTCATGAAGGTCCTGCTCTACCCCCCACTCCAGCGCACGCGGCCCTCGTTTCAGATTTTCAATCTTGGCCACAATCGCCCTGTGGAGCTTCGACTTTTTGTGGACATGATGGCCTCCGTCATCGGCAGGCCGGCGAGTTTGAATCTGCTTCCGCCCCAGCCGGCCGACGTGCCCGAGACCTGCGCGAGCCTGGACAGGATCGGCGCAGCCATGGGGTATTCGCCCAAGGTCTCCTTGGAGGAGGGCCTGCGGGCCTTCGTAAAGTGGTATCGCGACTACTACCGGCCGTAGTCATCGGAAAGAAGGGCGCTTATGCCTTCGACATGAATTTTCGCGAATACATCACGGCCTCCCTGGCGGTCATCACATTGGTGGGCGTCGCGATCGGACGCTACCCGGCGCTGAAAATGAACCGGGCGACAATCGCCATGGTCGGCGCCACCGGGATGGTCGCGTTTGGAGCCCTGAGCCTCGAGCAGGCCTACGCGGCGATCGATTGGAATACGGTCATTCTGCTCTTCGGAATGATGGTCCTGAATGTCAACCTGCGCATGGCCGGTTTTTTCCAGTTGGTCACCTCACATGTGGTCAGGATCGCACGAACGCCGCGGCAACTGCTGGCCCTGACAATTGCCGTCTCGGGTTTCTTTTCAGCAATATTTCTCAACGACACCATCGTGCTCGTTTTCACGCCGCTGATTCTCGACGTCACCCTCGCGCTCAAGCGCAATCCCCTGCCTTACCTGGTGGCTCTCGTCACGGCGGCAAACATCGGATCGGTCGGAACAATCACGGGCAATCCACAGAACATGCTGGTGGGTATCTCCTCGGGCATCGGCTTTGCCGATTTCACACGCTCGCTCGCGCCGGTCGGAATGGCTGGACTGGTGGTTGCATGGATTGTTCTTGTGGTGGTTTACCGAACCGAATTCCGCTCCGAGAAGCTGCGCGCGGAAGCGTCAGTCGATACCTCCGTCCAGCCATCTCTGCTTCGCAAATCGCTCCTCGCCTCGGCTGTTCTCATCGTGGCTCTCGTTGCCGGAGTCGCGGTTCCCCTGTCCGCGGCCATCGCCGCCTCCCTGCTCATGATCACGCGACGCACCGAGCCCGAACGGGTGTTTCAGGACATCGACTGGGGGCTGCTCGTCTTCTTCAGCAGCCTCTTTGTCGTCACCGGGGCGATAGCGTCCTCCGGACTCGGGCGACTGTTGTTCGATGCGCTGGCTCCGCTGATGGACGGCGGGCCGCTGCCGCTCACCGCCGCATCGGTCGTTCTCAGCAACCTCGTTTCAAACGTTCCGGCCGTGATGCTGTTCCGTCCGATCGTGCCAACCCTGGGCGAACCCCACACGGCGTGGCTCACGCTCGCCATGGCCACAACGCTGGCAGGCAATCTCACCCTGCTCGGCTCAGTCGCCAACCTGATTGTCGCTGAAATCGCGGGAAAACGGGGCGTCCAGCTCTCCTTTGTCGAATACCTGAAGGCTGGAACCGCGATCGCGGTCCTGACGCTCGCGATCGGCGTGGCCTGGCTTTCACTGTGACGCCACTGTCGCGGGCAACGCACGCGCGCACGTCATCAGTGTCTCCGCTCACCGGCGCCGAGTTCCGCGGCAAGCGAGTCAGGCACTCCCAGGTAGACGACATTCCTTCCGGCAAGGCGATGCCAGGTGCGCGGCAGCGGCGGGGAATCGACAATGAAGACGTCGCGACTCGCAAGCCTCCGTGTCTGGCCGTCATAGAGCATGAGCGCCACGCGGCCGTGCGCCGGCACCCTCACCGCCAGAAGCGCGCTCACGCCGCGGCTGGGATAGGGTTTGAGCAGGAGTTCACCGGCAATCAGCGCATAGGCGACCTGCTCCGGATCCGCCCGGACTTCGGACTGAAGCACCAACGGTTCGCCGACCGCGGTTGATGGCACATCCCAGGTTGTCAGAGGTCCACGCAGCTGCCGTCCGAAGCCATCATCGAAGGCCTCGTACAGTCCCGGGGGAGATCCGGGCGGCGGCTCGAAAAACGCCGGTGCTTCCGCAACGGGCCCGGCCGCATGCGTGCCGTCCGCGGCGGCAGCGGGGATTTCCCGAGCGGCATCGACGGCGCTGTTCCTCAGCAGGGGGTGCGCAATGGAGGCGACGAGGCCCAGCGCTCCAAGGACGCTGATGCCCGAGCCGGACCAGAGCAGCGCGACTCCCGGCGGAGCCGGCGGCGGGCTGGGCGGAGGTTGTAGTTGCAGTTCGGATACGCGGCGCGCGATCTCCTCAAGCCGGGCGCGCGGCGAAGCCTCCAGCGGGTGCGACAGGGATCCCTTGAGGCGTTCAATCTCACGGCGGCAGCGGACGGAGTGATCGGTCCACCGCCAGTACTCCGCGGTGCGGCCATGGCGGCGCACCTGCCTGCGGATGAAGGCGTGACTCAGCAGGCGCAGTCCAAGGATGGCCGCAACAACGCCGGCCACGGGCATCCAGTCTCCGCTGAACTTGATCACGAGCGCGCCAAGCACACCCCAGAAGAGTCCAAATATCCACCAGGGAGGAAATATGAGCGGCCCCGTATTCAAGGCCTGCGCAAGCCTCTTCCAGAAGAGAATGGTCGTGACGAGCTCCGCTTCCCCGTTCAACCGGCGGAACGTTTCCAGATTCTGGTCGGCGTGAGTGATGAATCCGGATCCATCCGGATGCTCGCCAATGTAGGCCAGCAGGACGAGCATCCAGCGTTCGGGTTTGGGGTTCGCCAGAATGCCCGCCAGTTCGGCGTCCTTGTGACTCGCAAAGCGACCGCGCAGGCGTTTGACGTGGTTCTCAAGCTCCATTCCGGATTCAAGCGCGAGGGCAAATATCTGCACATGCTCGTCCATCGCCTCCCGCGAGATGAAGCCCGTGCGATAGCCGGTTTGGAACGCATCCGTCACGCTTCCGGAAAGGCGCTTCAAGGACTGTGCCGTCGCCGCATCGAGCCCTTCAACAAGAGCGATGTAGCCGGGTGCGATCAACGCATGGAAGAGCGGTGCGGACTCACCAGTTGGGTTGGCTCGAAAGGTCGCCTGAAGGCCCTGCCAGTCAACACCACGTCCCATGAGCCGAAGCGAGGCATGCGCATCGGAGCCGGCCGCAGCCACCCACGCAGCAGCCGTGAGAGCCGTGCGCCGCGCGGTCACCGGAACCTCCTGCCACGAGGGTTGGTCCATGATCGCAAGGACTGCGCCGATGCGTTCCGCATCCCCACGGCGCGTTTGATGCCTCCTCAGGTAATGAATCAGCGTCTCGGAATCTTCGGGCTCAGGAAAGAACTGTGATTCACCCTCCTTCCAGTTCTCCTCGAGGGTGAAGTATTCAGCCGCTTCACGAAGTGTCATGACCCGGCCCTTCCAGGAAAAAGGCTCTTCCACCACCGGCTTGTCGTCCTGTGTCGGCCCCGCCTGCGCCTGGAGCCATTGCCGAATCTCCGACGCACCCCAGCGATCTGACACCGCTGTTGTCAGCAATCCGCGCAGGAGGGAAAGAACGGATGTTGAAGCGTCCGTCATCAGTTCCGTGGCACCCGCGGATATCTTTCCCCGGGGACTCTCGGAAAGGAAGATTCGAAGATTCTTCCGGTTCTCTTCCGTCAGTGGCCGGGAGACCTGCTTGAGAACAAGGTCGTAAACGTGCCTGCCCAACACGACCTCCTGGACAATGCGCCCCAGCGACCACCAGTCCCATTTCGCAAGCGCAGCACCCGATGTCATCAACGGTGACGACAGCGATTCGGGCGGATCATGGAAAAGGTCGACATCGTGGGACAAGGGCTCGTTGGTCGTCATCCGTGTCGCATTCTCAAGCCCGGTGATCGAAAATTCCGGTCCGTCCGCCCCCATCGATACATAAACGCTCTCTGGCTTGATATTGAGGTGCACAAGATCCGCCTTGTTCAGCACTTCAACAACAGACGCCAAATCCCGCACCAGGGGTACGACTGACGCTGAAGATCCCTCCGGGGTGGCCGCCCACGCCTGCAATGGGATGCCCGAAGGCGCTCGCACGACTTCATGCCGCACACCATCCGCCTCATGAGCCTCCACCAGCGGCAGCTTGAATCCTGGCGGACAAACCATTTCGAGCAGCCTGGCCCAAACCAGACGGCGGCTGGTGATTGCCGGATCATCAAGCCCAATGGCCTGAATGATCACAGCTTCCGAGGAGGTCATGTCCAGTCCATGAAACAATTTCGTGCCGGCACCCCCTGAAGCTTTGTCGATACGATAGTTTCTCCAGCGCTTTCTTGGAACCGGGATCGGCGATTCTTCGATTGCCGGCTCTGACGTTCCGCCCGTTCCAGCGATGGGACCAGACTCAGAATCGGCTGCGGGCGAGAGAAAAATGCGGCGACAGGGAAGCAATCCCCGAAACTTGACCATTCACCCGCAGGAGTGCGACTCAAGAGTGGAGGGATGCATGAAGCTGGATCGCTTTCTTGATAGGCCAGAAATCCGGAGCGAAGGGCTTGGCTTGTGATCACAGCCGTCCATCATTCCCCAACCAAATCACGATGAGCCGAGAAACCTGCTATCGATGCTTCTGGCCGAAGGCCCATTGCTGGTGTGCATCCATCACACCCATGGAAACGCGGACTCATTTCGTCTTCCTGATGCATCCGAAGGAATTCAAGCAGGAGAAAGCGTCGACCGGCCGCCTCACTCACCTCGCGATCAAACACAGCGAGATCGTCATGGGCGTTGAATTCGACCGGCATCCGCGTGTGCAGGCGCTGCTTGAGGATCCCGGTTTCTTTCCCACCCTGTTGTATCCCGGGCGAAGCGCGGTGAATGTTTCACGCGGAGAGTTGACAGCGGATGACCTTGCCGGTCGCAAGCTGCTGGTGCTCGTGCTCGACGCGACATGGAGTTGCGCAAGAAAAATGCTCAAGCTCAGTCCCTCGCTGCAGGCGCTGCCCAGGATCGGGTTCGAGGCGCAAACGACCGTCAGCCGCTACGTGATCAAGCAACAGCCGCAGGAGGGCTGTCTCTCAACACTCGAGGCAACGCACGAAATGCTGCTCGCCCTGGCGTCAGCCGGCCTCGACACGTATGCTGATCCGGCGCAACTGATCACGTTGTTTCATCGGATGCAGGACTTTCAATTGAAGTGCGCCACAAATCCCACTCGAACCGGATACCGGCTCACACCCATGCGCCCGGCCGCGGAGCGCCGCGGCGCATTGACCCGGCAAGCGGGTTCACGGCGCAACCGATTCATCCCGTTGTAATTGCACCCGGGCACTCGTCAGATTGCCCGATGGGCTTCGTTTTTTCCCGCCACGCAAACCTTGCTTCCCGGCGCGACACCGATTCAGGTTTTGGTTTGCACAGCGGGTCGCTGTCTTCCCGAAGGCAGGGCGCACCCGCCGTCGCCGCGCCAACTGCATCGCCCCGATCTTCACTTCAACTCACACACACACATGTCAAAAGCTTCTCCATCAAAAGCCTCCTCTTCCCAACCCGCTGCCGCCACACAGGGCGCCCCGGTTGCCTCAGCCGAATCCCGCAGGAACGTTGAACTGGCCATCAGCGCCATCACGAAGCAATTCGGCGATGGATCGATCATGCGCCTCGGCGAGAATTCGAAAATGAAGGTGGATACGCTTTCGACGGGATCCCTCGCCATCGATCTCGCACTCGGCGTGGGCGGACTGCCGCGCGGTCGCATCGTGGAGATCTACGGGCCGGAGTCCTCCGGCAAGACGACCTTTTGTCTGAGCGTCATTGCGGAAGCCCAGAAGCGCGGAGGACTGGCTGCGTTCATCGATGTCGAGCACGCGCTTGATCCGAAGTATGCCCGGGTGGTGGGAGTGAACCTCGACGACCTGCTTGTTTCGCAGCCTGACTCAGGCGAGGATGCCCTCAACATCGCGGAAACGCTGATCCGCTCCAATGCGATTGATGTCATCGTCATCGACTCTGTCGCCGCGCTGATCTCGAAACAGGAGTTGGACGGCCAGATGGGAGATGCCACCGTGGGATCGCAGGCGCGGCTGATGTCACAGGCGATGCGACGCCTGACGGCGGTCGTCAGCAAGACGAAGTGCATCTGCATCTTCACAAACCAGATTCGCGAAAAAATCGGCGTCATGTTCGGCAATCCGGAAACCACACCAGGCGGGCGTGCATTGAAATTCTTCTCCTCCATTCGCATCGACATCCGCCGCAAGGACCAGATCAAGACAGCCGAGGGCAGGGTCATCGGCAATCGCACCAAGATCAAGGTGGTCAAGAACAAGGTGGCGCCACCCTTCACCGAGGTGGAGTTCGACATCATGTACGACGAGGGTATTTCCCGGCTCGGTTCGCTGCTGGATCTGGGACTTGAACACAAGGTCCTGGAAAAGAAAGGCGCATGGATTGCTTTCGAGGGCAGCCTGGTGGGACAGGGTCGCGACGCCGCCAAACAGGCTCTTCGCGAAAAACCAGAACTGGCGGAAAAAATTGCGACAGCAGTCATGACAAAAGTTACGGTGACAGGCGGCACCTCCGTGACGGGTGACATCGAAGCCTAGGGACTCAGTGGAACTACGCCCTGAAAATATGCGATCCGGCGGGAACCAGCATCGGCAAATCATGGACATTGCACCCATGAAATTCGTCGCCACGGATACTCCTTCTCGGCGATGGCTGGGGCAGCTGCGCATGGGTGTCGCATCAACTCTCGTTCTCGCCACAGTGGCCGCAGGCTTCGCCCGACGCCAGCGTGAGCCGGAAGAGTCAAGGCCGGTATTGCTCTCCACAACGGGGGGAGGAGGCTCCTGGTCGGACATCAAGGAACTCGAAGCGGCGGCAGCGAAGGACAACCCTCGTGCATGGGCTGCGCTTGGAGAATTCAAACTGAAGGGCGAGCACACGTCGCAGGACATTCCCCAGGGGCTCGAATTGCTCCAGAAAGCCGCCAGGGCCGGGATTGCCTCCGCCGCCTTCAGCCTTGGCAAAGCTTATGGCGAAGGGACAGGAGTAAAATCCGATCAGACCAGGTCGCTCTCTTACTTTCGCGCTGCGGCAGCCGGCGGTGTTCCGGAGGCATTCTACAATCTGGGTGCATCGTATGCCAGCGGTCGCGGCGTTCGCCGCGACTACATGGAAGGACTGGCCTGGTTGATCCTCGCGACAAAGGCTGGAGTCGACAGCCAGGGTGAAACGCTCCTGCGAGAACGCCTGGTAAAGATGAAGCGCACCGATCTCATCGAAAAGGCCCTCAAGCGCGCCCCGGAAATCCAGGCGGAGCTGGCAAAGGGATCCGTGGTCAGTTTTCTGCCCGACTCCCCTCCGCCCCAGGTCACACCGACTCCCGGACCGTCGCGAGCTCCCGCTCCATTGCCGCCACCGCCTTCCGGAACAAATCCCGTTTCATCCGTTCCCATGGATCGCGAAAGCGCGGTCAAAGCAATCGCCATCCCACCGCCCCCGATCAGTCCCGGCCGCTGACACTTTTGTTGGTAGACAACCTTTCCAGTCAGATTTCGCGCATCGCGCGGATTTCCGCTTCCGAAAACGTGCGCTCGCCCCAGATTTCTCGCAATTGAGCCATGAAGTCGACTTTAGGCACGTTCCGCTCGTCCGAAACCGTGGATTCAGGGCTCAGGCGGGCGAACGGCCAGCCCCTTCTTGTAATCTGAACCGTCTCGCCATGCTCAATACATGAAGCAAGACGACGAAAGTTGTTTCTTAAATCCGCTACCGTGGCTTTTTTCATGATACACCAAATTTATTATCCCAACACGCGTATCATTTGCTTTTAATATGCTTCTGTCCGTTTTCGATATTCATCAACGCTAAAACCCCCAGCCCGTAACGTCCACAAGCGGGAAGGCTCCTGATGAACTACCCATCCGCCTCTCGCGGAAAATTCCCAGCCGAACAATTTCAACCAAGTTTGCAATCGCTGCCCTTCTATTGCTTGGCGGGTGGTGGCAGCAACGCGTTCCATTCACTCCATGCCGCATGGAGCTCGCGAACCACTTCCGGTCGTTCGCCCGCAAGGTCATGCGCCTCGGCGACATCCCGACTCAATCGATAGAGTTGCGGTGTCCACTCGGGAGCCAGCATCAACAGCTTCCAGTCGCCCCGTCGCAGCGCGGCGGCCGACTTGATTTTCCAGTAGAGTGTTTCGTGCGGTGCATTTTTCCTCTCGCCGCGTAGAAACGGCAGCAGATCCACGCCATCAACGACAGAACCAGCGGGCACGGGGACTCCTGCAGCGGCGCAGATCGTGGGCAGCACATCATTCGAGATCACCGCATCGCGAAACTCCGTGCCTCCGGCAAGCCGTGCCGGCCAGCGCACGATGAAAGGCTCGCGGATCCCTCCTTCCAGAAGCTCGGTCTTTGCCCCGCGAAAAGGAGCCGTCGAGCCCACAACGATTCGAGACGGCCACCCAGGTTTCCATCCTTCGATCTGCGGACTTCCTATCGCCGGTCCATTGTCGCTCAGAAAGATCACGAGCGTGTTCTCCTCAAGACCGCGCGCCCGCAGCCCGCGCATGATGAGCCCCACCGCATCGTCGAGACCTGCGATCATCGAGGCGTAGAGACGTAACACTTCGTGCGGCATGCCGGCGAAACGCTCCTCATCCGCCCTGCGCCCTTGCCACGGGCTGTGCACGGCATTGAAGCCGACGAACAGGAAAAAGGGCTCGTCGGCATGACGATCGATGAAGTCGACCGCCTTTCGCGCGAGACGGTTGCTCAGGTATTCATCACCCTCCCGCAACGGCCCCCAGTACTGTGTCTTGCTCGATCGAAAACCCGGATTGGTTGTCGCGTTGCTGCCGATGTAGCGACCGTCCGGCTGCGGCCAGGAGTCCGATTCCCATTCGATGAAATCATGGACCTCATCGAACACCGTCTCCGCCGGACGCACGATGTTCCACTTGCCAACAAGCCCCGTGGCATAGCCTCCGCTGCGAAGCAACTCCGGCAACAGGCGCTGCGTCTCCGGCAATCGATGCGCGCGCCGATCGTCATTCCAGGTCATTCCAAAGCGCTGCGGATAAGCGCCAGCCATCAGGCTGAGCCGGCTCGGCGCGCACGCGGGGCAGGTCACATAGGCATCGGTGAAACGCACGCCGGCGCGCGTGAGCCGGTCGATCTCCGGAGTGGGAACCTCCTTGTTTCCGTAGACTCCAAGATCGCCGTAACCCATGTCATCAGCCAGCAGCAGAATGACATTCGGGCGCCCAGGTCCCGGCGCGGCGCCCCATGCGAGGCAGGACATGCAGGCCAGCAGCACGGCAACCGCGACAGGGCGGCCTCCGCGCTTCCGAAGAATCTCGCTGGATTCCTTGCTGGTCATGGTGCTTGCCCTGACATTTGAAGGCGCTCAGCCGTCCGGATCAAATGAATCGTGCAGGTGGTCTCGACGCCGCCAAGCTCCCCTGACAGAGGATCATTTCAGCCCCATGGTTCGCAACCACCCAACGCTCGAACAGCGCGAGCCCACGGTTGAATGGCGTGGTTGCCAGACAGCCTGATTCCGACACTCTTGACAACTTTGCCAGGCTACCCGTTCTCACAAGCATTCGCCTCCATGCACACAGTCACCCACAGACTTCGCTTCCAACAACAAACGCATCCATGAAACTCCCCATTTTTCCACCCTGCCTCCTCCTCGGCATGATGCTGGTTTTCGCCGGCTGCTCCAAACATGAATCCCACAGCGCCTCCGCCGGACACAATCACGATCACGCTTCTGAACACACGCACGTCCACGCCGCACCCCATGGCGGCACGCTCATCGCCCTTGGAGACCACCAGTTCAACCTGGAATTCATCCTCGACTCAAGACTCGGCAAGCTGACCGCCTACGCGCTCGATGCCCATGCGGAAAACTTCATCCGGCTTTCCGCACCTTCTTTGGAAATCCATGTCACCTCGCCGGCACCCGCACGCACACTGGTGCTCAATGCTGCCGCCAACACCGCCACCGGTGAAACCGTCGGAAATACTTCGCAGTTCGAGGCGAGCGCCGACTGGCTGAAGGGGGCAACCGGGGTGTCGGGCAGCCTCGACCGGATTGAAGCACAGGGCTCGGTCTTCCAGAATGTCTCCCTGGACATTTCGCCCCCTCCGGCGCCTGGCAACTGACACCGGGGTCACAGTCCCATGCACTTGTGCGGGAGATTTCTGCCCAACGGGGTGCTGCTGGCGCTTCTCGCGGCGACCAGCCTGGGCGCGCCGCTGCGAGTCGTCACGCTTCACAGCATCCTGACCGAGGTGGCCCGGGAAATCGGCGGCGCGGCCATCGAGATCAATGCGCTGGTGCGGCCGGGGGTCGATCCTCATGTCTATGAGCCGACTCCTGCCGACATTCGAACGCTTCAGGCCGCCGGGATCGTTCTTGCAAGCGGCCTGGGACTTGAAAGCTACCTTCCGAGAATTGCCCGGGATCTCCCCACCGGCATTTTGGTCAAAGTCGGAAACAAGCTGCCGGACAACCTTAAGCTTGCCCGCGTCGATCACGCGCATGGCGATCACGATGCCGCGCACGATCATCGCCATGGCGAAATCGACCCGCATTGGTGGCTGGGTATTGAGCCGATGATTGCCGCCACGGGCATCGTCGAATCCGAATTCGCCGTGCGCCGCCCGGAACTAGCGGCGACTTTCGCGGGAAATGCCGAAAATTACCGTGCCAGGCTTCGTGCCCTGCAGGCCTGGACACGGATGGAACTCGCACAACTGCCCGTTGAAAGGAGACTGCTCGTCACCTCCCACGACGCCTTTGGCTATTTTGCCCGCGAAAACAATTTCACGCTGTATCCAATCCTTGGAGTCAACACGGCGATGGAAACCAGCGGCCGCCACCTTGCCTTCATCATCTCCACAATTCGAAAACTCCACATCAAGGCAGTCTTCGCCGAACGTTCCAGCAATCCGCGACTGATCAAGACCGTGGTGCGTGAGACCGGGGTCGCACTGGGTCCGCCGCTGTGCGCCGACGGGTTGTCCGTCGAGCCTTCCTTCGCAACCTATGATGCCATGATGCGCACCAATCTCGGCGGCATTGTCGGAGCCCTGCGCTGAACGGAACCCGCACCCATGGCGCACCACGACATTTTTCGACTCCAGGATGTCACCGTTCGTTACGGGCGAAAACTGGCGCTGGACCGCATCTCCACCCAGATACCCTGTGGCGGACTGGTTGCACTCGTTGGGCCCAACGGGGCGGGCAAGAGCACGCTGCTGAAGAGTCTTCTCGGATGGCTTCCACTGACACAGGGCGAAATTCGACTCGGTGACCACCATCCCCGGCATCTCCATCCGCGGCTCGCCTACCTGCCACAACGCCCGGAGGTTGAATGGGATTTCCCCATCACCGTGCGCGAGGTTGTCGCTCAGGGCCGCTGGCCGGCGCTGGGATATTTTCGACGCTTTACGGCGGCTGAAACGAGGATGGTGGACGATGCGCTCCGCGAGCTCGACCTGGTAGGTTTGCAGAATGAACAGATCCGGCGCCTCTCAGGCGGCCAGCAGCAGCGCATGTTTCTGGCGCGCGCCGTTGCGCAGGGCGCGGATATCTTCCTCCTCGACGAGCCGTTCAACAGCCTGGATCTGGCCGCGCGCGCAGATCTGCTCCATCTCCTGCAGCGCTGGCTGGGGCAGGGTCGCACCGTCATCGCAGCCGTGCACGACCTCGCCATCGCGCGCGCCCACTTCTCCCACGCCCTCCTCCTCGACACGCGCCTGATTGCGGCCGGACCGACGGCTGAGGCGCTGAACGACGTCAATATCGACAGAGCCTTCCACTCACACATGCCGGTGCTCGGCGCCCGCCCATGATCGCCTGTCCTCCACTCGCCTTTGTCGATGCCTTGGTGGAGCCCTTCCGGAACGAATTCATGCTGCGCGGCCTGGCCTCCGCGGGAATGTTGAGCGTGAGCGGCGCCCTGCTCGGCAGCATCCTCGTGCTGCGGCGGCTCGCGCTGCTCGGGGACGCCCTGTCCCACTCGCTGCTTCCCGGCGTCGCCGTCGCATGGCTTCTTTTCGGGCACGGTGTTCTCGCAATGCTTGTGGGAGCCATGGCCACCGGGCTTCTGATCGCCATCTCGGGTGCGCTCCTGAGCCGCCTCACCCGGCTGAAGGAGGACGCCGCCTTCGGCGCGTTCTTCCTGGTCGCCTACGCGGGCGGCGTTGCGCTTGTCAGTCAGTCCGGAACCGGAGTCGACCTGCTTCATTTTCTTTTCGGCAACATCCTCGCCGTGGGACCCGAGGACCTCGCGCTCACCGCGGTCGCAACCGGAATTACAGCCCTGCTGTTCCTGCTCTTCTTCCGCGGTGTCGTTCTCGAGGTTTTCGATCCGGTTTTCTCACGGGCTTCAGGCATGCATGTGCGCTGGTTTCACCTCGGGTTCCTCTGCCTGGCGGTTCTCAATCTTGTGACCGCGCTGCAGACCATGGGGGTGATCCTCGCCCTGGGACTGTTCCTGCTTCCGGCCGCAACCGTCTACCTCTGGTGCGATCGTTTTCGAACCATGCTGTTTTCAGCGATGCTACTCGGCATGGCCGGCTCAACCGCCGGCCTGGTCCTGAGTTTCCACACCGGGCTCTCGAGCGGACCGTCAATCGTCCTGTGCCTCGGAGTTGGATTTCTTTTCTCCGCGCTGCTCAGTCCGCGCTACGGGGCGCTTCACGCGCTTCGCGCTACCCTGCGGGAACGCCGGGCAGTTCGACACACGACCGATTGAACCGCATGCGGCTCGGGAGTCAGCCGATGTCACCCCGTGGCAGCACGATGGGAAGCCCGGTTTTTGGATGGGGAATGACCTCCAGATTTTCCCCATAAACCGGACACAGCACCTCCCGCGTGAGAATTTCCCCGGGTGCTCCCCGGCCGCGAACACGTCCATCCGCGAGAAGCACAACCCGGTCCGCGCAAAGGGCGGCAAGTGCAAGGTCGTGAAGCGTGAGAACCACCGCCAGTCCCTCGTCGCGAGCCAGCGTCCTCACCAGGGACAGAATCTCCGCCTGGTAGTGCAGATCCAGATACGTCAGGGGCTCGTCGAGCAGCAGCACCGACGGGGTCTGCGCCAGCGCGCGTGCAAGCAGCACCCGCCGGACTTCGCCGCCCGAAAGGGTGGACATGGAACGATCGCCAAGACCGGTCAGCCCGAATCGATTCATGGCGCGATGGGTGGCCGCGACATCCTCCGAAGTGTAGGATGCCAGCCATCCCCGGTGGGGGGCGCGCGCCAGTTGTATCGTTTCCCTCACCGTCAATGGCCACACGGAAGTCGCGGCCCGCTGCGGAGCGAGCGCCACTCGGGCGGCGACTTCCCGTGGGCGTCGCTCCCAGATTGACACTCCATCGAGCCGCACCTCGCCCTGAAGTGGCGGAACCAGTCGGTCCAAGGCATGCAGCAGCGTCGTCTTGCCGGAACCATTGGGCCCGATCAGCGCGCAAACCTCCCCCGATCGCACTGAAAAATCCACGCCGGCGAAAACCGGCCGGCCGTCGTATCCGCAGGACAGGTTCACCGCTTCGAGGCGCACACTCATGCCAGCCTTCCTCCTCGCGTCTTCAACAGGTAGAGAAAGAACGGACCGCCAAGGAACGCCGTCACGATTCCAACAGGCACTTCAACGGGAGCGAGCAGGGTCCGGGCGGCGAGGTCCGACCAGACGAGAAGGATGGCGCCCAGCAGCGCGCTCGTCGGAAGGAGAATCCGATGCGATGCTCCAAAAAGCAGTCGCGCAATGTGCGGCGCAATCAGGCCGACGAAACCGATCACACCGCTGAAGGCAACAGCCACCGCCGCCGCCATTGTCGCCGCACCAATGACGATCAGGCGCGCGGATCGCACCGAGAGGCCAAGACTCCTGGCCACGTCATCGCCCGCGGTGAGCGCATCCAGCGGACGCGCCATGAGCTGAAGTGTGGTGTAGCAGACAAGCAGATACGGACAGGCCATTCTCACATAGGACCAGTCGCGTCCGGAAAAACTGCCCAGCAGCCAGTTGAACGCCTGAAACCAGGGTTGATTCGCCCAAAGCAGGAGGAAGGACATGATGGCCGAAAGCATGGAGCTGAGCGCCGTGCCTGCGAGGAGCAGTGAAGCCATCGACGATGTGGAACCGGTTTCCGCCAGCGCAAGCGCACAAAGGACGGTGCCGATCGCGCCGCAGAACGCCGCCAGCGGCAGCGGCCCCAATCCAGCCCACCCCGCGCTGAATCCCAGGGTCAGCGCAAGGGTCGCACCCAACGCGGCGCCACTCGATGCTCCGACGACGAATGGATCGGCGAGCGCATTGCGAAAAAGCGCCTGAAACGCCACGCCGGCGCCCGCCAGCGCCATGCCGACCAGCGCCGCTAGCAGGGTTCGGGGCAGCCGCAGATCCCAGAGCACGGCCACATGAACCGGATCCGCGGTGTCGCTGAACGTCAGTGCGCGGTACAGCGATCCCGGGGAGATCGAAACGCTCCCGAGCGCCACGCTGGAGCCGATGCTCGCCAGCAGCGCGACCACAAGCAGCAGCACCCATGCCGTGGACGGCATGCGACGCCTGGACTTCGCCAGATCCCCCGACGATGAAGAACCTCGCATTCCCGTTTCTCCATCCATCATTGCGTCGCCGCTGCCGGAAACAACCGCGGATAAAGCGTTCGGGCCACCAGTTCGAGCCCGTCGACCAGCCGGGGCCCCGGGCGGGAGGTCAGATCCCCCGACAACGCATACACCCTTCCGTTTCTCACCGCATCGATCCCTCCCCAGCCCTTGCGCGCACGGACCTTTTCGAGGGTCAGTTCATCAACGCCCGGCACTTCAGGTCCAAGGATCACCTGCGGATCCCGGGCAATCACCGATTCCGTGTTCACCTGCGGAAATTCCGCATCGATGTCCGCAAACACGTTCACCCCTCCCGCCATTTCGATCAGCTGCCCGATGAAACTGTTTCGACCGCTGGTTATGAGGGGTGCGTCAAACACTTCCCAGTAGACACGAACGCGGTCGACCGGGCGGATCGCGGCCGCGCGACTCGCGACAGCGTTCACGCGCGCCTGCATCGATTTGACGAGTTCCTCCGCTTCGCGAAGACCTCCTGTGGCCCGGCCAATGAGCCGAATGGAGTCGTACACTTCCGAAATATTGCCCGCCTTGATGCTGATCGCTGGGATTGCCTTCCTGGAAAGCGCATCAATGACCGCCCGATGATGCTCGTCCCCGGCCACAACAAGGTCGGGGCGAAGCGCGATGACCATTTCCAGGTTGACCGTGCTTCCCGCAAAGCCTCCGACCCTGGCACGCGTCGCGGCCTCCGGCGGAAAATTGCAGAACGTGGTGACGCCAACGACCCGATCGCCGGCTCCAATCGCAAAAAGGATCTCCGTGTTCGAGGGAGAGAGGGAGATGATGCGCTTTGGTTCGGACTCGATGGTTACACTGCGTCTGAAGGCATCGCTGACCACGACGGGCCAGCCCGTTTGCGCTCTGGCCGGGAATGCCAGCGCAGTCAGGAGAACAAGCAGGGTGGCGGACAGCACCAGCGCCCGGCAGTCACAGGCAAACGCAACGCGAAACGAAGTGGATTTGGACATGAACAAGCGGAAAAACCGTGGCAGGCCTTTGCGCCTCTGTCGCGAGAAATCACCCGGAGTCCAACATGCCTCCTGAATTCGCTTTGCCAACCACAGGACCAGAGGATTCGCTCCGGGACTTTCACCGTGCCAAATGCCCATGATTCGCGCCCTCGTGTTCGACTTTGACGGCCTGATCCTTGATACGGAGACGCCGCTGATTGATGCCTACGCGGACGTGCATGCCGCGCATGGCGTTGCATTTGACCGAGAACTTTTCATCCACGGCGTGGGTCACGCCGACTTCGCATTTGATCCCTGGAGCGGATTTTCCGGTGGGAGCGACCGAAGCGAGCTCGAGCGCGAGATGCGTTCCTGCAAGCAGATTCGCATCCTTGCGGAACCCATCCTCCCGGGGGTTGTCTCGATGATGGATCTGGCGCGCGAAAGGGGCCTGTCCGTGGCGCTGGCCTCCAACTCGCCCCATCTGCACTGCGATGCTCACCTGCGACGAATCGGTCTGCTCGACCGGTTTCATTTCATCGGCTGCCGCGAGGATGTCGCGTTTCCAAAACCGGAGCCGGATCTCTACAGGCTCGCCGTTGAAAGGCTGGGCCTCAGACCCGATGAGGCGATCGCCTTCGAGGACTCTCACGCAGGCTCACTGGCGGCAAAAAGGGCGGGACTCTGGTGCGTCGCCATTCCCAACCCCTCAAGCACGCATCATGACTTCAGTCACGCCGACCTCCGAGTCGGCTCAATGGCCGAGCTGATGCTCGACACGTTGATCTCCCGTTTCATTCGCTGACCGAGACCAGCGCCGCCGCTTCAAAAGAGTTCTCCCTGCCGCAGCGAGTCGCGCTTCTCGCCGTCCAGGGCGCTCAGTGCGAGAATCTGCGTTGTCGAAAGCGCGGCAAGCTGCGGATCCCGCGCCAAGGCACACAGGAGCAGGGCGCCCGCGAGCGCATCATAGAGCGCGGTGTGGTAGCGTCGTCGGTTCGGTGGACAATGGGCATCGGCCAGGCCGTCGAGCTCATGCTGGCGTCCAATGGCTGCAATCAGGCTTTCTAGTTTCCCGCTGCCGATCTTCGGATAGAGCTGAAGATAGAGGGCCGCTGTGTCCACCCAGGGTCCCCAGTCGATGATCCGCTCACCCGGACGCGCAAAATTTGTCGACGCGCGCGGGTAAGGCCAGATGCCCTTCAACAGTGCATTTTCCACACCGGCGTAGTGCGCGGCAAAGGGCCCCCGTTCCCGCAGGTCGGCGAAATAATCCCAGTCATCAGAGAAAGCGGGGCAGCCTTCCAGCACCTCCTCAGTCAATCCGTGCGTCGCCGATTCCTCAGGCGATATCAGCCCTCTGGCTCCGCATAGTCGTGTCCGGACACCCGTGACCTGCCCGCCGACCACCGTGGCAACGCCGTACTCAAGGATTCCCGTGGCGCGACTGCCCTCGAAATCGATGAAAAAGATGGGTTGATCAGTCCATGACATGCGGAACGCGGGTGGACATGGCCGGAGATTACCCAAAAACGAGTTCGATTCCACGCGAAAGCGATGAATTCTTGGGCCCATGCTGCCGGATACACTCAAGCAATTCGCCATCGAACTCGCGGAAGCCAGCGGCGATTTCATTCGCCCGTATTTCGCCAATCCCGCGCTCGTGGTGGAAACGAAGCGTGACAGTTCGCCGGTGACTGCGGCTGATCGCGGCGCAGAGGAGCTCATGCGGGCGCGCATCGCGCACAGATTTCCCGGTCACGGCATCATCGGCGAGGAGTTCGGTGACGACCGCCCCGATGCGGAGTGGGTATGGGTGCTGGATCCGATCGATGGCACCAAATCCTTCATGACCGCCTGCCCGCTTTTCGGCACGCTCATCGCCCTGCTGCATGAGGGCCGGCCTGTGCTCGGCATCATCCATCAGCCGGTACTGCGCCAGCTTCTCATCGGCGACAACACAACCTCGACGCTGAACGGCAGGCCGGTGAAAGTCCGCCCCTGCGCGGCATTTGAGGATGCCACCCTGCTCACCAGCGATCCATTGAATCCGGCAAAATACCAGAACGGTCCGGCGTTTGATTCGGTTGCACGGAAAGCGCGCATCTTCCGCACCTGGGGCGATTGTTATGGATACCTGCTTGTTGCGAGCGGCTGGGCGGACATTGTCGTCGATCCCATCATGAATTCCTGGGACATCGCCGCCGTCGTCCCAATCCTTCGCGGCGCGGGCGGCGTCATCAGCGACTGGCAGGGAAACAGCCCCTACCCCGCAACCTCAATCGTTGCGACAAATCCGACCCTTCATCCGAAATTGATCGCGGCACTCAATCCGCAGCAGGTTTCCGAAGTTCAACCATGACCCTTCCCGTCGCCGGGAACCAGGAGCCTGCCCCGCACTCAGCGCTTCCTCCTCGGGCGGCTTTTGGAGACGCGTGCGCGCGGGTTCCATTTGGCCTTGATCACCGAGACAAAGCCTCCCCGCGCCTTCCACCGGGAAATGATGGCGAGCTTTCTCGGCCTGAGCAGCGCGCCGAGATCATCACAGATCCTGTTGGTCACCGCCTCGAAAAAAATACCCTCATTGCGATAGGAGTGGAAATACAACTTCAGGGACTTGAGCTCCACGCATTGCCTGTTTGCGACGTACTTGACGGTGATTTCGGCAAAGTCAGGATGACCCGTCATGGGACACACCGACGTGAACTCCTGATGGGTGTGCTTGATCAGGAAATCGCGCCTCGGGGCGGGATTCGGAAACGATTGAAGAATCTTTGGGTCAGCCATTTTCAGATCAAACCGCAGAGGCTCACCGGCGAAAAGAAAGAAAGCACCGTCCGGGTGGGGATCCTTGCGGCGCCCGTTGGCCGCCGCTCAGGTGGCGGTCTCAATGAAACGCGACTCGCGAATCACCGTGATCTTGATCGTGCTCGGGTACTGCAGCTCCTCCTCGATGCGGTTGCGCAGGGTCTTGGCGAGCTCGGAGGCCCTTTCGTCGTTTACATGCTGCGGTGACACGACAACGCGGATCTCACGACCCGCCTGAATGGCAAACGCCTGTTGAACGCCGTCGATCGAAAGCGCGAGTTTCTCGAGGCGGTCGAGCCGCTGCAGATAATTGGTCATCGACTCAGCACGGGCTCCCGGGCGCACCGAGGACACCGTATCCGCAAGGATCACGAGCCCGGCATAAACGGATTGCGGGGGCACCTCCTCGTGGTGGGCGGCGATCGCGTTAACCACGACGGGGGTCTCTCCATGCCCCTTGACGAATTCGGCGCCGATGTGCGCGTGGCTCCCCTCGTATTCGGCGTCGACGGCCTTGCCGATGTCGTGAAGCACGCCCGCGCGCTTGGCAAGGTTTGGGTCGAGGCCGACCTCGCTCGCAATGAGCGAGCAGAGGAAGCCCACCTCGACCGAATGATCGAGGACGTTCTGGGTGTAGCTGAAACGGTACTTCAACTTGCCAAGCAGCTTGACGATCTCCGGGTTGAGCCCGTTGATGCCAAGCCGCTGAATCGCGTCCTCACCCGCCTGTTGCGACTGCAGTCCGACATCCTCCTGCGCGCGTTTCACGAACTCCTCAATGCTTGCAGGGTGAATGCGACCATCCTTGACGAGCGCCTCCAGGGCCACCCGCGCAACTTCGCGACGCACCGGATCAAAAGAAGAAATAAGCACCATCTGCGGGGACTCGTCTATGAGCAGCGTGACACCCGTGGCCGCTTCGAAAACCTTGATGTTGCGACCCTCACGCCCGATGATGCGACCCTTCATGTCCTCGCTCGGAAGCTGAACAATGGTGGCGGTGATGTCATTGTTTGGACGCGAGGCCAGCCTCTGCATCGATGAGATGAGGATGCGCTTGGCCTGGTTCTCCACGTCCTGCTCAGAGCGCTCGAGCACCTCGCGACGAAGCGCACGCAACTCGTCCTGACACTCCAGAAGAACCTCCTCCCTAAGCTGCTTCCGAATCTCCTCCCCGTCCATTGAAGCGACTCCTTCAAGACGCTTGCGCAAAGCCTTGGAAAGCTGCCTCATCGCATCGCGGGCCTGTTTCACCGCCGCGTTCTCCCGGGCAAGGCGATCCTGCTTCTGTTCCAACTGGCGATCGAGGAGGATGAGGGATTCCTCGTGGGCCCGAATTTCCCGCAACTTGATTTCGCTTTCAATCTCCCGGCGATCCAACTCGCGATTGCATTCAGCCCGGCGGATCTGGATTTCACTCTCGGCTTTCTGCCTGGTCTCCTGCGCGGAGACCTGAGCCTCGCGTTTTGCAACCTCCACCACTTGTGAGGCCTGGCAGGACGCCAGACGACGGGCCTGTCGCGTTGCGAGCCAGCCAAGCAGCACTCCGACAGCAAGACCAAGCACAATAGCTCCTCCGAGCAGGCCATACGGCAGTCCGCTCTCGGAAGGAAGGATTGCGGCGAAGTCGGCGACGCGCAAAATCACGAGGAGCAACACCGTGGCGCAAGTCCCTGAAAGCACAAGCTTTCTCCAGACTTCAGGCGATGCTCGGCAAAAATGAGCACCTTCACTCATCGGAAGATTGCGGAAAGCCGGATCTCCATTTTCTTCAGAACGCTTGTGAATCTTCCATCACCCGCAGCCCTCATGGGCTTGTTCAAGGTCACCACTCGCGAAAGGTGGGACCTGATCACACCCATGACCATGGCGGGACTCTGCGCCATCGGGGTCGCATTCATTTACAGCGCGCAGTTTTCAACCCCGCAGAACAACTGGATAACCCAGCTCGTCTGGCTCGCGGCTGGCACGATGATCTACCTGGCGGTTTCCCTGGTCGACTACCGCCTATGGTTAAGCATTGGCCACTGGTTCTACCTCGCATGCCTGGTGCCGCTGGTTGCGGTTCTTTTTGTGGGCCAGGAGCGATACGGAGCGCAGCGGTGGCTGGATTTTGGTCCATTCGCCTTTCAGCCTTCAGAGCCAGCCAAGGCTGCCGTTCTCGTCTTCACTGCGGGCCTCCTGATCCGTTCTGAGGTCGGCACAGTCAGGCAATCCTTGGAAGTGTTGGGCAAATTGGCCCTTGCGGTGGGGTTGCCCATGTTCCTTATCTTGCTCCAGCCCGATCTGAAGTCCGTGATCGTGCTTCCCCCGATGGTGTTCTCCATGCTCTTTGTCTCCAAACTCTCGACCCGGTTCTTCCTGGCCGCGATGGGAGCATTTCTGCTGGTGGTGGGCTTGGTCGCCTGGGATAGCTACGGCTACGTAAAATATATGAAAGCCAATGACTTGGACTTTCATAAGCAGAAAGGCGCGTATGAAAAGGTTACCTGGATCCCGCTCAAGGACTACCAGCGCAACCGAATTTTAACCTTTGTGCGACCGGACGTCATTGATCCCAGCGGGACCAAGGATGCCTGGAATCTGAACCAATCCCTGATCTCCGTTGGAAGCGGAGGACTGACAGGCAAGGGATGGACACAAGGCACGCAGGCTCAATTGGGATACCTGCCGCCTGCGGTTGCACACAATGACTTTATCTTCTCGGTCATCGCCGAGGAGAAGGGATTTTTGGGAAGCCTCACGGTTCTCAGTCTGTTTGGAATAATGATGTTCAACGGCATCCGCATCGCCGCTCTCGCCAGGGATCGGTTCGGCACATTGCTCGCGCTCGGTGTGACTGTGCTGTTTTCGGTGCACGTGTTTGTGAACATCGCCATGACCATCGGACTCGTGCCCATTACGGGCATACCGCTTCCCTTCATAAGCTACGGTGGCTCTTTCGTGCTCAGTTGCTGCCTGCTGCAAGGACTGGTCCAGAGCGTCTATCGCTTCCGAAAGGATTTCACATGAGTGTGCCTTCCTTCCGCGATATCGACCGCTCTGCCGGAATTTCCTGCGCGACAACACCAGCCCGGATGCGCCCCGTCTTCAGACAGGACAACATCCACCATGCCCGCTTCCACGCCATCCGACGATTCCCGCAATGCGGACGATCCCGCTCACTATGACTCGGAGCTCGCCAACCCACCGCCCATCACCGACGCACCCGAGGTAGATTCCAAGGCGCTGCGCGCCAATGCACAGGAGCGCTCAAAACAACGCCCGCTTTTGCAGAAAATCCTGGGTGTTTTTCAGAAGCAAAAGACCACCTACCGCGAATTGATCATCAATTCGGAGCCGCTGGAGAAGCGCGTCGCCCTTCTGGTGGACGGTCGGCTGGAAAAATTCGAAATCGAGCGTCATTCGGACGATCGAATGGTCGGCGGCATCTTCAAGGGGCGCATCAAGAACCTCGATCCGGGCCTTAAGGCCGCGTTTGTCGACATCGGTTACTCGAAGAACGCCTTTCTTCACTACTGGGACATGCTGCCGGCGGCCGCCGATTCATCGGTGGAGGTCGTCCGTGTCAACAAGCGACGGGACGCCGCGCCCCGGCCTGCCGAGCCCACGGTCAAGGACATCCCCCAGATGTACCCGCCAGGCAGTGAAATTGTCATCCAGGTCACCAAGGGCCCCATCGGATCCAAGGGACCGCGCACCACCACCAACCTTTCCATCCCGGGCCGCTACCTCATTCTCACCCCCTACTCGGATGGCTGCGGCATTTCGCGAAAGATCGAGGACATCCACGAACGCAAGCGACTCAAACAGCTCATCAATGAACTCACCATTCCCGAAGGCATGGGCGTCATCGTGCGCACCGCGGGCGAGGGCAAGAAATCGCGGTACTTTGTCCGCGATCTCCACATCCTGCTGAAAAAGTGGGAGGAAATCACATCGAGGATCCAAAGCGAACGCTCGCCGGCGGGGCTCTACCAGGAGCCGGACCTGGTTGAACGCACGGTTCGCGACTTCCTGACGGAGGAAGTCGATCGCGTACTGATAGACAATCGCGCCGACTTTGAGCGAACCTCGGATCTGGTTGGACTTATCTCCCAGCGATCCCGCTCAAAAATCGCGCTCTACAAGGACACCATTCCGATCTTCGAACGCTTCAACATCGAGCGCCAGATCGAACAGACCTTTCATCGCAAGGTCACCCTGCCAAGCGGAGGCGAAATCATCATCGACGAGACCGAGGCGTTGATCGCAATCGACGTCAACACAGGCTCCCACAAGAACCGGTCCGGGGACGAAAAGAACACGATCTACTCGGTCAACCTTGAGGCAGCCGTCGAAATCTCCCGCCAGATCCGCCTGCGCAATCTCGGCGGCCTCATCATCTGCGACTTCATTGACATGAAGGAGCGGCGGCACCGCAACGGGATCTATGAAAAGATGGTCGAGTGCATGGCGGAGGACAAGGCCAAGAACCACATCCTCCCCATTTCGCAGCTCGGCATACTCCAGATGACCCGCCAGCGGCAGCAGGAATCCCTGTCGAGCAACCTGTACACGGACTGCCCCTACTGCCGCGGGCGCGGAATAGTGAAAAGCGCCACCACCATGTCTGTGGAGCTTCAGCGCCGTCTGGGATCGGTGGCACGTCGCATCCAGATGCGCAACGACGGCAAGGACTACAGCCTGCGCGTCCTGGTGCACCCAAGCATTCTCGAACGCCTGAGAAGCGAGGACGCCGACCTTCTCGTGCGCATGGAGAAACTCTACGGTGTCAAACTCGCCTTCCGCGCGGATCCGAACTACCACATTGAAAACTTCAAGATCATCAATGCCGTGACGGGCGAGGAATACCGCTGACAGCAGGATCCGAAAACAATCCGAACCTTCAATGGACTGCCGGGCGGGTGCAGGGTTGCCTCCCCGGTCCGGCATGTGATATTCAACTGGAATGGCCCCCTCCCTCCTCGTTCTCGCCGCCGGACTCGGCTCCCGCTACGGCGGACTCAAGCAAATTGAGGCGGTCGGCCCCTCCGGGGAGACGCTTCTTGACTACGCAGTCTTCGATGCGTGGCGCGCCGGCTTTCGACGCATCGTTTTTGTCATCCGGCGCGACTTCGAATCCGCCTTTCGTGAGAAAGTGGTGGCGCGCTACACGGGCCGGATGGCCATCGACACGGTTTTCCAGTCGCTCATCGATCTTCCGGACGGGTTCACTCCCCCCGCAGGCCGCGAGAAGCCCTGGGGCACCGGGCATGCGGTCTGGTGCGCCCGGCACGCGCTGCGCGAAAACTTCGCCGTGATCAACGCCGACGACTTCTATGGAGCCGACGCCTTCAGCGCCCTCGCCGCATTCCTCGCCGCGCAGCCCGCGGCCGGCGGCAATGCGTATTCAATGGTTGGATACCGCCTGGACGCCACGCTTTCCGAGGCCGGCACGGTGTCCCGGGGGCTGTGCGAGGCGGGCCCCGACGGCTTTCTCACCCGGATCACCGAACGCACCGGCATCGCGCGCGCCGACGTCGGCCCTGGCCGGCCGCTGCGCGGCGACGAGCGGGTGTCGATGAACTGCTGGGGCTTCACTCCGTCGCTTTTCCCCGCGCTCGATCGCGCATTCCGCAGTTTCCTCCAGGCAAGTGGGGGGGAATTGAAGGCCGAGTTCTATCTTCCCACCGCGGTTTCCGGCATGATCGCCGGGGGTTTGGCGACCGTGCGGCTGCTTCCCACGAAGGCCGAATGGTTCGGCGTGACCCATCGCGAGGACAAGCCCCGCGTCCAGGCCGCGCTGGCGGCACTGGTGGGCGCCGGCGCCTACCCGCGGAATCTCTTCTAGACCCTCATGCGAACAGCCGCCCTGCCCGGCGCGCCGCGGACCGCAGCAATGGCGCGCCGCAGGTTCACACCGGCAATCGGGTTGATGCCGGTGTGTCTTTCGCCGTAGGCTCTTCATCGCCCGATCAAGCCCTCGCCGCCTTGTCGTTCGCACTCATCGTCATCATCCTGCTCGTCGCCGCCAATGGAATCCTTTCCATGACGGAAACGGCCGTCGTGTCGTCGCGAAAGGTGCGTCTTCAGGAGAAGGCCGCCAAGGGTGACCGCCGCGCGGCGCGCGCGCTCGTGCTCCTCGAGCACCCCCGGCGTTTTCTCTCCCTCGTGCAGTTCTGGCTGACGCTGAGCGGCATGATCGCCGGAGTGGTCGGCGGTGTGCACCTCGCCGGACGAATGAACGCCTGGCTGCTGTACGTCTGGAGCGATCTGCCTGCGCTCGCCCGCCATTCGCAGGCCGTCGCCTTCCTCGTCGTGACCGTCGGACTCACATCCTTCATGCTCGTGTTCGGCGAACTCGTTCCGAAGCGGATCGGCCTGGCCTATCCGGAGCGCGTCGCGGCGCTGCTCGCGGGGTTCATGCGCGCCCTGGCCTGGCTGGCGGGTCCGTTTCTTCGCATCCTGGAATTGGCCACGGATGGCGTCCTGTCCCTGCTGCGCTTCCGTCCGCCGCAGGACTCGGCCGGCGTCAGCAACGCCGAGGTTCGCGCACTCATCGAACAGGGGCTTCACGCGGGTTCATTCAACGAGGCCGAGCAGGAAATGGTCACGGGGGTGCTGGAGCTCGACGAACTGCCCGTGACCGAGTTGATGACCCCGCGCCCCAAGATTGTCTTTCTCAACCTCGACGACTCCGATGAATTCAACTGGCGAAAGATTGTGACCAGCGGCCACTCCCAGTTTCCCGTCTGCCAGAGCACCCGGGATCACGTCATTGGAGTCGTGTCGGTGAAGGCCATCTGGGCCAACTCGGCATTCGGGCTTTCCACCAGCCTCCGCAACGTCGTTGAACCGGCGCTCACCATTCCAAACACGCTCAAGGCCATCCACCTTCTCGAGCGATTCAAGACTTCGGGCAAACACGTCGCCATCGTCCTGGACGAATTCGGCATCGTTGAAGGCCTGGTAACCCTGCTGGATGTGCTGACCGCCATCGTCGGGGACATCCCCGAACCCGGGCATCGGAACCAACCCCAGATCAGGCGGCGCGAGGACGGTTCTTGGCTTGTTGACGGCACGCTGCCCTATTCCGAGCTGAAGTCGCTGCTCGGGGCGGGCAGCCTGGCCGGCGATGCAGGCGCTGGTTTCCAGACGGTCGCCGGCTACTACATGAAGAGATTCGGACGCGTCCCGTCCGCCGGCGACTACTTTGATTCTGACGGATGGCGCCTTGAGGTCGTCGACATGGACCGCCAGCGCATCGACAAGCTGCTTGTTCTGCGCTCCCCCCAAAAGGCTGAGTTCACCGGAACCCAGCCGGACGAGTGAGGCTTTGCATCGCCCTCGGACTTCGCACTTCCTGACACTTCCGCACAACTTCGATTTGCCTTGTGTCGCGACCGGGCGAATCCTGTTCAAGCAATGAGCGACGCATGCAGAAAGATCCCTTCACCGGCCACCCTTCCCGGATCCGTGGATCCCGCGTCCTCGATCCCGGCGAACACGCCGCTCTTCAAGACCATCACGAGCGACGACTGGAAGCGCTCGCTCGCCTCAGCGCGGCAGCGGCGCGCGTCGGCTTCGGAACGGATCCGGACGACGATCTCGTCCTCTTCCAAGCCGATGAACTGAGCCTGCTCGCAGCCGCCGGCGGATCCTGGAGTGATCTGGACTCCGCCGTGTTTGATTTTCGCGGCTACCTGCCCCTGCTCCCACTCGACACCTTCGGGTTTCCGGCGAACTCTGACGACCCGTTCGGCGAAGGAAGCCCTTTGCTGCGGCGCATCGGGAGCGGAGTCGAGGCAACCGCGTTTGAGTCCGCCGACGGCTCAATCTACAAGTTCTATCTTCCACGCGAAGGCGGCAGGATCGGCGGGAGCTTTGTCTTCAACCCGGGGGACAACGAGGCTGCCTGGTTCGCCGAGGCAAGTCTCGGAACGTACCGGTCCCTGCTTGAAAAAATCCTCCTCATCGTGGCTCTCACGGGCATGCCCACCGAAATCATTGCGGCAACACCCGAGGGCATCATCGTTGCGAAGCAGACCCGCGGAGTCCGGCTCCCGGACGACACGGAAACCTCCTCGCTGCAACCCCCCGTCCTCATCCCGATTCCCGCGCGTTTCCTGCGAACGCACCGCGATCATCCCCGCCTGCTTTTCCTTGGCAGCACAGCGTGGCTGGTTGCGGATCTGCATTGCAGAAATCTAGCTCACGCGTCGGATGGCACCCTGCGCGCCATTGATCTGCTCGCCGCGCCTGTTCCCCTCCGCGTCATTCAATCCGATCCACTGATTGCAGATTGGTTCGACCGCGTGAAACAGAATCCCCGCGCAGACCTCCTGCGTGAGTTCGACGACTCCGAACTCTGATCAATCAGAGTGGCGCGCCGCAGGAGCGCGCCGTCCCCCGCGGGTTCAACTCCGCCCGGAGGCGATGAAAGCGAGAATATCCGCCGCCTGCTTCGACGTGGACCCGGCGTGGTCCGCATACACGATCTTCCCGTCCCTGATCAAATAGGCCTGCCGTTTCGCGGACTTGATCCCCTGCTGGCCAAACGCACGAATGACCTTGAAATCAGTATCGGCCAGCAGCGTGAACGGCAGATTGTATTTCTCGCGAAACGCACGCTGCGCCTCGACGTTGTCATTGCTGACTCCGATGACCGCCACACCTTTTTCCGTCAGCTCCTGATAGGCATCGCGCAACGAACATCCCTGCGCCGTGCATCCAGGCGTATCAGCGCGTGGATAAAAATAGACCAAGGTGAAACGCTGGTTTCCGTAGACATCGCCAAGATTCAGGGTCTTGCCGCTGTCGGTCACGGCGGACACTTTGGGAGCTGAATCGCCAACATTGAGAGGAGCTGCCGGGCTGAGTGAGGTCATTGTAACGGCGCCAAGCGCCAGGACAAACAAGCGAAGGGTTGAGGTCATTCAAGTGGGAATGAAAATTGCAAATCCGTGCCCCGCAACTCATCCAATGAGAATTTTCTCCATTCATGCATGCAGGAACCCAACATGCAACAAACTGCAAAAGCAGCCGTCAAAAGAGTGCTTGCCTTTTCCCCCCGCTCTCGACTTGTGTGGCTGCCTGTCGTTAGAGAACAGCGTTAGGTGACAGTATCTGGTGAGTCGTAAGCCGAGCGTACGCTTGGAGGATGATTTCGAAACCCGAAGGTCGGGAACGGACTGGCAGCGGACGGGGTGATCTACGAAACATCAAGATGAGCAACTCGAAACTCTACGTCGGTAACATGTCGTTCAAGACGACTGAAGACGACCTCCGCCAGCATTTTGGCCAATACGGAAGCGTCACCGACGTGTACGTCGCCATGGACAAGATGACCGGCCGCCCGCGCGGCTTTGCGTTTGTCACCATGGGCACGGCCGAAGAAGCGAAAGTCGCTGCTGAAAAAAGCAACGGCGTCGACCTCGGCGGACGTCCAATCACCGTCAATGAAGCGCGCCCGAAGGAAGAAAACGGCGGACGCGGCTTTGGCGGCGGTGGCGGCGGACGCGAGCGCGGCTTCGGCGGCGGCGGCGGACGCGATCGTGGCGGCTTCGGCGAGCGTCGCGAGCGTCGTTACTAATCGACGGTCGGCGAATCCGACCGGGATCGTTTCAATCGATCCAACCGCAAGGCGAAGTGCCACCGCGCTTCGCCTTTTTTGCGCGCACGTATTTTCTGTGCGACATGAGTCCCGCCGAGTCCGCTTCAACCAGCACCACCCTGCTCAGCCACATGACGGCTGTTCAGGCATGCAGCCGGTGTCCCAACATGACTGGTCCGCCAGTGGTGGGTCGTCCGGCGAACCGCGGCATTCTGCTCGTGGGACAAGCTCCGGGAGAGAAGGAGCCCCGGCTGCAGCGGCCCTTTGCCTGGACAGCCGGCAAAACACTCTTCCAGTGGTTTCAGGACTCCGTCGGTTGGACTGAGGATGAAACCCGCGAGCGGATTTACTTCTCGGCGCTGTGTCGTTGTTTTCCTGGAAAGAAGCCGGGCGGTGGTGATCGCGTGCCTTCTCCCGAGGAAATCCTCAATTGCCGTTCCTGGCTCGAGGTGGAATTCGCCCTGCTGCGACCCCGGCTCGTTCTGCTCGTTGGAAAGATGGCGATGGCCCAGTTTCTCCCTCCGCAGCCCCTCGAAAAAACCATCGGCAGGGTTTTCTCCATCGAGGGCTTCGGTCGCCCCTTCGACTGCATCCCGCTGCCGCATCCTTCAGGCGCATCCCCCTGGCCAAAGGTGGAGCCGGGCAAATCACTGCTGCGGCAGGCGATGGGCCTGATTGCCGCCCATCCCGCCATCAAGGCCGCCACTTTGCCCCCCGCCCGTACAGAAGCGATGGAGGGTTGTCTTCCACCCGCTCCCCACGATAGACCTTCTTGAGACTCAACCCATGCAAGCTCTCCGCACCATTCTCCTCTTCTGCCTGCTCCTCGCTCCCGCCGTGGTTTTCGCCCAGCGCGAAAAACTCCCGCCCGAGGATCTGGAAATCGTGGAGAAAACCTGGCCCACCGCGAAACGGACTTCCACAGGCCTTCGCACCATGATTCTCCAGGACTCCGACGGTCCCTCTCCAAAAAAGGGCGACATGGTTTCGGTCGTCTACGTTGGCAAGCTGCTTGATGGCACCATATTCGATCAGGCGACTGACCCGGAGAAGCCGTTTACCTTCCGTATCGGCAGGGGCCAGGTCATCGAAGGATGGGAGGAGGGCACGCAGCTTCTCAAGGTGGGCCAGCGCCGCCTGTTCATTGTCCCCTACGAATTGGGCTACGGCACGCGCGGCAATCCGCCAAAGATCCCGCGGCGGGCGACGCTGGTTTTCGAGGTCGAACTCCTCGCCATCAATCCTCCCGCTCCCGCACCCCCGTCCGCGCCAACCAACTGACCAGCGGCGCTGCGGGGCGACGCCAGCGAGCCGCTCATGCGGGCGCGTCCGCCACGGACCCAGGCATGCGCCGGCGCCGCTGCAGGGTCCACGTGTCATAGGAATAGACTGCGAGTCCGGTCCAGATCAGGAGGAACGCCTTCGCGCGATCCATGGAAAATGGCTCATGATAGATGAGCCAGCCTATCAGAAACTGAAAGGTCGGAGCCGCAAACTGAAGCAGACCAAGCGTCGTCAATCGTAGCCGGACAGCTCCATACGCGAAGAGGATCAACGGAATCGCAGTCACCACGCCGGTGCTCAGCACAAGAAGCATCGTGCCCGTGTCGACACGCCCAAACGACGCCCGGTCTTCAGCCGCCAGCCAGATCAGCCATGCGGCCGCCAGGGGTGTCATCACGGATGTCTCCACCACCAACCCCGCAATCGCGCCGACCCCGGATTTTTTCCGAAGCAGGCCATAGAATCCAAAGGTGAGCGCCAGGCTCAGGGCTATCCAGGGAATATGCCGAACGTCGAGCACCAGCACCCCAACTCCGAGCGCCGTGAGAACAACCGCAACGGCCTGAAGCGGTCGAAGCGTTTCCTTGAGCACAACCCGGCCGAGCACGACGTTGAAGATCGGTACAAGAAAATACCCAAGGCTGCACTCAATGACATGTCCGGCGTTCACGCCCCAGATGTAGACAACCCAGTTGATCGCTAGCAGCAGGCCGCTCACCAGATTCAACGCCAGCACGCGCCCGTCTCGAAACGCCTTGATCACCTCCGACCCGGCGCGCAGCCAGATGGTCAGCGCCACAAAAACGACGAGCGACCACACCACCCGGTGTGCGACAAGCTCAAGCGGATCCACCTGGGACATCTGCTTCCAGTAGATCGGGACAATCCCCCAGATCACGTAGCAGGCGAACGCAGCGAACAGTCCACGCGTCGATTCCGTGGATGATGAGCCGGATGTCATGGTCATCGACGGTCTGGACCCGGTCGTGAAGCGTCAATCGAGGATCACCGCTTCACGGGCGCACCCCACGATCGACGATGGCACGAGGGTGCCGACCTTATTTCCCGTACCCCTTGGCTGCGGTCGTGTATTCGTACTTCTCCGCAAATTCACGCACAGCCTGCTCACGCGCCGCGCGCCCATCGGTCACTTGCCCACCGGCGGTCAGTTCACCCATGCGTCGCGCGATCCAACGTTGTTTGAAGGTCTCCTCCACTTCCTCAGCAATGTTCGGATTCGGCTTCGATTTCTTCGAGAAAAGACAACCAGGGGTTAAGAAAGTCAGGGGTATGGCGATGAAGAGAAGCAGCAGAACGCGAGTCATACGAAAAAGAATGTAAAGCTCATCTGAAACAACCGCGAGCGCATCTTTTGGGTTTTGGCAAAGCCCCTAATACTACACCTTTCCAACGATGAGCGAGGAAAAGAGTCCTCCCCTTAAGCTTAGGTCACGGGCCCGTTCCGAAGCCGGCTCGGCACCGGCGCAAGACAGTCCCGAGACTGCCGGCGTTCTGACCGCGGCCTCCCAAGCTGCAAGTGATGCCCCCGAAGCCGCATCGCCTTCCGGGGACAAAAGCCTGCGGGTTCGCTCCAAACCCCGCCTCGCACCGGAAAGTTCGGCCGATGCGCCAGCCCTCTCCCAGACCGCGCCACCACCGCCTCTCACAGTCCACCCCGAGCCCGGCGCGGAAGCGGAGTCGACGCCGATTCCACCCCAGGCGGAACCCTTGAGTGAGGCATTCACCGGCATCCAGCTTCAGGCTGCATCCGTCCTTGACGCAGGTTCACCACCGGAAGTCGCTCCCGCTTCACCAGCTATCTCAGTTCCTGAGCAAGCGGCGGACACCGCAGCCTCTCCCCCGGCTCCACCTGCATCCAGCCTCTTGATTGGCGGCATGGCCTGCGAACCCATGGCAATGCCCTCGCCAAGGCCCTCCTATTTCAAGGCCGTCCCACCGAAACCCATTCACATCGATTTCAAGGAAAAGCCCGAAAAAACCGAAGCACCGACACCTGTCCGCCCCGAGGACCGGAAGGTCTTCAAGTTCGGAGTCGTCGCGGCCGGAACCCTGGCAGTCATCGCACTCGGTATCGGTGTCTTTTTTGCCTTCAAGACCTTTCAGGCCCTGCGCATTCCCCGTTCAGCCAGAGCAGCCATCCCAACCACAGGCGTCGTTTCGCCACCGGCTGAAAGAACCGCCAAGGTCGCCGACAATGCCGCTGCCGCACAGCCGCAGGCCTCGACTGCGGCTCACGCTCCACAGCAAGGTGCACCGGCATCGCAGGCGGGTCGTCTCATTCAGGCCGCCCGGAATGTCGCGTTTCGAGATGAGTCCGAACTCAATGAAGTGCTGGCATCAGGCGCCGGCGCACAATCCGCCACGTCCACCGCCACAAACACAAGTCCGTCCCCATCTGCGGATCCCGCGCTCCGCACGTACAATCCCTCCGCCGTTTCACCGATATTTCAGGCATTTGCAGACGCCCTTCGAATCAACGGGGTCTTCCAGGGAAACCCCGCGCGCGCATCGATCAACGGGCGCATCGTCCGTGAGGGCGCCATCCTCGATGCAGCGCTCGGCGTGACCTTCGACGGCATCAACCCCGGTTCACGCGAGATCATCCTGAAGGATCCCTCGGGCGCGACGATTCGCCGAAAGTACTGACCCGCATCCCGGCTGGTCACTTGGGGACTGCGAGCGAACCTCGAAATTCCCGCAGGAGTTCGGAATCGCTCGCGACTCCAATGAGTCCGTTGACCATGAATTGGATTCCCACGCACAGGAGAAGGAAGCCCATGATCTTCGTCATCGCACTCATGCCGTTCACGCCAATCCAGCGGACAACGTGCACGGAAAGCCGCAGCACGACATAGCTGGCAAGCGCGACCACAAATATGCCAAGAATGATCGCCGCGTAGTCGAGGGGATGCTTCGCCAGCGACGTAAAACCGATGGTCACCGCGATCGATCCAGGACCGCTGAGCATCGGCATGGCGAGCGGCGTGAATGAAATATCCTCCTTCGCCTGCGCCGCTGCGCGCTCGTGAGCCTCGTGCGCACCGGCTTTCGGAGGCGAAACCATGCCCATGCCGATTCCCGCCACGAGAAATCCACCGGCGATGCGGATTCCCGGAATCGAGATGCCGAAGAAACTCATGATGAACGTGCCTCCGACCAGGGAGGCGACCAGGATGACCACCATGTAGACGCATCCCATGCGCGCCTGCTGGTCGCGCCGCTTCTTGGAATCGCCGTCTGTGATGGCGAGAAACACCGGCGAGGCCGCGAAAGGATTGATGATGGGGAAGAGCGCGAGAAACGTGCCCAGGATCAGCTCCCAGAAATGCGATGCGGGCAGTGCGAGATTTTGAGGCATGGAAATTCTACCAGACTTCAACCGGTCCCTTCGGCACCGGTATTTCCTGACGAGCGAGCACCGGTGCCTCGACTTCATCCGGAGCGCGCATGAAGGACGGTGTCATCGGACCCGGCGCAAAGCGGGGAAGCAGATTGCCCTGCGCATCGCAGAAGGGCGCGCGCCAGGCGATGTATTCAGCCAGAACGGCTTCGAAATCCGCACGGGACGTGATGCCGATGATGCGTCGATTGAACTCCTTGGCCGGGCCAAAGCGCCGCGAATACCAGGGTGCCACCTTGCGGAAGAGGCGCGCCCCCTGCTCCTCACCGAAGAACGCGCAGTTGCGCTCGAAGTGTTCGCGCATCACCCGAATGCGCTCGGCGAAATCAGGCTCGGGCAGCAGTTCACCGGTGTCCAGGAGACGCCTCGTACGCCGAAAAATCCACGGATCGTAAAAGGCCCCGCGCCCAATGCTGACGCCGGCGCAGCCCGTTTGTCCAATCATGTGACGCGCCCCCTCGGGGGTCGTGATGTCGCCGTTGCCAATGACCGGGATGTGGCGCACTGCCTCGACGACGGATCCAATGCCAGCGAGATTCACGGTTCCGGAAAATCCCTGCGCCCGCGTGCGGCCATGAATGAAGATTGCCGCCACTCCAACGTCCTCCAGCACCCGCGCCAGATCCGGCGCCGTCAGATTTTCCTCATCCCACCCAAGCCTCATCTTGGCCGTGACGGGAATCTTCACCGCACTCACCATGCCGCGAACGAGTTCCGCGGTTTTGGAAAGCTCCGTCATCATCGCGGATCCGCCTCCGATCCTGACGACCTTTTTCACCGGACACCCCATGTTGATGTCCACGGACTGCACGCCGAGCGATTCACACATCGCCGCGGCATCGCGCATCTCTTCGGGAACCGACCCGAAGAGCTGGACGGCCAGCGGTTGATCGCCCGGTGCCGTCGCAACGAGTTGAAGAGCCACCCGGTTCCTCTCCAGCAGGGACCGGGCGTTCACAAGATCCGTGGTCGCCCAGCCCAGCCCGCCAACCGAGCGCACCGTCAATCGCATCGGCAGGTTCGTGTAACCCGCCAGCGGTGACAGGAACAGATTCGAGGTGAGCGGATGCGTGCCGATGCGCATGGCGTGAGACTGCATCCGCGCGGTGGTTCCCGAAAGACAAAAGAATCCGTTGTGCGCGATGCGCTAGCGGATTTGCTGCAGCAACTGGCGGGCGCCAGCGTTCCCAGGATCGATCTCAAGTGCGCGATTTGCAGCCGCCGCAGCCCCCGCAGCGTCTCCCTGGCGAAGGAGCACCGTGGCCAGCGCATAGGGATAGTCCGGCTCACTGGGCGCCAGCGATTCCGCATGTTTAAGCGCATCGGCCGCATCCGGCAGACGCTCCTGTCCCGCAAGCAGCAGTCCGAGATTGTACCAGGCCCGGTGAAGCGCCGGGTCGCGCTGAACCGCGAGCCTAAGCGATGTCTCCGCCTCGGCGATGCGCCCCGCTTCCGCATAGGCGAGCCCCGCGCGAAAGGCGGGGTCGCTCGCCGAAGGATCGAGTTGGGCCGCGCGATAGAAAAGCGCGGCAGCCTCGGCACTGCGCCCCATGGCGTTCAGCACGAATCCATGCGACTCCTTGAGCCCCGGCGAAAAGGGATCCCACTTTTCGGCGAGCGCGAGCTCGCGATCAGCCTCGGGCAGGTGACCGCGGTTCGCAAGATCCTGCGCCCACCGCGCACGCCCGGCCGGCTGATCGATCGTCAGGTTCAACATCGCGTCGAGCTCCGCCCGCTCGGGAGAGCCCGCGGTCAGTTCCCGGGAGAGCGCCCACGCCGCATCGAGTCGCACCAGGCGCACCGGATCCTTGAGAAGCGGCCTGAGCCTGGGGAGGTACGCGTCATGCGACGCCAGCAGCCGCACGGCTGCGGAGCGTTCGAGTGGATCCGCGGCCGCAAGCGCCGCCTCCGCAGCGGCGAAAACCTCGGCGGATGGTGCCGTCACTTCCGCAAGAAGTCCAATGTAGGTGGCCCGCCAGGCTGGAATCTGCTCCTCCTTCAGCAAAGCCAGCAACGCGGACGCCGCCCTGGCATCCGCCTTCTGCGCGGCATCCACCGCACGCGCGCGGCGGCGCTGGAGCGAATCCATCTTTTCTCCATACCAGGCGTCGGTCTTCTCAATCGCCCAGGAAACCGGCTTGTCCGCGTGACACCGGCTGCAGGCATTCGGAATTCCAAGCTCCTGCGTCATCAACGGATCGGGTTTGAGCCAGCCATGATCATGGCGCGGAGCGCGCTGCATGTAGTTCGTCGTCGGCATGTGGCAGCTCACACACTGGTTGCCGGCACTGCCCGCTCCGTGATGCGAATGAGCAACCGGATCGATCGGAACCGCGTGAATTCCGCCGACCATGACCCGGCCCGGCGCCGCATGACACTGCATGCACAGAGCATTGTTCGACACCGGAAGAACCGTCTTGCTCGTGTGGGGATCGTGGCAGTCCATGCAGGTCACACCGGCATGACCCATGCGGCTCAACAGGACGGACGTCCAGTTGAACACCTCATCCTGCTGCTGGCCGTCCGGAAAAAAGACCCCGCGCCGCAGCGGCAACTCCACGCGAAAATGATCGAAGTAACTGTCCCCGGGTTGGAAGGACGAGGTCAGCGGCTCGTTTCTCGCATGGCAGGGCGCACAGGTATGCATTTCCTGGATACGGCGCTCCGCCGTCTTCGCCGGCGACTCCGCGGACGCCGGTGCCGCCGGTTTGGCAGCACCCCTGCCGTGATCCGCCGGCATCGCCCCGTGGCACTGGATGCAGCTCACGCCCTGCTCGACCCAGGTCGAATGGTAACGGTCGCCCGGTTCATCATAGCCCTTCCGGAATCCGGTCATGTGACAGTGGGCGCACATCGAATTCCAGTTCATGCCGCGACCCGTCCAGTGTCCCCACTCACCCGGTCGCCTCTGCTCGTTGCCGAACACATTGAACCACTCCTTCGCCTTCGGATCGTAGGCAAACTCATGGGGCTGATAACGCCCGCCATCGCGCTTGACCAGCGGCTGCCAGAGCGGCAGGTGACCAAGTATCATCTCACAGGCCTCGACTTCGGCCTTGTCGGCCGCGACGGGAAACGTTTTCAGCGCCTCGGCGATTTCCGGAGAGTGGCCGGTCGCCCGATTCGCCAGGGCATGGTCCGTCGGTGCCCACGCTGCATGGATCCCGTCGTGACAGGTCCGGCAGCTTTCCGAGGTCTGCGTGACCGCCTGGGTCACCGTCATCGGTTGCGCAGCCGCCTCGTTCGTGTCCGCCCGGCGGCAGGATGGAGTGAACAGCAGGACCGCCGCCCAAACGGACAGATAGGCGATCAGGATTCTTCCACTCCAGCGCAACATGCTGCCGCGAGGTGTCGCCGGTTCCTCAATAGACCTGCTCGTCGAGCAGGCGCATCAGCTCATCCTCGCCAATCCGCCTCTGCTGCATCGAATCGCGTTCGCGGAGGGTGAAGGTGCCGTCCTTTTCAATGGTGTCGAAATCGATGGTCACACACCAGGGTGTGCCAATCTCGTCCTGCCTGCGATAGCGGCGTCCAATGGCGCCCGCGTCATCGTAGAAGGCTGCATACCGGCGCTGAAGCCTCCGGTAGAGCTCGCGCGCGCGGCCCACAAGCGCCTCCTTGTTCTTGAGCAGCGGAAACACCGCCACCTTGACCGGCGCAATGCGCGGACTGAGGCGCAGCACGGTGCGCTTCTCGACCGCACCCTTTTCATCCTTCACCTCCTCCTCGGCATAGGCGGCGCAGAGCGCGGCAAGGAAGATGCGATCGACACCGACGGCAGGCTCGATGACGTGCGGAACGAACTTCTTCTTCGACGTCTCGTCGAAAAATTCCTGCGGCTTGCCCGAGGCCTGCGCGTGCTGGCTGAGATCGTAATTGCCGCGCGCCGCAATGCCCCACAGCTCCTGCACGCCAAAGGGATACCGGAACATGATGTCGACGGTTCCCTTGGAGTAGAACGACAGCTTCTCCTTCGGGTGCGTGTAGAGCGAAAGATGGGACTCCGGCAGACCGATCGAGATCAGCCACTGGCGGCACCACTCGATCCACTCCTGGTGGCACTTGGCCCAGTCGGCGTCCTCGTGGATGAAATACTCCATCTCCATCTGCTCAAATTCGCGCGAGCGAAAGATGAAGTTGCGCGGCGTGATCTCATTGCGGAACGACTTGCCGACCTGCGCGATGCCGAACGGCAGCTTCACGCGCCCCGTGTCCACGACATTCTTGAAATCCACAAACATGCCCTGCGCAGTTTCCGGTCGCAGGTAGCTGACCGCCGAGGCGTCGCGCAGCGCACCCACGTAGGTCTCGAACATCATGTTGAACGCGCGCGGCGGCGTGAGGCTGCCGGGCTCGCCCGTCGCGGGAGATGGAATCAACGCCACCTCCTCGGGCTTGCACTCGGTCATGTCGCGGGGTTGCACCGGCGCCAGCTGCCCCTGGATTCCGCGCTTGCGCTTGAAAAGCTCCGCCGCCTCCTGGAGATCCTCGGTCGTGCGCTCGCTCTCGAGCACCGACACATAGCCCACGGTCTTTCCATCGACAAGCACCGGGGCGAAGAAAAGCTGGTCCGCCCGAAAGCGCTGCTTCGAGGCCTTGCAGTCAACCAACGGATCGGTGAACCCCTCGACGTGACCCGAAGCCTGCCAGACTTTCGGGTGCATGATGATCGAGGTCTCGACACCAACGATGTCGTCCCGGCGCTGCACCATGTCGCGCCACCAGGCATCCCTGATGTTCTTCTTCAACTCCACGCCCATCGGACCGTAGTCGAAGAAGCCATTCAGCCCCCCATAGATTTCCGATGACTGAAAAACAAAGCCGCGTCGCTTCGCGAGCGAAACGACGGCATCCATGAGATTGTCGGGCGTGGCGGACGGCGTGGACATAAAGAGACGATCCTATGCGCCGCCTCAGCCCAGGGTCAACGCAGTCTTGTCGACGCCATTTGGCAACAGCGCTTTCGGTCTGAAGACTTGCAGCGAATCGCTGTCTACTCCGACCGGCGGACGCGTTCCTTCTCGTCCTCGCGCTCCTCTTCAAGACGTGCGCGCTCGGAAGCAATCTGCGCCCGCACCTTCTCGGCGTCCTCAAACTTTCCCGCGGAGAGCGCCTCCTCCAGTTGCTTCTTCAGGAAGATTTCGCGCTCCGCCATCTTTCCTTTGAATATCGTGTCAATCTCGCTCAGCCGCACCTTCTTCTCCTGGGTCAACGGGCGACCCTGGATCGGGTCGGACTTCGCAAGACGTTCCATCGCGAGTTCGTAGGCGCTTTTCATGTTTCCGGCAGTCTGATCTATCCGCCGTGAAATGTCACCAGGAAGATGATCACCAGCCCGGTGAAAACGAATGGCGGCCAGAACCCCCCGACGCGCCGCGACCAGCCGTTCTGCAGGCCAGTCAGCAGGAGCGCGACGAGTGTTACGAGCACAAGATAACCGATCCATGGAGCCCGGAAGCTTCCGGTAATGGAAACGCCCGGGAGTTCCACAAAGTGTTCCGCCCCGCGGTCGACCAGTGCGAGGACAAGCGCGGCCGCGTGATTGAACAGGATGCTGAGCGACGTCTCGCCGCAGGCACCCGCCACAATCGATGCAAATCCTCCAAGCAGTCCGATCGATGCCAGGGGAATGCAGACCAGATTCGCGATCAACGCACCCGGTGTGATCAAGGCAAACGTCAGCAGCCCCGTCACCACACTGACCGGCATCGTGGCCAGGCCCACCGCCACCGCACCGATCGAACTCCTGCGCATCGCATCCAGCAGCCGGTGCCGCCAGCTCCACAGCGCCACCGGCACGCCGGGATAAGGCGGATGGCGAATCTCCCATGCGCGCGTCATCGGCAGACCCAAAGCGAGCAGCGCGAGAACAATGCCATAGCTCATCTGAAAACTTGCGCTGAACAACTGCAGGGGATCGACGACGAGAACGATCATTGCCGTTGCGACGAGCATCGACAGGTTGTTCGACGGTCGCCGCATCACGCGCGCACCGTGAAACAGCATGACCATGAGAAACGCACGCACCGCTGATGGCACCCGTCCCGTGATGTCGACATAGAGCCAGATGAGGATCGCGATCACGAAGAATCGCGCCCATGCGGGTACACGGAGGACAACCAGCATGCCGGTCAACGCCAGAGCCATCACCCCGATGTGCAGCCCGCTCACGGAGAACAAGTGCAGCGTGCCGCTTTGCGTGAACCACTCGTCCTGTCGCTCACTCAATTCACCGATGCTTCCCAGCAGCACCGCACGCAGAACAGCGACAAGCCCCGGATGCTTCTCAAGTCCCCTGGCCAATCGATCCGCCATCTCACCCTGCATGCGATCGCACCATTTCCAATAGACGGACGCCGGCACACGCTCCTTCGTGATTCGTGCCCGCGTCAGTTTGAAGTTCACTCCAATCCCCGACAGGTAACCTTCAAAGGTCGAAGGCGGCGCCAGGCGCGGAACGGTTTCGAGCTGACCGATCATCTCAACAACCGCAGATCGAACTAGCCTCGGCACGCCACCGCGCAGCCTGCCGGAAAATTGAACCGACTGCCCCACGAGGGAGGCAAGATGAGCCTGGGCATGCACAATGCGTCCGAGGCCTGATGCCTTTCGCGGATCCGGCTTGGCCGCAAAGAGGCGTTCGACCTCGACGCCAACAACGACTTCCCGCGGTGCCCGCCCTTCCCATTCCGGCAGCCGGTTCCTGCAGAGCTGATACCAACTCGCACCCACCAGAATCACACCAGCATTCAACCCAATCACCCAGACCACGAGCCGGTGCGAAAACACCGCGGACAGGAGCGTGCAGCCAACACCAGCCCCGAGCACCACCGCATGATTCAACGGTGCCTCAACGACCCGCCCCAGCGAGAGTCCCGCCATCCACGGAAGCAATAGCCAGAGCACCGGCGCCCGTTCGCAACACGACAATTCCTCCGCCATTCCACAATCCTGCGCCCGCTCCCGAAAAACCGCACGCCCGCCGTCACCCCAATTCAGGGTTGCATGTCAACCAACGGACTTTCCCGAGTCCTTCCCCACCTTGACTTGCCGGGATTCGACTATCTCGCGCTGTATTGCGACGCACGTCCCCAGGGCACGACAAAGCATGTCATCTCCAAAATAAAGAAAACTTCCGCTGGCGTTGACCAGCCATGCACCCGCCATTGCTGCATGCATCCCCTCTCCGCTGGCGTGGCACGCATCCCCCCCTCCGCTGGAGATGACATGCTTTGTCATGCCCAGGGAACGCGCCTTGCGCCACAACGCCGGAACGTATTCTCATTGACCCATTCCAATTCTGTCCCGCTCCGTGTTTCGCTTCGTGTTCTCTCGGTACTGATGCGCATGGTCCGAATCCCACTTTACCTCCTGCTTCCGGCGCTCGCGACAACTGCCGCCTCTCTTGTCGCCCAGCCACTCATCCGCACCAACGCAACGTCTCTGGCGATGCCGCCGGATCTGCCGGCGACCCAATACGCCACCGAACGCGTATTCCCATCCCTTTCCTTCACCCAGCCCGTCGCCCTCGTTTCGCCACCGGGTGACACCCGACGACTATTCGTCGTCGAGAAGCCAGGCAGGATCTGGGTTGTCCCAGATGTCACGGCTCCTGTCCCCACCCGACAGCTCTTTCTCGACATCACAGGCCGCACCATCACCTCCACAGGCGACAGCGACGAGCGCGGCCTGCTTGCCCTGGCCTTCCATCCCCAGTTCGCGTCAAACGGTTTCTTCTACGTTTGGTACACGACACAAACCACCACGGGCGCCGGCACTGGCATGCACGATCGGCTTGCCCGCTTCTCCGTTTCCCCATCCAACCCAAACGCCGCTGAACCGGATTCCGAAGTCCCGCTGATTTCCCAGCGTGACCAGGCAAACAACCACAACGGCGGTGAACTGGCCTTCGGACCCGACGGATACCTCTACCTGTCCCTCGGCGACGAGGGCGGCGGCGACGATGCATACCAGAACAGCCAGCTCATCACCCGCGACTTCTTTGCAGGCATCATCCGCATCGACGTCGATCGCAAGCCGGGTTCGCTCGCACCCAACCCCCACCCGTCCGTCCATCCGGAATCCTATTCCGTGCCCGCCGACAATCCCTTCGTCGGCGCAACCACCTTCAACGGAGCCGCCATCGCCCCCGCCACGGTGCGCACCGAATTTTGGGCGGTCGGCTTGAGAAACCCCTGGCGCATGTCATTCGACACCGCCACCGGCCGCCTCTGGTGCGCAGATGTGGGACAAGGTGCGCGCGAGGAAATCGACATCATTGTCCGCGGCGGCAACTACGGCTGGAATTATCGCGAGGGCGCCATCGCGGGGCCACGCCCCAACCCGCCTGCGTCCGCCACATTTGTCGATCCCGTCTGGGACTACCCGCGCTCCCAGGGTGGTTCGGTGACCGGCGGGATCGTCTACCGCGGAAACAAGGTGCCTTCGCTCTACGGTCGCTACATTTTCGCCGACTACTCAAGCGGTCGCATCTGGGCCCTGCGACCGGACGGCGGCAACAAGGTCAGCGCCGATCGCGTCACGCAGATCGCCTCCGACGGGGGCATCAGCAGCTTCGGCCTGAATCCGGCGACGGGCGACATTCTCTTCGCGGATCATCTCGATGACGTGATCAAGCGAATCGCCGCCGCACCCGCACCCGGCAGCCCGCTGCCACCTGCCACACTGAGCGCCACAGGCGCGTTCACGTCACTGGTTGCGCTGACTCCCGCACCAGGAGTCGTGCCCTACTCTCCCATCGCGTCCGCATGGTCCGACCACGCATCGAAACTGCGCTGGTTAGCACTCAAGGATGCATCATCCTCCTTCGGGTTCTCCGCGGCAGGCAACTGGTCCCTTCCAACCGGAGCTGTCTGGATCGAGCATCTCGATCTCGAACTCACCCGTGGCAATCCCGCTTCAGCCAGGCGCGTCGAAACGCGATTCCTCGTGAAAACTCCGTCTGGCGCCTACGGTGTCACCTATCGCTGGAACCAGGAGCAGACAGATGCCACGCTGGTTCCCGAAGAGGGAGCCTCCCAGGAATTTGTTGTCCGCGAAAACGGCGTGGACCACCGGCAAACCTGGCGTTATCCCAGCCGATCCGACTGCATGCGCTGCCACACAAGCGCCGGCGGATTCGCGCTTGGTTTCAACACGCGGCAGCTCAACCACGAACAGAGTTTCTCCAGCGGGAGCGCAAACATCATCAGCGCACTAGCCCAGGCGGGTTACCTCACACCGGGCACGGCTCCAACCGGCGACACATCTTCGCTGCCGGCACTGACGGCGATTTACGACTCCGTCAAACCGCTCGAATCGCGGGCCCGTTCCTATTTGGACGTGAATTGCTCCCAGTGTCATCAGCCAGGCGGCCCCGCCTTGGGTTACTGGGACGCGCGAGCCGCCATTCCCTTGACAAGTGCGGGCATTCTCAACGGCCCGCTCGTCAACCCCGGCAGCGATCCCGCAAATCGTGTCGTCGCGCCCGGCGACAGCCTTCACTCAATCCTTCTGCAGCGTTTGGCATCGGGCGGATCCGACCGCATGCCACCCATCGGAAGCAGCGAGCACGACCTGGCCGCGGAACAGCTCCTGTCCGACTGGATCATTTCGCTGGCGGCGCCAGCCGGGGCATCCCGCATCATCAATCTGTCCTCGAGGGCGGAGGTCACCTCGGGCGGCTCCACACTCATCACGGGATTCACGATCACGGGCGGCGGCGAAAAACGCATCCTCCTTCGCGCAGTCGGTCCGGGTTTGGAGGCCTATGGCGTCGGCGGTGTGCTCGCAAGGCCGGCACTCAGCCTGTGGAGCGGTAGCACGCAGATTGCAGCGAATGTGATCTGGGGCACGTCCATCAGCGCCTCCGAACTGCGCAGCACCGCAGCAGCCGCGGGAGCCTTTCCCCTTGAGGAAGGCAGCCTGGACTCCGCTCTCGTCACCACACTGCCGCCTGGAGGATACACCGCCCATGCGACCTCGGCGTCGGGCGAACCCGGAATAGGTCTGATCGAGGTCTACGATGCCGACATCGCAGGAGCAGGCGGCACCGCCGCGTCGCGCCTGACCAATGCGTCAATCCGGGCCCAGGTTGGCTCGGGTGGAGGCATACTCATCCCGGGCATCGTTCTCGCTCCCGGATCTCCCAAGACACTTCTGATCCGGGCGGTCGGCCCCGGGCTCGCGGCGTACAACGTGCCCGGATTCCTGGCGCAGCCTTCGCTCAGCGTCTATCGCGGATCAAGCATCCTGGCATCCAACACTCGATGGAACACGGCTCCAAACGCCGATGTGATTCGCGCCGAATCCACCCGTGCCGGCGCGTTTCCCCTGGCGGACGGCAGCGCCGACAGCGCACTCCTCCTCACTCTCGAACCCGGCGGCTACACCATCCACGTCAGTTCGACCAACGGTGTGGCAGGCATCGCCCTCGTTGAAATCTACGAAGTTCAGCCGGATTGATCCGCGAAGTCTCCGGATCGCCATGGAGCAGGTGAAGAAGTGGGAGAGGAATGGGTCGATGATCGCAAGACGCCGCCAGCTCAATTCCCCCATCGGAATCGCACAATATGATCTCAGGTTGTACGACCATGCCTCAGCCCCAACGGGGCGAAACAGCCCCAGCCCATGGCAACGCCATGGGTTCCCAGTGAGCCGAAATCCGGAGCCCAAAAGGGGCGCATTACCCCCGGTTCGACGTGACCGACTGAGTCGGAATCGGGAGCCCCAAAGGGGCGCCATATCCCCAGCCCATGGCAACGCCATGGGTTCACGGGTGAACCAAGAACAGAGAGCCCTGAAGGGGCGGCACAATTCTCTCGAATTTGGTTCTC